>CALMVT010000255.1 GCA_937873175.1 uncultured Acetobacteraceae bacterium | reverse complement strand
TGCAAGCACCAGTTCCAACCATCCTTTGAGCCAAAAGGGCCCAGGTAGTGCTAGGGCCTCCTTTGGTCAGGGCCATTCAGTTCTGCCGCGGCGGGCTTGGCGTGAACGGGGTGGGGTAATGTGACGGCTGTATGGAGGCGACCTTCCCGCTTTATGAGGTCGCCCTGTGCCATTCGCTTGTCTGCTTGCCGCCCTCGTCGAGGTGCCCGACCCGCGCCGCGCCCAGGGCCGGTGCTACAGCATGCGCCACCTGCTGCTGTCCTCGGTCCTCGCCACGCTTGCGGGCGCGACGTCTTACCAGAAGATCACCGCCTTCATCGCCCTGCAGCGCGAGCGCCTGAACATCGTTTTCGGTGCCTGCTTCCGGCGCGCTCCGGCGGTGAACACGCTGCGCCACCTGTTCTTGACGCTTGGCGGCGATGATCTCGAAGCCGCGTTCCGTCGCCATGCCCATAGCCTGAGCACGCGTAACGCCCCAGAAACGCTGCACACGGTCGCGCTTGATGGCAAAACGCTGCGCGGCAGCGTCGAACCAAGAGGTTCGCCGGACTTCGATCACCTAGCCGACCGCAAGGCGGTCCACGTGCTCAGCGCCTTTGCCAGCGACGCCGCCCTGATCCTGGCGCATCAGGAACTGGGCGGGGCGCCGGACGAGGTCACAGCCGTGCCACAGCTGATGGCCGAACTGGGCCTCACGGGCGTGCTGTTCACGGCGCAAACGCTTCGCGTTTCGCCACCGCCGACGCGCTGCGTTGTCAGAGGGACAGCTTTGCGCAGGCCGCCTCCGCCGGCAACGCTTTGCTGGTCCGCGCCAAGGACAACCAACCCACCCTGCACGCAACCCTGGCCGGGCTGTGCGCCGAGCAACATCCCTTCGACAGCCACGAAACGGTTGACCCAGCCGCAAACCCCTTGGGTTTCGGCGAGGCCGCCATGGACGCCAGGAGCACCGCCGCGCCGAGGTGTTCGACACCGCTGACCTTCTGGACGCGCCCCGGCAGGCGCTGGTCAGCTGCGTCGCCCGGGTGTCGCGCCTGACCTACATCAAGAACACCCGCACCGGCCTGTGGGCCACGCGCGAGGAGGTCGGCTACTACCCCTGCCAAGCCCGCCACGGCGCCAAAGTGCTTGGCTGCGCGATCCGCGCGCACTGGGGCATCGAGAACCGTGCCCATTACGTTCAGGATGTGACCCTGGGCGAAGACGCGAGCCGCATCCGCACCCGGCCCGGCATCATGGCGCGCACCCGTTCAGCCGCCCTCAACGTCCTGCGCGCCAACGGCGTCCAGAACATCAGCCTGGCCCTCCACGCCAATGCCGTCAGCTTCGATTGGCTGCTCGCCCTCAGCTCCGTGTAATCAGAACTGATTGGCCCTGCTCCTTTGGCTGGTTCGGGCCGACGGCCATGTCACCAGGTATCCACGCCCAAGGACATCACTGGTTTCATGCTTCATCCGTTAAATGCAAGAAAAAACGCTATCACAAGCATGTTGCAATCGCCAGCCACTTGCCCGGAAGCAGTTGATGTTGAGAGTAGCAATGAGAATTATTTGCAGCTGGCCGATCCCGTTGATGGCCGTTTTCGAGCTTGCAAGTGCGAAGCGTTCGCATTAAAAACCCTTGCGGCAACAGATCGTGGGGTCAGGACATGCAGGCTGGGGCAAGCGGGGCGGCGATGGACGAGCGGACGGCGTTGCCGGCCGCGGAAGCCGTGCTGCTGTGGTCGATGCGGGCCTGGGTGCTTGCGCGCTGCCGTGCGGAGGATCTGCAGGTCAAGGAGCGGATCGAGGCGGCCTTGGGCGGCTTGGACGCGGCCGAGGCTGGGTGTGGCTTGTGCGGCTTCATGGGTGCCGTGGAGCGCGGCGGCACACGGCCGGTCACGGTGGAGCGGATGTGCGCCCGCCAACTGACCCCGGACGAGCGGGCGCTACTGGGCGTGTTCGCCTGCGTCCAGGCCGGGCGCACCGCCGAGGCGGCGCGGGCGCTGCGTGGCATGGTGGGGCCGGCGTCCCTGGGCACGGCGCTGGAGCGCGCGGCGGACGTGGCGCTGGCGCTGGCGGAGGCTGGCCATGCGCTCATGGCGGGCGAGGCGTCGGCGCCTTGCCCGGCGGCTGCGCGCCTGCACTGAGCATTAACCGGCGGCGCGTTGCTTTCGGAAAAAGCGAGGCTTTGCTTTCCGGAGGAAGCAGGTATCCGTGGCGCAAGCGACGAATGCCTGCTTAGGAGCGTATCCGAGCAAGCCCCTCGACGGCGCAGTTCGTGGGTGATGCGCTCGGCCCACAGCGAAGGTACTTCGCTTTTGAGACATTGATCAGGGCTGGCCGCAGCCGCCCTCATTACGCGGCATCATGCCGCTCAGGCATGTAGCACGCTTTGCTCGCCGAAGCGGTCGGCAGCGCGCATAATGGACCATGCGCCCCGAGGAAAATGGCCCGATGAGCGACAAGATCCCCATCTTCTACGGATCGTATCGGTCCGACCGCCAAGGCATCCGCCTGGCCAACTACCTGGTTGACGCCTTTGCCGCACGCGGCGCAAGCCCCGTATTGATCGACGCCAAGGCGCTCGACCTGCCGATGCTCGACCGGATGTACAAGGAACACCCGAAAGACGCGGCGCCGGTCGTGCTGGAAGCATTGGCGGAAACCATCCGGACGGCCGACGCATTCGTGTTCGTCGCCGGCGAGTATAATTGGGGCGTGCAGCCGGGGCTTAAGAACCTGACCGACCATTTCCTGGAGGAATGGTTCTGGCGCCCGGCGGCAATCGCCAGCTACTCCGCAGGCCGGTCCGCCGGCGTGCGCGCCGGTCTGTCCTGGCATGGCATCCTTTCGGAAATGGGCATGGTCGTCATCTCAAGCACGCTCGCGGTCGGCCAGATCGGGCAGGCGTTGGACGCGGCCGGCCAGCCGGCGGGCGAAGGCGGCGCCGCGCTCGCCCGCGCCTTTCCCCGCTTCGCCGACGACCTCGCCTGGTGGACGGAGGCGGCGCGCGCCCAGCGTGCGCGGAGCAAGCCTCCCTACTGAACCCGGCAGCGCAGCGACTGGGCGTCAGCCGAAGGTTGCGCTGAACAGCGACAAGCCCGGCTGATCCGCCTCGACCTCGATCAAGTGCTCGCAATACACGTCCCCGTCCAGCAGCGTGTAGAGCGTCGGGCGTTCGATGGGCAGCAGGCGCGGCGCGCCCCCATCCACGCGGATGCGCAGCGTCACCGCGGCCGGCGCCGCAGCCACCACATGCAGCTTCGCCGCGGAAAAGCGCATGCGCAGCACGCCCTCGGAAGAACGCAGCACGAGCGCCTCATCCCCCCGGAACCAGGTGCCGTCGAGCTGGTAGGTGTTCAGCCGCGGGCCGGGCGCTTCGGCAAAGGCGTAGGCGGCTTCGCCCGGCCGGGGCGACTGGGCGCGGTCCTGCGGCGTGGGGTGTTTGGCGCCGAAATACATCTCGGGCGTGGCGATCCGGGTCAGGTCGGGATCATCGCCCGGGTGCGCCCCCCCTGCGCCCAGGCCGAGCAGGCCGCGGATCGCGCCCTCCATCTCCCGGGCATAACCCTCGCCTTCGCGGAACAGCACGATCCGGCCGTCGCGGTCCAGGAGGTAGAACGCCGGCCAGGACCGGTTGCTCCAGG
This sequence comes from uncultured Acetobacteraceae bacterium, assembly GCA_937873175.1. Lineage (GTDB taxonomy): Bacteria > Pseudomonadota > Alphaproteobacteria > Acetobacterales > Acetobacteraceae > CAHJXG01. Next base: position 2,492 of record CALMVT010000255.1, on the reverse strand, counting down.
CCCGCCAAGTCTGGAAACCGTTGTCCTGCCCGACCGGGTATTGGATGCCGAACTCGCGGGTGGAGGTTTCCACATTCCGGCGTGCGCGCTCGAAACCGAATTCCGGCGTGTGGATGCCGACAACCCGCAGGCCGAGCGGGCCATACTCGCTGTGCCAGCGGTTCAGGTAGGGAACGGTGCGGCGGCAGTTGATGCAGGAATAGGTCCAGAAATCGACCAGCACGACCTTGCCGCGCAGCCCGGCCAGGGTCAGGGGGCCGCGGGCGTTAATCCAGCCGTCCAGCCCCACGAACTCGGGAGCCAAACGCCCGCCGGCGGGCTGGGCGACGCCCGGCGTCATCGGGGAGCCGAACAGTCCGGTCGCCCCGAGGAGCCCGCCCATGCCAAGAAGCGTGCGACGGTGCATGATGACCTCCTGCGGATCAGTGTCCGGCCGCTTCGATGACGGCCTCCGCGAAAGCCTTGGGCGCTTCCTGCGGCAGGTTGTGGCCGACGCCGCCGGTGACGAGCCGGTGGGCGTACTTGCCGGAGAATCGTTTTGCATAGGATGCCGGGTCCGGGTGCGGCGCACCGTTCGCGTCGCCTTCAAGGGTGATCGTGGGCACGGCGATGACGGGCGCTTCGGCCAGGCGCTTTTCCAAGGCATGGTAGGCCGGCTCGCCCTCGGCCAGGCCGATCCGCCAGCGGTAGTTGTGGATCACGACCGAGACGTGGTCGGGATTGTCGAACGCCTGCGCACTGCGGTCGAAGGTCTCGTCGTCGAAATCCCACTTCGGCGAGGCGGTCTGCCAGATGAGCCGGGCGAACTCCTTTCGATACTTCTCGTATCCCGCCCGGCCGCGCTCGGTTGCGAAGTAGAACTGGTACCACCATGCGCGCTCCGCCTCCGGCGGCAGCGGCGCCTTGTTGGCGTCTTGGCTGCCGATCAGGTAGCCGCTGACAGACACCAGGCCCGTGCAGCGTTCCGGCCAGAGCGCCGCCACGGCGTCCGCCGTCCGGGCGCCCCAATCGAAGCCGGCGACGACCGTCTTTTGAATGCCCAAGGCGTCCATCAAGGCGATGGTGTCAACCGCGAGCGCCGACTGCTGGCCGTTCCGCACCGCTTGGTCCGAAAGGAACCGGGTTGCGCCGTAGCCGCGCAGATACGGCACGATGACCCGGTAGCCCGCCGACGCCAGCAGGGGCGCCACGTCCGCGTAGCTGTGGATGTCATAGGGCCAGCCGTGCAGAAGAATGGCCGCGGGCCGGTCGGCTGCGCCAAGCTCGGCGTATCCCACGCTGAGGACGCCGGCGTTGACCTGCTTCAACGGGGCAAAGGAGGCGGTCCCTGCCGGGGAGCCGGGCGGCTTCGGCATGCCGGGTTGCGCGCCCGCGGAGCGGGCCATGCCGAGCTGGGCGGCGGCGGCCGTCATGCCGGCGATGCCGAGAAGCCGGCGGCGCTGGTGGTCGATGGGCTTGGTGTTCATGGGGTTGGCCTCCTCGGATGCACAGACGACGATGCCTGAACCGATGGTCCCCCGCTTGGAGACGCGGTGGGTTTGCTTTCCATATTCCCACGATTATTGTGCCAGACTTGATGCCCGGCTTGGAAGCGGCTTGTGCCCCCGGCGTTGCTCAGCCGGGGAATGCCCGGCCCGGCCTCAGCAGCAGGTGAACCCGCCGTCGATGGGAAGGCACACGCCGGTGATCATCGACGCGCCGTCGCCGAGCAGGAAAACGATCGGCGCCGCGATCTCGTCCTCCGTGGCCCAGCGGCGCAGCGGCATCTGCTGCAGGAACGGTTCGCCGATCTCGGGCCGCCCCCAGTAGAACGCGGACATTTCCGTCATCACGACGGTCGGGTTCACGCTGTTGACCCGGATACCGTACGTGCCGAGTTCCAGGGCGGACACGCGCGTGATGTTGTCAAGCGCGGCCTTGGACGACCCGTAGGAGATGTGGCCGGACAGCGCCGCGAGCGACGCCTGGCTCGACACGTTGACGATCGACCCGCCCTTGTTCAGCCGGATCATCGACTGCGCCGCGTACTTGGTGACGAGCAAGGCCCCGCGGGCGTTGATGCTGATGACCTTGTCGAACACGGCGATGTCGGTGTCCATTGGCGTCGCGATCTCGCCGCCGAAGCCGCCACAGTTGACGACGCCCCAAAGGTCAAGGCCGCCCAGGGCATCGCGCACGCTGTCCTCGGAGGTCAGGTCGAACGGCAAGGTTCGGCAGCCGGTCTGGGCGGCGAGCGCGTCCAGCGCTTCAATCGACCGCCCGCTCGCGATTACGGACGCGCCCGCCGACACGAGCTGGCGGACCAGGGCGCCGCCGATGCCGCCGCTCGCGCCCGTCACCAGCACGGTCCGCCCGTCCAATCTCCACATGCGACCCTCCTGCGATGCGTGGCGCGTCAGCCGCCGATCATGAGCTTGACGACCTCGTCATGGCTTGTGTCTAGGCCGTGGTGACGATTTCACCGGAGCAGGATGGCGACGGCGGCGAGTTGG
>CALMVT010000254.1 GCA_937873175.1 uncultured Acetobacteraceae bacterium | reverse complement strand
GCCGGGCGTCGCCCCGGCGCGGACCGCGCCGCCGGACACCAGGCCGGCGCCGGCGCGGGTGGCCCAGACATGCAGCAGATGCGTCTTGCCGGTCCCCGGCGCACCCCACAGCGCGAGGCGCCGACCGGGCCATTCGGCGGCGGCCAGCCAGGCCAACGCGGCCTCCGTGCCGGGGCTGGGCAGGAACTCGGCCTCCGTCAAGCGGGGCGCGTGCACGAAGGGCAGCGCCAGTTGGCGGAGGGGGGTCACGGCGGGTCGAGGTAAAGCGGGCTTTGCAGGTAGCGCCGCAGCCAGAAGCGCAGCAGCACGCCGATGGCCGCCGCCACGGGGACCGCCATCAGCACGCCCAGAAACCCGAACGCTGCCCCGCCGGCGAACAACGCGAAGATCACCCAAACCGCGTGCAGCTCCACCCGATCCCCAAGGAAGCGCGGATAGATCACGTAGCCTTCCAGAAGCTGCCCGAGCACGAACACCCCGGCCACCGCCGCAACCCCGGTCCAGGTCGGGAATTGCGCAAAAGCGAGGCCGATGCTGGCGACGCCGCCGGTGATGCTGCCGACATACGGGATGAACGACAGCAGCCCGGCCGCCATGCCGACGATCAGCCCGAGGTCCAGCCCCGCCGCGGACAGCGCCACAGCGTAGAACAGCGCCAGCGCCACGCAGCACAGCGCCTGGCCGCGCACCCAGGCCGACAGGATGCGGTCCACCTCCCGCGCCTGCGCCCGCAGCACGCCGGCGTAGCGCCGGGGCAGCCAGCTATCGACCCGCGCCACCGCCCGGCGCCAATCGCGCAGGAGATAGAACGCGACCACGGGGGTCACGACCACCAGCGAAAGGACGTTGAACAAGGCGAAGCCGCCGCCCACGATTCGGCTGAGTGCCGCCGCCAAGAAGGCCAGCATGGCGCCGGCCTGGCCGCCCACCAGGTCGCGCAGCCGCTCGTCCACGAACTCGGAGCCGAGGCGTTCCTGCAGGTGGCTGATGACCTCGCCGGCCCAGAGCCGCACGGAATACACGTAGCTCGGCACGCGGCTGATCAGGATGCCGACCTGCGCCAGCAGCAGCGGATACAGCAGCAAGGCGAACAGCAGCCCGGCCGCGACCAGCGCCACCACCATCAACAGCGCCGCGACGCCGCGCGACATGCCCGCCCGGGTCAGCCGCGTGGTGGGCGGATCAAGGAAATAGGCGATGCCCGCCGCCATCACGAAGGGCAGCAGGATGGAAGCGAAAAGGTGCAGCGCCGCCGCGAGCACCAGCAGCAGCCCGGCCAGCAGCCCGAATCGCTGCGCCCGGGTCGCGGATCGCAGGGGGAAGCGCGGCTGCGGCTCGGCGGGGACGGCCGGGGGGGACGCGACGGGGGGCGTGGGTTCAGGCGAAGGCAGGTCCAAGGTTTTCATCCCAAGACGTCTATCACCGTGTTCTCATCCCCAAACGTTGACCTTCAAGCCCTCACCGATGGCGCGCCGCCTTCCACGCATAGGCGGCGCCGGACCCGAGCGTCGTCGCGGCCACCGTCCAGATCAACAGGATTCGCAGCCACGGCGCCTGCAGCCCGAACCCGTCCAGCAACAATACCACGCCGACCAGCAGCAGTTGCAGCGCCGTGTTGAGCTTGGAAAACAGCATCGGCCTGATCCGCACCGGGATGGAAAGCTGCCACATCACGGTGATGCCGCCCACGATCACCAAGTCGCGGAACACCACGAGGATGGCGATCCAGCTCGGCAGCACGCCGATGGCTGCCAGCGTCACGAACATGCAAACCAGCAGCGCCTTGTCAGCCAAGGGGTCGAGCATGGCGCCGAGCGCGCTGCCGCCGCGGCGCCGGGCCAACCAGCCATCCACCGCGTCCGACACCCCGGCCAGCGCGAACAGGCCAAAGGCCAGGCCCGTTTCGCGCTGGATCACCAGCCACACCGCGAGCGGCACGGCGCACAGCCGGCCAAACGTGATGACGTTGGGCAGGTTCAAAACGTCATGCCCGCCGCGCTGCCGCAGGCTGGGCTGCGCGCTGGATGACTGCTGCGCCGACACGGCCGAGTGGCCGCCGCCTCTGTCCGGACCCGTCATCCCCGGCTATTACCGCATCCAGGCCCCGGCGTCACAGGACCATTGGCATGAGCGACACCCCTTCCCGTCCCGGCGCTACTTACCGCGAGGCCGGCGTGGACATCGCGGCGGGCGACGCGCTGGTGGAGCGCATCAAGCCGCTGGCGCGGGCCACGTCGCGGGCCGGGGTGATGGGCGGCCTCGGCGGGTTCGGCGCGTTGTTCGACCTGCGCGCCGCCGGCTTCCGCGATCCGGTGCTGGTCAGCAGCACCGACGGGGTCGGCACCAAGCTGAAGGTCGCCATTGACACCGGGCGGCATGACGGCGTGGGCATCGACTTGGTGGCCATGTGCGTCAACGACCTGGTGGTCCAGGGGGCGGAGCCGCTGTTCTTCCTGGACTACTTCGCGACCGGCGCCTTGTCGGTGGAGCACGCCGCGCGCGTGGTGGCCGGCATCGCCGAGGGCTGCAGGCTCGCCGGCTGCGCCCTGGTTGGCGGGGAAACCGCGGAGATGCCGGGCTTGTATGCCGCCGGCGACTACGACCTGGCTGGGTTCAGCGTGGGGGCTGCGGAGCGCGACGCCCTGCTCCCGGCGGGGGTCGCGGCCGGGGATGCCGTGCTGGGCCTGCCTTCCAGCGGGGTGCACAGCAACGGGTTCTCCCTGGTGCGCCGGATCGTCGGCATCAGCGGCCTTCCCTGGGACGAACCGGCGCCGTGGACCGTGGGCGAGACAGTTGCCGAAGAAACGCTGGCGGAGGCGCTGATGCAGCCGACCCGGATCTACGTGAAGCCCCTGCTGGCGCTGCACCGCGCCGGGCTGCTGCGGGCGGCGGCGCATGTCACCGGAGGGGGCTTGCCCGGCAACGTGCCGCGCATGCTGCCGGACGGGCTGCGCGCCGTGCTGGACGCGGGCTGCTGGCCGCTGCCGCCGGTGTTCCGCTGGCTGGCGCAGGCCGGCGGCATCGCGCCCGACGAGATGCTGCGGGTGTTCAACTGCGGCGTCGGCATGGCGCTGGTGGTGCGCGACGCCGCCGAAGCGGTGGCGCTGCTGGCCGAGCACGGGGAAACCGCGTTCCGGATCGGCGCGGTCGCGGCCAGCGATGGCCCGGCCGCGGCGCAGGTTCATACCGAAGCCGACTGGCTCCTGTGACCCCGGTTCGCGTCGCCGTGCTGATCAGCGGCCGGGGCAGCAACCTCGGCGCGCTGCTGGACGCGGCGGAAGCGCCGGGCTATCCAGCCCGTGTTGCGCTGGTGCTGTCGAACCGCCCGGACGCTGGGGGCCTCGCCCTCGCCGCCCAGCGCGGCGTGGCGGCGCGCTGCATCGACCACCGCCCGTTCGCCGGTGACCGTGGCGCGCATGAGGCCGCGGTCCATGCCGTGCTGGAAGAGCATGATATCGGCCTGGTGTGCCTCGCCGGCTACATGCGGCTGCTGACGCCGTTCCTGGTCGGCGCGTGGGCCGGGCGCATGCTGAACGTGCACCCGAGCCTGCTGCCGGCCTTTCCCGGCCTCCATACCCACGCCCGCGCCTTGGCTCAGGGGGTCAAGCTGCATGGCTGCACCGTACATCTGGTGACGCCCGAGGTGGATGCCGGCCCCATACTGGCCCAGGCGGCGGTTCCCGTGCTGCCCGGCGACACGGAGGACAGCCTGGCCGTCCGGGTCCTGGTGCAGGAGCACCGCATCTACCCCGAGGCGCTCCGCCTCCACGCTTCCGGTTGCGGCGGCGCCTACGATCCGGCCGCGGCGCTGGCCTCGCCCTTGCCGCCCTTGGCCGGCACGCCGTAGAAGGCCCCTACCTGCTGCAACAAGAGGCCACCATGGACGTTCCCGAGAGCAACCAAAGTACACCGATGACCAAGATCGACGAGGCCTTCGTGGCCGACCGCCAGATTTTCTGGTCGCGCTTCACGACCTTCACGACGGGCGCCGTAGTTGCGGTGACAATCCTGCTGGTCGGGCTTTACGTGTTCTTCGGCTGACGCGCCCGGCTAACTCACCCCCGGCTAACTTACCTTGGTCAGCGTCCAGCGGTGCTCGCACTGGCGGCTCGCCACCGTGACCTCCAGGCGGCCGCCGGCGAGTTGGCCGTCCAGCATCCCCTCCCCGTCGCTGGCCTGGATTCGGCCGTCGGGGCCGACCTGCGCGGTGAGCGGCACGCGCCCGCGCGGGGCGGCGTTGTAGGACAGCGACACGGCGCCGCGGTAAACGTCCAGCGTGCGCGCCCCGCTGCGCGGGCAACCCGGCCCGGCGGCGCGGATCAGCCGGGCGGTGCCCCGGTAATGCCCGTCC
>CALMVT010000253.1 GCA_937873175.1 uncultured Acetobacteraceae bacterium | reverse complement strand
CGCATGGACCGTCCAAACAGACAAGGAAGGTACGTTGACGCTGGTCATCTCCGGAGTAGGAACCTATGCGGCCGCCGTCCAGGACGGCCTGCCTGGCCCGCGCCGGCTGCAACTCCATCCAAGGAGTGTGATCCCGGGTTGGCCCGCAGGGAACGAGGAGCTTTACATTAAAGACGACTGACCCCAATGCGACCCAGGCCGCGCCAGCCAAGGTCTTTCTCTGGGTGCGGGACGGAACGGACCAAGCCGGGCAAGGCATTCCGCCTGGAACGGAACGGCATGCCCGGCTTGTCAGCGCATCAATCAGATTGACGCTGTAGACAGGTGCCCTCTGGAGCGCAGAGTCCGGAACAGACCAACACCGAAGCACCCTCCAAGCAGGACAAGTAGGCTCGATGGCTCGGGGACCGCCGCTGCAAGCTGGTCATGGGCGATGCTTTGCAACGCCGCTGCTTGCGCTCCAGTTATGCCAAGCACCGCCGCCGCAGACTCGCCGGAGCCAAGGATACGTGGATCAACGCCTGTGATGTCACCGAACTCGGTCAAAGCTTCCAGGTAGTAGCCGTAAACGCTCGCATGATAACCCTCGGGCGCCCACAGGTTCACCTGCCCCGGCGTGACACCGTCATAAGGGTTGGGATCAGCAAATCCCGTCAGGAACGCACGGTTCCACGCCGCCCCGACTGGAATGACATCCTTGATGAGCGGAGAATTGGCCTTCGCCGCGTCGTAGCCTGCCTGAACGTCCCGCTCCATCGCGTCTATTGGCTGGCCATACCAAAATCCTGATGGCAGGTAGGTTTGGTCTGCACGCGACCAAGTCGAGTCCAGGTAGATGCCGACGGCTGGGTTCTGCGCGGCGAAGGTGTTGGCGAAGAGAGCGGAATACTGGATCAGCTTCGCCGGGTTGCCCGGGTTGCTGGCATCAAGCGTGCTGTAGCTTTGCAAAACCACGTTGTCCCAGGCCTTGTTCAGCAGGGAGAGCTTGTTGGTGTAATGGTAATCAAGCCCGGTTCCGCCGACCGTTTCCAGGCTGACGGTATAGTCGAGGCCGGCCTGGGTTGTGAAAGCCTTGAACAGCGCGGGGACACCGCCGACGTTAGTGCCGTTGAGGTCCGTGACTGTGCTCGCACCGTAGGGCTGTACCAGGTTTGGGCCGCCGGCTGCTTCGCCATAGGTAAAGCTGTTGCCCACGAACAGGATCGAGGCAGCCGCCGCCGGCGTGCTGTGCAGGCCGACTGCGCCCAAAGCGCACACTGATGCAAGAAGCTGCGGCAAACTCCGTCGCGTCGATCCCATGTTCCTCTCCCAAGTTGACGTTCATTGTTTTGCCATCAACAAGCATCATAGGCTGCCAAGGCTGTCAACATTGTTTTGACACACATGTGAAGGCACGCGGGTTTGCATCAGCGGTGCGTTTCGACGCTGATCAGCGCAACATAACATTGAAAAGGCAGGTTCCCCTGGGATCCCGCGCCCGCATTGATGCACATTGAGCCGCCGACGTGGGCCAGCGGTCTAGAGTGCCAGCGTCAGTTGCTTGCTCGCCGGCGTCTCCTCGGTGTCCAGCGATGACGCCGAGGGGCCGCGCGCCGAGCCGTGCCGGCAAAAGCAGTGCGAGTAAATCGAATGCCGTGCTGTCCAGCACCGCCACGCTCGGCACGAAATCGGCGAAGGATCAGCTGCGCGTGATCTGTTAGCCGCAGTTATGCATCAGCCCGAAGTGACCCCCAACAGAGACAATCGCTTTTCGCGTTATGATTGTGCGGGCAGGCGTACTCGCTGCCACCTCGGGAGTGACATGCGGAAGGCGCGATACGGCAGTGTCAGGGGTTGGTGGAAATGAGTGACGGCGGGGGCAGCAGCACACAATAGCCCCCCTACACGTCCCGCATCCGGACCTTTCGACCGTTCACCTGGTAGACGCTGCCAGTCCCGCGCTCGCTTTGACGGGTCACCTGCAACGCCGCGAGATCAGCGAAGGGGGCGGGGAAGCTGCCACCCTCTAACATTAGAAAGACCTCCGCCTGTTGCAGGCCGGGCCGGGCGGCGGTGCCGGCGAAGATCACGTCCTCCATCTCCGCCCCGCGGAGCGTGCGGGCGTTGCCCTCGCCTATCGCCCAGCGCAGCGCGTCAACGACGTTGCTCTTACCGCAGCCGTTCGGGCCGACAAGGCCGGTGAGGCCAGGCAGGATGTCGAGCGCCACCGGTTCGGCGAAGGTCTTGAACCCGTGGATGCGAAGCCGGCTGACGCAGGCCGGCGGCGTCGGCGTGTTCGTCGGCGCGGGGTCAGGGTCGCCGGGGTCATCGCTGCGGAACATCGCCGGCGTGCCCGCCGACGGCAACCCATGAAAGTGCACCAGGCGCGATAACTGCCGATCTCGCGTGTTATTGCGGCGGCTTGGCGCTGCGCTGGTACGCCTATAGGCAAGCGTCACGTCCGCTTTTCACGAGCTATGCCCGAACCTGAGCGAAGACAGTTTGAGAAGGGTGTCATATTCAGGCGAGTGAAAGCATGCCTGAACTTCGAAGGAGCCGATACGCCATGTCTGTGCATCAGTGCGGGCGCGGAACCAAGGCACAACTCACTTTTTTAGGTTCT
>CALMVT010000252.1:8600-16478 GCA_937873175.1 uncultured Acetobacteraceae bacterium | reverse complement strand
TTCCGTCTAGGGCCAGCGTCTCCTGACCGACCTGAGCCACCACTTCACGGGCTCCTGCTCGTGCCGCCGCGGTTCCGCGGCGGCCTTGCGCGTCCGCTTGGCCGCGGGCTTGTCAGGAGCTTTAGCCATAAGTGCCGGCGAGGCGTCCTGTAGGTCAAGGGCCGGCTGCGCGGCTGGTGCCGACACCCGGGTCCGTTTGGCAGGCTCGCGGGCGCGCGTCGCCTCGGCCAGGGAGGCTTCGGCCGCAAGCCGTGCGGCGCGCTCGGCCGCGAGATCCTCCATCCAGCGCAGCGCCTGCTCCTGGCGTTCGGCCCGCAGGGCGTCCGCTTCGGCGCGCGCCGCCTGCGCCGTGGCAGACAGCTCCCGGTGCGCCAACTCGGCGTGCCCCAGCTTGGTTTGCAGGTCGTGCACCGTCGCCAGCGCGTCCTGCAGCGACCGCTCGGCTTTGGCCCGCGCGGCACGCTCGTCCTGCACCGCCGCCTCAGCAGCAGCGCGACTTGCGGACAGCCCATCGGCCTCGTCAGGGCGGTGCCGGTTGAGGATCGTGACCGGCACGTCGCCGTCCTGCACGAAGCGGTGGCGCTGCTTGTCGGCAGACAGCCGGCTGGCAGGCCGGACCTGTGGACCCGCTTGCGGCCGCTCGGTCCGGGGCGGGCTGCCTCGGCTGCCGCGGTCGCCGGTCAGGCCGAGCGCCCGGCGCATGCGCTCCTCGACGGACAGAGTGTCGGGAGCGGCATCCAGGGGAGATGAGTTGGGCAAGGGTGGCACCGTTCTTTCACGCAGGTTGGAGGCGGGTCAGGCCGGGGCTCGCGATTGGTAGCCCTCAAGCCCCGGTGACGGACAAAGCGATGTTGCATCGCACAAAGTGCTTGCAATACCGTTCCGAGAAGGCGCACTGCACACTTGGCGGCGTCGTTTCGGCGCTGCCGGACGTTTCCTCCCTAAACTTGGCGGCGCCCCAAGGCGTCGCCATCTTTTTCGGTGGGGATCGTGTCGTCAACAGGCAGGGCAGCCATCCGACAGAAGGCGTCGCCGCTGTCCGGCGTGTTCTGCCTGTTTGCCCGTCTCCCGCGATATCTGTCCTGCGTTCCCTTAGCACAAGGTCCGACTCGACGGTCCCGACCAGGGCCGCTTGGGCATGGCGCCGGAGCGTGCACACCTTTGCGGGCAACGGGCAAACCCTTTGCAGCGCTGGGGCCTGGCTTTTAGCATCCTGCCGGGTGTCCCACGCTTCCGATCCGATCGGCGGGCGGGCGTCGGTTGCCGGTCCAGGCGAGAGGATAGCTTGCCATGCCCAGCACTCCGTTCGACAGCGCCCACCAGAAGAGCCTCCGCGCGTTGATCGGCAAGGTGCTGCCCGAAGCCCGGGCGCAGCACATCGCCGAGGCCCTCGCCGCCGGTTATGGTTATCCCACACACAGGGCGTTCGGGGCGGCGATCCGCGCCGTGGAGGCCGGGCGCCGCCCCTCCCCTGCCCCCGACTTCGACGCGGACCGGCTGATCGCCCGGCTGCACGAGCTGGGCGAGGGCGTGGGCAGCCAGGACCAGGCGCTCCGCTTCCTCCTCGGGGTCATGTCGGACGGCCCACGCTCCGGCCCTCCAACCGAGCCGGACGCGCCCGACGAGGCCCTGGCCCGGCGGTGCCTGCGTGCCGGGCTGATGTTCACCGAGGCGGGCCAGTGGCGGGACGTCGGCGCAGTCCTCAGCAAAGCCATGAGTGCCGCGCCTGACAACCTCAAGGGACAGGTCGGCCGGAACTAACGGAAGTGCCTCCTGGTACGCATAAGGGGTGTCGGAAAACCAGCCGTCCAGGGTTTCCGCACAGTGCGCCAATCCGACACCGTTTTCCGTCCACGGCACAGCTGGGTTTTTGGGGCCAGTCCGGGTCCGATCCAGAGTGTGCGGAAAACACGTGTTTTCCGTCACTCGACCGCGTATCGATAGACGACGAGAATGATCGGAACGCCTACTCTGCTTGGGTTTTCGATCGGCCCGTTCGTGCTTTGTCCCCTTATGCGTACCAGGTGGGCCGTTCGTTACTTCTGGCCGTTTCGCGTTTGTCCGCGACGGCCAAGTGCCCGCGTCCGAGGCGTTCCGGCAGGCGCTCGCTGCGGCCGGAGTGGGCGCGGACACGCCCGCGACCGTCTTGTGCGACGGGGATGCCGGGCTGTGGCGGCTGCAGCGCGAGGTCTTGCCGAACGCCACGCCGGTGCTTGATTGGTGGCACGCCGCGGTGCGTTTCGAGCACGCGCTGCAAGCCGCCCGCAGCCTCGGCGCGGGCACGGCCGAGGCACATGTCGCCGGCACGGCAGTCCGGGGCTTGGAGCGGGCAAAGTGGCGCTTGTGGCATGGGAACTGGCCGGGGTGCCGGCGCAGGCTCGCCGCCCTGTGCCGCTGGGCGGGGTGCAAGAGCGTGCGCGGGGTGGCCGGCGCGGACAAACTGCGACAGCAGGTCGCGGGGCTGCTGGGCTACCTCGAACGCAACGAGGCGGCGCTGGTGCCCTACGCCGCCCGGCGCCAACGTGGCGAGCCGATCGCGACCTCGTTCGTGGAAAGCGCGGTGGACGAGATCATCGCCTGGCGCATGACGAAGAAGCAGCAGATGCGCTGGAACAAGGCCACGGTGCAGCCATTCCTCGACGTGCGCACGGCGGTGCTGAACGGCACGCTTGAGGACGCCTTCCGCCGTCGCCATCCCGGTTTCCGGCCCGCCAACGACGACCGCAGGCCGACAGCAACGGCAGCGTGATCACCTTCCACGATCTTGCATGGTCTCGCCGTCGACCCCGGCCTGCCTGAGGCGGTTCGGCAGCAGCTCGCCCTTGCCTTCCAGCACCGGGTAGGCCGCCGCGGCGACCAGGTGCGTGTTGACCCGCTTGAGGTCGCGCAGGATGTCGAGGTGGAGGGCACTGGTTTCCGCCGTTTCGATCCGGCCCGAGCGCAGGCGCTCGAAATGCGCCGTCGTGGCCTGGGCCTCCATATCCCGGAACGTTTCCTTTTCGCTGGCGAGCAGGCGGGCCACGCGCACGTCCCCGGTCACGAACAGGGACGCCGCGGCGCGCGTGTTGGCGATCAGCCGGTCCACGGCGCCGAGCAGCTCCGCCTGCCTGTCTTTGGGAAAGACCAGGCCGCGCCTGATCTTCTTGGCCGCGAGCCCGAGCAGGTTCTTGTCCACGACGTCGCCCGCATGCTCCATGTTCAAGGCAAACGCCAGGACCTCCTGCGCCCGCCTGTGGTCGGCCTCGGCCATGGCCTCCGGGTCGAGCGCGGTCAAGTAGGCCTTGATGGCGGTGTCGAGCTTGTCGAGCACGTCGTCCAGGCGTTTGGCCTCGCCGACCCGGTGGCGGTCGTCCCGCTCCAGCGCATTGCGCAGGCCCTGGAGCATGGCCTCCAGCACGTCGGCGAGCCGCAGCGCCTCGCGCGCCGCGCCCCCGAGTGCGACGACCGGCGTCTCGTGCGCGGCCGGGTCCAGGTACATCGGCCGCGACGGGTCGGCCACATCGACGCGGACGGGCAGCCAGCGCCGGAGCAGGGCGGCGTAGGGCCTGAGCAGGGGCAGGAACACCGCCGCGAGCGCGATGTTGAACAGGGTGTGGAAGTCGGCGACGGCCCGCGAGGCGCTCGGCTCCATGACGACCATCAGCCGCCCGACAGGGTGCAGCAGGGCGAGTGCCGCCACGACGCCCGCCGCGCGGCCGAGCAGGTTACCGAGCGGCACCCGCTTGGCGGCCGGGTCGGCACCCGCGGCGCCCTCCAGCACGGGGTTGAATGCCGTGCCGAGGTTGGCGCCCAGCACGAGCGCGAAGGCGGCGTGCGGCGGCACCACGCCCTTGGCGGCCAGCGACATGACCAGCAGCACGACCGCGACCGAGGAGTGCGCCGCCCAGGTCAGGCCGGCGGCGAGCACCACGTCCAGCACCGGCTCGGTCGCGACCGCGCCGAGCAGCAGGCGCAGGCTCGGCGCGTCCTCGAACGGCGTGACCAGCTCCAGAAGCTGGCGCAGCGCCATGAGCATCAGCCCAAGGCCGATCAGCACCCGGCCGAAATCGCGCGGGCCGGCCGAGGCACGGCGGAACATCAGGAAGCCCATCAGGACCAGGACGGGCGCGATCTGGGCCACGTCGAAAGACAGCGCCTGCACGATGAGCGTGGTGCCGACATTGGCGCCCAGCATCACCGCCAGCGCAGGCACCAGGTCCACCAGCCCCCCCGCCGCGAAGCCCGTGACCATCAGCCCCATCGCCGTGCTGCTCTGCAGGATGGCCGTGATTCCCACACCGGCCAGGAAGGCCGTCAGCCGGTTGCGCAGCCCGGTGCCCAGGACGGTCCGGAGCCTCGCCCCAAGGGCGCGTTGCACGCCGGTTTGCACCATGTGCACGCCCCACAACAGCAGGGCCACCGAGCCGGCCAGGTCGAGCAGGGTCAGCGGGAAGGCCACGGTGGGCTCAAAGAACTCGCAGGATTTCCAACAGCTCGTCGTGGAGGTGGCTGTTGGATGCGATGCGGATCTCGTCCTCGTCGTCCGCGTCCAATCCGTCCAGCCGCGTGATGCGTCCGCCCGCGTCCCGCAACAGGGGCATCGCGGCAGCGTGGGAGACGATGTCGGCTTTCAGCGAGACAAAGCCATCGAGTTGGGCGTTGGCGACCAGGCACATCTCCAGCCCGCCGGACACGATGACCCGCACCCCTCGCGCGCGCTCGCCGAGCCGGCGGATCGCGTCCGCAGTGCGGGCGACGTCGCCGGCAGTGAAATGCGAGGTGAGCACGACCGAGATCACGGCATCTGCCAGGGCGCGCGTGGCCGAGACCGCGGCCGGGCGCCCGTTCACCCGCGCGCCCTCGCCTTCCGCGTAGGTCGCGATCAGTCCCGCAGCCGGGGCATGGACGATCCCGACGCGGGTCCGGCCGCGGTGCTGATACGCCATGCTAACGGAGAACCAGGGCAGCCCGGCGGCGTAGTTCACCGTCCCGTCCAGCGGATCGACGATCCAGCGCTCCTCGCCACCTCCGCTCGCCCCGGCTTCCTCCGATAAGACGGCGGCGCCCGGAGTCAGGCTGCGGATGCCGTCCAGGACTATCTGCTCGGCGGCCAAGTCGGCGTCGGTCACCACGTCCCGCAGTTCCTTGCGGCTGACGCTTCGCGGACCGCCCTGCATCTGGACCAGCGTGGCTGCAGCCTGTTCCGCGATCGCTGCCGCGCCGCGCAGGATGTGGGCGTAAGGGGACACCGACGGCACCGCGCTCATCCCACCAGCGACGTCGTCTCCTTGACCAGCCGGTCTAGCCCAGCGTCCGGCGCCAGCTCTCCGCGCATGACTCGGTTGATGATCTCCCGCTGCGTGCGCCAGATGCGCACCGAACTGCCGCCGGGATAGCCTTGCCACGGCACGGAACGGTCTACCTGGAGGGTGATGGTGCGGAAGTTCGGGTTGGCCTCATAGAAGGGGCCAAGGAAGTCCGGCCCGATCGCGCGCTTGTTGGTCGGCAGGTAGCCGCTGGTCTCGACGACCATCTTTTGCGCTTCCGGCCCGGTCATGAACTTCATGAACTCCCAGGCCGCCTTCTGCTTCGCGGGATCCCGGCTCATGATGATTGCGGCGTTGCCACCGGTGGGCAGGCCGCCCTTCGCCTTGTCGTCGATCGGGAACACGGCTGTTCCCAGGGTGAAGCGCTTGCCGATCAGGTCGGTCACCTGGCGCAGCCGGGCCGGCGTGTCGAAGAACAGGCCGGTTTGCCCGGCGATGAACTGCTGGCGGGACTGGTCCCAGTCGATCAGCGGCATCCCGGCCTCGGTGACGAAGCGGCGCACGTACTGCATCGCTCGCAGCCCGACAGCGTCGCCGAAGGCAACCTTGTTGCCTGTGGCATCGAGCATGTTGCCGCCGCCCTGGTGGATCAGGCCGCGGAACAGCCAGTCGTCCGGCCACTCATGAATGTTGTAGGCAAGGCCGGCGAGGTTCGGACCACTCGCTTTGATCTTCGCCGCTAGCGCAATAACGGCGTCCCAGGTGTCCGGCATACGGTCCGGGTCGCTGCCTGCCTGCCGCACCAGCTCGGCATTGTAGTACATCAGCGGGGTCGATGCGTTCACCGCCATGCCGTACAGCATGCCATCCACTCGGCCGAGGTTGAGGATGCGAGGGGCGTAGTTCGCTTCCACCCATTCTTTCGGCTCGGCGGACAGGAGCGGGCCGACGTCGAGCACCTGCTGCCGCCGCAGCAGCGCATGGACCAGCTCCGCCTGCAGGTGAAACCCGGAGTAATAAACGTCCGGAAGCTGGTTGGTCACTGCCGCGCGAAGCATCGCCTGATGGCCGTCATCATAAGTGGGCGCCGGGTTGCGGAAGGAGACCTTGATCTGCGGATGCTGCTTGGTGAACTCCGTCGCCACCGCCTCGTGGAACTTTGCAAAGGCCGGGAAGCAGTACTGCACGTCGAGCGTCGCCTGCTGCTGCGCCCTCGCCGGGTGTGCCGCCATGCCGGTCAGCGCCGCCGCCAGAATCAGCTTCGTCCCGGCCCGCCGCCCAAGGTGTTCCATCCGCGTTCTCCCCTTATTCGTTACTTCACGCCCGTCATCGTCACCCCGGCGATGAACCACCGACGCGCGAGCAGGAACAGGACAACCAGGGGCGCGGTCAGCAGCGTCGCCGCCGCCATCAGCGCGCTGTAGTTGGACCCCGTTTCCGCGTCAGCGAACAGCATCATGCCGAGCGGCGGCGTGGCCAGCGTGCCGTCGGTGATGACGATCAGCGGCCAGTATAGGTCGTTCCAGTGGGCGACGACCGAGAACACTGCGAAAGCCGCGATTGCTGGCCAGGCGCTCGGCACGACGATGCGCCAAACGATCTCCAGCTCGCCCATTCCGTCGAGTCGCGCGGCTTGGATGATGTCGTCCGGGTACGACTTGAAGAACTGCCGCAGCAGGAAGATGGCGAAGGCCGAGAACAGGAACGGCACCATCATCGAGAAGTACGTGTTCAACAGTCCCAGGTCGGCCAGCGCGATATACAGCGGCAAGGCCGGCACCTGCACGGGGATTGCGAGCGCCAGCAGGATCAGCACGAACAAGGCATCCCGCCCGGGAAAGCGCAGCTTGGCCAGCGCGTAGGCACAGGGGATCGCGACCAGGAGCTGCACGGCGAGGATGCCGGCGCAGACGATGGCCCCGTTCAGCGCGAAGCGGAGCAGCGGCGCGTGGCTCAGCGCGAAGCCGTAGTTCTCCGCACTGTTGAAGTGGATGGGCAGGAGGCGGAGCGTCGCGCTGAACACCTCCCCGGGCGGCTTGACCGACGTGGCCAGCATCCACGCAAAAGGCAGCAGCATGAACGCAGCACCCGACAGCAGTAGCCCGTGCACCAAGGTCAGCGACGCCAGGTGCCGGATGCGAAGCATCAGTAATGCACCCGGCGCTCGAGCACGAAAGTCTGAATGGCGGAGAACACGAGGATGAAGGCGAGGAACACGACGGTCAGCGCCGCAGCGTAACCCATGTGGAAATACTGGAAGCCCTCGAGATAGACGGCGTACAGCAGCACTTCGGACGACCCCATCGGCCCGCCGCGTGTCATGACCGCGACGGTGTCGAATATCTTGAATGCCGTAATCGAGGTGGTGACGATGACGAACAAGGTCGTCGGTGCCAACAGCGGCCAGGTAATGGTCAGGAACCGGTCCAGCCCGGACGTGCAGCCGTCCACCTCGGCCGCTTCGTACAGATCCTTCGGGATAGTGGAAAGCCCGGCTAGGAATAGCACCATGTTGAAGCCGAGCAACTGCCAGATGCCGATGACGGCGAGCGTCGGCAGCGCGTAGGCCGGCTCGCTCAGAAAGGCGATCTCCCGCCCCCCGAGCAGGCGCAGGAAGGCGTTCACCGGGCCC
>CALMVT010000252.1:6239-8590 GCA_937873175.1 uncultured Acetobacteraceae bacterium | reverse complement strand
CGTGGCTGTCGGCCAGCACCTGGATCTCCACATGGCGTGGATGCAGCAGGAACTGCCAGACCGTTGCCATCGCGATCAGGGTGGAGGTGACCGGCAGGAAGTAGACGATCTCGTAGAATGTCCGGCTGCGCCGCCGCCCATGCACCAGGATCGCGACCAGCAGGCCGAGGCCGACGGCGCCGGGCAGCACGATGGCGACGTAGAGCATCGTGTTCCATAGCGACCGCCGGAACACCGGGTCCGCGGCCGCCTTGGCAAAGTTCGCAAAGCCGACGCCCCGGGTCCTGACGGCGCCCAGCTCGTAGTCCGTGAAGCTCAGGCCGAGCAGCACGGCGAGCGGCGCCAGGCTGGTCAGCATCAGCAGCAGCATGGCAGGCGAGATGAAGCCCAGCCCAGTCCGGCGCTCGATCTGCGCCTGTCGGTGCCGAGCGGTCATGACGCCGCGGGCACCCGGGACGCCAGGCGAACGGTCGGAGGCGCTGGCTGCGCCGCTTCGGCCCGATCACCAGCGGCGTCGAAGACATGGGCGGACGCAGGGTCGAACCCAAGCGCCACCACGTCACCGGGCAAGAGCCCCGCGGCGGAGGCGACCCGGACGATGACGGTGTGGCCTTCGAGATCGAGATACAGCATGCATTCCGCACCCAGGTTCTCGATGCGCCGGAGTCGGGCGTCGAGCGACGCGGCATCGCGCGGGCTGTCGGGCAGGAGCAGGCACAGCGCCTCCGGGCGCAGGCCGATCGTGCCGACCGATCCCGCGGAAAGAGCGGTCCGGACGCCGATGGGACGGCCCGACAGCTCGGCCATGCCGCCATCGCTGATCCGGACCGGCAGGAGGTTGATCGCTGGGCTGCCGATAAACTGCGCGACCTTCACGTTCGCCGGCCGGGCATACAGCTCCGTCGGCGTGCCGAGCTGCAGGATGCGGCCGCTATCCATCATCGCGACACGGTCGGCCATCGTCATCGCCTCGACCTGGTCGTGCGTCACGTAGATGAACGTGGTCTTGAGCCTGTGGTGAAGATCGGTCAGCTCGGACCGCATGTGCACACGGAGCTTTGCATCCAGGTTCGACAGCGGCTCGTCCATCAGGAACACGTCAGGGTGGCGGACCATCGCTCGGCCTAGGGCGACGCGCTGTCGCTGTCCGCCGGAAAGCTGCGCCGGCCGCCGGGCGAGCAGCGCCTCGATCTGAAGCTGCGCTGCCACGGAACGCACCTCGCGGCCGATCTCTGGCATGACCCGGCGGCGCCGAGCCGAGGCCAGCCGCAGCAGCGGCACGCGTTCCCATGGCGACAAGTGCTGCATGGTGAGCGGCAGGGCCATGTTCGCGTGGACGGACATGTGCGGATACAGCGCGTAGTTCTGGAACACCATCGCGACCCTCCGCTCATGCGGGCGCAGATGATCGACGGGCGCGCCATCGATGTGGATGCTGCCGCTCGTGTGCGGCTCCAGCCCGGCGATGATCCGAATCAGCGTGGACTTCCCGCATCCGGACGGGCCCACGAGGGTCAGGAACTCGCCGTCGGCGATGTCCAGGTCGATGTTGGACAGCACCGTGGTCTCGCCGAACGATTTGCCGATCGATCGAAGCTCAACCCGTGCCATGGCGTGCTCCTGGATGCCACATCATGCTGCCTGGCGCGGCGGGTAGACCTCGTGCAGCACGTCGTCGATCCACAGCGTGGTCAGCCCTGGCACATCGGCTCGGGTTACGGCGACGTCCCGCCCGCTGAACTCGTAGATCACAGCGCCGAGCCGCGCCTCGCCAGGCATCGGCGGCTGGTTGGCCGGCCCGACCAAGAAGCCGGACGCTCCGCCCCAGACATAACGGCAGCCGCCGACGCTCGCGTCGTGCGCGCGGTGCAGGTGGCCGGTCGCGACCAGGGCGACCTCGTGGCGAGCGAACAGGTCGAGCAGCACCTTGCGCGGGTCCGGCTTCACCGACCAGTAACCGGTGTCCGGCTCCGCCGCGTGATCGACGAATAGCGGCTGATGGGTGAACACGGCCAGCCGGCGCCCTTCCGCGCTCGCCGCTGCCCGCTCCAGCCAGGCGTCCTGCTCCACCTCCTCCGCCAAGCCGGAGCCGAACAGCATCGAATCCAGCCCGATCAGCCGCCAATCCTCGACGTCCCGCGCCCACCAGTCCGGCCCGAAGTGGCAGCGCCAGCGCTCGATCCGCTCGGCGTTCACGGGCTGGTGCGGGTGCCTGGCCTCGCCTACGTCGTGGTTGCCGGGAACGGCGAGCACGGGCGCGGGAAGCTCAGCTAGGCGGGCGGCGCAGAAGCGCAGGTCCTCCTCCTGGTCGGCGCCATCCACGGTCACGTCGCCGGTGTGAATAACCAAGT
>CALMVT010000252.1:0-6229 GCA_937873175.1 uncultured Acetobacteraceae bacterium | reverse complement strand
GGGTGCTGCGCCGCCACCCAAGCTGCCAAAGGCGGCCAGTTCGCCGCGAAATGTGTCTTGCCCGGGCTGAGATGCGTGTCGGAGATCTGGATCACCCGCTTCGTGGTCATCGGCATGCCGCTGACTGCTCGCTTTTCGTTCCGTGCCGCACATGCCCCTCCTCATCTGGCTCTAACTGCCCGTCCACCATGGTTAACATATGAGCGATGGCAATGACAATTGTATTGTGGGTCGGTGTCGCCAGTTGGTGGCGTAGAGGAACGAGGCGGGCCGGGCAGTTACGATCGGCGTGACGGTGACGGCGAGCCACGGGGTGATCTTTTCGTAGCCGTTGATCGTCCAGGCTTTCCAGCCGTTCCGGGCCAATCCGATGCGAGGTTGTCGCTATCTTGCTTGACAGCAGCTCACCCCACTCATGGCGCGCCATCGGGTAATCTCGCGAGGCGCGGCCCTCACGGCGGGGGCTGCCAGGAGAGTGGCTGCGCCGGTGGCGAGGACCGTACGACGGGCAACCGTACCAGTCGTGTTATGTCCCGGGCTCCCGCCGCTTGGCCTCTCAGGCAGTAGCCAGACCGGCTAATGGCCTCTGCCCGCCGATGGAGACGCTTTGACCAGTTGTAAGTCGAGCCACACAATTGTAATCAAAGCAAATCCGGGAGGTTGAGAGGGTGAGCGCGTCAAACGAGCAGCTCCATGTCCGTGTGGCCTGGTTCTACCACATGGAGGGACTGACCCAGGCAGAGATCGGCGCCAAGCTCGGGCTGACCAGGCTGCGCGTGAACCGCATCCTTTCGGACGCCCGGTCGAGCGGGCTGGTGCGGGTCTCGATCACCTCGCAGCTGGAAAGCTGCGTCGCACTGGAGCAGCGGCTGCGTGAGAAGTTCTACTTGGCCGACGCGGTGATCGTGCCGACGCCGCAGGACCCGGAAAAGGTGGCGGCGCTGGTCGGCCGCGCCGCGGGGGACTACCTGGCGCATTATCTAGCGAACACGAAGGTGAGGGTCTTCGGCGTGGGTTGGGGTGACACCTTACGAGAAGCGATCCGGCACATCGTGCCCATGGATCTCCAGCACCTGTGGGTGACATCCATGATGGGTGGGCTGACCCGGGGACTGGAGCTGAACAGCTTCGAGACCGCAGGCGAGCTGGCCCGACGGCTGAACGCCCAGTGCTCGTATCTTGCTGCACCGATCTATGCGGGCAGTGCGGCATCACGGGACACGTTGATGGCGCAGGATGTTTTCGCCGATGTCTTTGCTCGGATCGGCGCGGTGGATCTCGCCTTCCTCAGCCTCGGCGACCTCAGCCCGCGTTCATTGCTGATTCGTCACGGGCTGCCGAACGACGTTTCGGCCGCGTCTTTGAAGGCGGCGGGCGCCGTAGGGGATGTGCTGGGCCAATTCCTAGACGCGCGCGGGACACCCATCGACCACCCTATCAACGACCGGGTGATCGGCCTGCCGTCCTCAAGGCTGGCGGCGGTGCGCACGGTGGTGCTGGCGGCCGGCGGCCGGAACAAGCGCCACGTGATCGCCGCTGCGCTACGCGGCGGCATCCCGAGGGTGCTGGTCAGCGACGAGGACACGGCCCGCGCCGCCATGGAGCTGGCGCAGGCCGCCTGACGAAATTTGCAAGCGCAATCAGGCAACGCAGTCGTGCCGCTTGAGCCAGAGCAGCGTCCGCAAGCGCATCTGCCGCGAGGTCCTGCGCTCATGCGATCGGAACCGCGGGCTGCGTGGCCCAACGTCAAGTGGCGGTCGGGCCCTGATCCTGCGGATAGATCAGGGTTTTGACCAATCCGGGCGCGTCCTCGCAATGCAACCTGAACGCGTCTGGACCACCGGCGAGTGAAACACGATGCGTTACCAAACGCGCAACGTCCACCGTGCCGCTCGCAACCAACGCGATCGCCCGGGGATAAACCTCGCCCATCCGGCGGGCGAACTTAATCTTCAGGCCACGGCGTCGCGCCGATGCTGCGGGCAAAGTGTAGGTGTCGCCGTCCGGGATGCCTACCAGCACGATCCGCCCGCCAATGCGCGCCGCCTCCACAGCATCGCGAAACCCTACCGGTGCATTCGTGGCCTCGATCACCAGCGACGCACCTTCGCCCTCCGTCCAGATCGCCGTTTCCGCGACCGAGGCGGCGGTTCGAAAGGCGCCGAGTGCTGCAGCCATTTCGCGTCGATGCGGCAAAGGGTCCACGGCCAGGATCTCTCCAGCACCTGCGGCCTTCAGCACCTGCAAAATTAGCAACCCTATCGGACCGCAGCCCAGCAGGATCACCCGCTCGAGCAGCCTTGGTTTCGCCAGGTCGACGGTATGGATCGCAACGCCCAAGGGCTCGAGCATCACCGCATCGAGCGGACTGAAGTTTGCGGGAACTGGAACGACCTGGCTGCGCGGCACCCATATCTGCCCGGTCATCGCGCCGTCAAACGGTGGGGCGCCGATGAACTCGACATTGGGGCACAAATTGGCATGGCCCGCATGGCACCAACTGCAACGGCCACAGGCCTTGTTCGGGTCCACCGCGACTAGCGTGCCGCGCGGTAGTCCTAATTCCTCGATGTCCTCGGTCAGCCAGCCGCCGAATTCGTGGCCAGGCACGAACGGCGTCTTGATCTGCGCTGCACCGATGCCGCCGTCCTTGTAGTAGTGCAGATCGCTCCCGCACAGGCCCACCGCGGCAACATTCAACAGCGTTTCCCCGGGGCGGCCTTCGCGGATGTTGAAGGGAGATACGCGCGCATCGTGAGCTGCATGCAGGAAGAGGGCGTGACTCATCTGGCGAGGCCTCACTGAAGGAAGATCGACCTTACATCTGTAAAACTTTCAAGACAAGTGTTGCCGGTTGGGTGTCGGTTCGGCTTGACTTTCCGCGTTTCAAGTCGTGTAGGGGAGTGTCAAAAACCTGGGGCAGCGTCAGGGCTCACGCATGAGATCGCCCAGGTAGCTCAACCTGGTTTGCGCCATCTGCCGTGATTGCGAGAACGTGCCCGTACAGGGCGTGAACGACCGTTCTCCGGTTGATGTTCCATGGCTTGGATCAACTCAGGGCTTCTCATGCGTAGCCCCTGCCACGCCCCCGATTGACCGGGCGCCAGCGTCCGGGCATTGCCCCATTCGACCGGATCCCGCACCCGCACGAGCCCGTTGCACCAGCTCGCAGCGGCTCCGACCGGAGGGCTGCGCCATACAATCCCCATAGCGGCGGACTCTGCGGCGGCGTTCAGTCCAATCCGTTTTTTGCTCACCGGCGCGGCCCCAAACGCGGGCACTCAACACGCCAGCTCCGTGCGCCGCGCCGCTAAGCAAAAGACGCTCTGTATCATCACGTGCTGATCGGCCCCGGACGGGCACGGTGGGAGATGGCTCGGTTGGAGCGACGCGGGCGCGTGTGACAGGGTGCCTGGCGACAGGAGGGACCAGCATGGCAGGCGAATCGGACACGGACGTTCTGAAGCTCACGGCGAAGATCATCTCTGCCCATGTCGGCAACAATCAGGTCGCAGCCGACGCGCTGCCGCAACTGATCCAGTCCGTCCATCGCTCGTTGGCCACGGTCGGCACAGCCGAACCAGCGCTTCCACCAGCGCCGTTAACGCCCGCCGTGCCGATCCGCAAGTCGGTGTTCCCAGACTACATCGTTTGCCTGGAGGACGGGGCGAAGATGAAGATGCTCAAGCGATACCTGCAAGTCAGATACGGGATGACGCCTGGGCAATACCGGCACAAGTGGGGGCTGCCGGCCGACTACCCCATGGTGGCACCGAACTATGCCAGCCACCGCTCAAGCCTCGCGAAACAGGCCGGCCTCGGCAGGAAGCCGGGAAGCGCAGCTCCGGAACGGACGAACTTGCCGGAGGAAGTTGAGAAGCCCGACTTGCCCGCTGAGCCCCCGGTGAAGCAGGGCCGGGCACGACGTGCGCGGGGTGCCAAAGGCTGAACTCCGGCCGACGTTTGGCCATAGGTTGCGACACACCCAAGCTGGTGAAACGTCCGGATGCGCAACCACGTAGAAGTGTTGTATTCGGCTTGGATGCTTGTCGCTATGTTTGTTTCTGCTCGGATACCTGATCCTTCAATTCGAGCGGTCGTGTCCACGACACCGGGAAGCCAGCTGGCTGACATGCTGCGTATGAAGATTGCATTGCGTGATCTGGTCCGCGTCAAACGCCAGATGCATGCCCTAAGCTTGCGCAATTCAAAGCCAAGCCGGTCCACGCCGGTGATCGAGTGCCGGCCCATCCTCGTGAACACGGCGAGCCCTGACGAGAAAGGCTGCCTGGTGCTGGCTGATGGCCGCTTGGTCGCGGTGCTGGTGCGTGTTGCGGACACGGGCGACGAGCGGGACGGGGAAAGGCTGTCTGGTTGGCAGATGGAGGCGGGTTTCGGACGCTGCGCCATGTCTGTGCCGCCGTTGTTTGACACACTCGCGGATGCCGCCGCTTGGATGCGCATGCATCTGAGCGCGGAGTAGCCAGTCACCGCTACGCCTGCGGGATCGCCCGAGTGAGGACATGCCCACATCGCCAAGGTCTGTCTTGACCGGGGTTCCCCGCCAACGTGGGCACATCCTCGAATGCGCCCCCGTTGTGATGCCCAGTTCCCCTCCAGCCGTCCTTGTTGACCCGTGCGTCTTGGCGCACGCGCTTGTCAATGCACCAGAATGGTGCAGCCCTGATGGTCTGTTGAACCTGGCAGCTGCAAGCCTGGCACCTGCATCCCACGCGGGTACGGCTTTCCACGATGATTATGCTCAAAGGGCAGATTGACAATTTTCATAACAGTCACTCCTGAGGCAGGGCCACGGCAATATTCTTAAGCTCAAATGTAAAAATTTATACAAATATAATGTTTTTGAGAAAGGAGAATACTGTGTTGTTGCTCGCGCCGATATCCCTGTCCGCAGCGAGGCCAGAGCTGTGGCAAGATCTTCCTGATCCCCAGCACCATGCGTCGCAACAGGATCTCTGCACCGCCGATGCGCTGTCGCCATCGCGGCTGATCGTCGCAGGATGGGCGTGCCGGTGCTGCTCGCATGCCGACAAACGGCGGCAGATCCTCGGCTTCCTGCTGCCGGGCGACTTTGTTGGGCGTGTGCTGCTGCCCGATCTGCCTTTGCCCTACGGCGTCGTGGCGCTCACTGCGCTGAAAACGGTGAGCGCGCGGCCGCTGGTCGAGGCCGCCGCGAACCCGGACAGTGCTGCCTTGGCCCGCGCTGTCCGCCTCACGGCGCACCTGGATGACCTGCTGTTGTTCAATCAGCTGATGCGCCTGGGCCAGCAAACGGCGCGCGAGCGGGTCGTGCATCTGATCTTGGAGCTGCACGAACGCCTTGGCTGGGTGGGTCTGACACGCGATGACCGCTTCGCCATGCCGCTGACGCCGGACGTGCTCGCCGATGCGCTCGGCCTCAGCGTCGTCCACGTGAATCGCGCCTTGCAGCAGCTGCGCACCGACGGGCTGCTGGACGTGGGAGACGGCACAGTCGCTCTGCTGAAGCCGGAGCAGCTGCAAGACATCGCGAAATGGACATCTCTCAGCGGAACCCTCAAGCAATGAGGAAGCCTGGTTTTCCGTCTTCTCCAATCGAGGTTTTTCTCGGAAGATGCTGCCCACCGACCTCTCGCAGTCACGCACATCTATGCGCCGCATAATCTCTGTCTGCAACAACTGCTCTAGCTGAGCCTCCAGCGTCTGCTCAAGGTGCTGACACGTGCATTGCCGAAGTCGCGGATTTAGGAAGTCGGTTTGACTTTCAGTTTGGGTTTCATTCCGGTCATATCTTCCGGGAATCGTAACCCATTGACGCGAAATGGGCCAAGCTGTTTTCCGGAAGTCTTGCAGACCGTGTGAAAACTCCGTCTGAACACGCGGTCGAGCGGCGGCATGCGCGTGGCAAGGTTTGCTTGCTGCTGCTGCGGGTTGGAGCATGATTGTATGCCATGGCGCTGAATGCCCGTCCTGTTGTCCCGTGTGGCTCGGATCGCGCCGCCTCTCACCTTTCTACGGCTGCGATCATAGCGCGAATGCCAAGGATGTTGATGGTGCGCCGCATGTTGTAGGCGAGCGCGGTCAAGCTGAACTCTGCTCGGACGTTCTCCAGCCCTTTCATCAGGAACGCACCTTGGCCCATCCACTGCTTGATGGAGCCGAACGGGTGCTCGACCAGGGCTGTTCAACGCTGCCGGGTTGGCCGTGTTGAGTCCGCTCCGCCACATCT
>CALMVT010000251.1 GCA_937873175.1 uncultured Acetobacteraceae bacterium | reverse complement strand
TGCGCGGCATCGCCATGGCCTGGGTGTTGACCCTGCCGGCCGCCATCCTGCTCTCGGGCAGCCTCTACGCCCTGTTCCGCCAGTTGTTCTGAAAGGCGGCCCCGAGAGGTGCCAGGACGGTGTCATGCCGGGTCAGAGTCTGCCCTGGTAGATTTTTGACCCCTTGCTCGTCCCTGACGCCCATCCGGGTCGCCAGGTCGGCGACGGGCCGGCCGGCCAGTAGGTGGAAAGGGTGTGCTGCCCCCATATCTGCAACAGCCTGCAGCCATCGGTGCCTTGGCCCGCCTTGGGCGACCCTGTCCGGGCTGTCCGGCCCACATCGGCTGCGCCGGAACCCGCATTGCCCAAGACGGACCCGCACTCATCCATCCCGTCCTACCCGCGATGAGGCGGATCAAGCGGGAAGGAGGAGCACCGGCATCCGCAGTCCCGACCTGGGCTTCAGCTCCGACGCGCCGCGCCGTCGCAGCCGGCCATCTCGTGCCGATTGCCAGGTTCCAAAGCCGTCCAGAGCGCTGCACCTGATCTGGGGCGCACCTTCTGCGTCCGCGGCAACCTGGGATCAATCCGAGGCCAGCGTGGTCGTCGTCATCGGGACAGCGCGGCTTTGGATGTCGGACACCCGGACCAGCGGGTAGCCGACCGCGATCTGCCCGCTTTGGCGCCAAGCGTCCACGATCTCGTCCCGCAGCTCCGCCACCCCGGCCGCGAGCTGCGCCGTCACGATCGCGATCTCCGCGGGCTGCGCGGTCCGGTAGTTGTCGCCCGACTCCTGCGCCGCCGCGTAGGCCGGCGCCACCTGGCCCAGCGTTTCCGCGAGGTAGAGCGGCACGCGTTGCTCGATGCTGGGAACGCCGCGGTCGGTGTAGGGCCGGACCTGGCCACCCACCACTCCGAAGTCGATGAAGTCGCGGACAAACGTGCCTTCGAACGGCGCATGGATCGGCGCGGTCGTGTAGCCGTTCGGGTTGGGGTAGCTGCCCCAGCCGTTGAAATGCACCGAAACGTGCATCGGCTGGCTCGCGTCGGCGACGAAGTGGCTCCAGGTGCCGATGTCGCGGATGGTGAGCCGCTGGCGCAGGTGCAGTTGATAGCGGAAATACGCCCGGTCGGCGTCGGCCGTCGCTGTTGCCAGCCCGACCGACAGGGCGCGCCAGATGCCGAAGTCCTTCCGCACCTGCTGGAAGCCGTCGATGATCGTGTAGGGCAGGTAGCCCGCCGAGTACTGGTCCTGGCCGCCTGGACTGGCCGCGGCGCGCTGGGCCGTGTCGAACGCTTCGCGCGTCGGCGGCAGCGCCATCAGCGGGATGGCGCCCCCGAGCACGAAGCCGTTGTCGTCGATGTCGATGTAGTGGCCGGGATCGCGCTCCGCATCGTGCGCGGTGGGCGCGGTCTGCAGGCTGCCCGACGCGCTGGTTCCCGTGATGGCGCCGGTCGTCTTGGAGACGTCCGGCTCGGGGCCGAGCTGGCCGATCTCCGCGGCGGCCTGCGGCGTGCGCAGGAACTCCGGCAGCTCGGCGGGCAGGCTCAGGATGGCAAGTTCGCTGATGCCGACATGGCCGGTGTGGCCCCAAGCCCATGCCGGGCTGGGAGTGGCGGCGAGGAGGCCGGCTCCTGCAACGGCGACGTATGTCGCGGCACGGGTGGCAAGCCGGCTATGGAAGGTGTCGGGCATGTACTTTCCTCGGTTCAAAAGGCCAAACTGGCCGGGCATCACCCGCGTCGATCGAAACGGGTGCCGCCGGGGGGCGGTGCCTGTCCAAGTCAGAAGGTCGGGACGCCCAGCACGTCGCTGGGTCGCCCCACGCCGAGCAACTCGCCCTGGCTTTGCGGCGACAGCGCTTCGGCCTGGAGCTGGTCCACCACCTGCCGCCCCGTGCCCGGGAAATCGGTGAAAAAGCCGTCCACGCCCGCCGCGATCAGGTTCCGGTACTCGTCCGTGGGCCCCGGCACCGAGCCGTCCGGGTTCAGCGCCTGGAACGCCTCGTCGTCGCGGATCGTGTAGGGGACGACCTTGAGGCCGGCCGCGTGGGCATCGAACACGAGGCTCGTATCGTCGCCGGTCAACTGGCGCGCGATCAGCGGGATGCCGTCGCCGTTGCCGTCCACCGTGGGTGAGATGGCCTTGGCCACCAGGATGTCATCCTTGTACGGGCCGATCGCCTCGGCATACAGGTCGTGCATCGCCTGCAGGGCGGCCGGGTTGTAAAGGTCGTTGTTGGGGACGGTGTCCGCCTTGATCGGGTAATTCAGTCCTTGGTACACGCTTGGGTCCGCGCCGAGGGCGGCCTTGGCCGGGTCGAAGTTGAAGGTGATGTCGTAGCCGCCCTCGTTCATCAGCTGGATCAGCGGCGCGTCCACGCCGGCGGCGGGCATGATCCGGGTCTGCAGGTCGATCAGGTTGGCGACCTCGAACGACTGGATGACGACGCGGGACGGGTCGGTGAACCCGTCCGCGACCAAGTTGTCGATGAGCATCTGGCTGGTGTCCATGTGGATCGGGGTGCCATCCACATGGGTGCCCTCGTACTTGAAGTAGGTCGGGTGCTTGGTTTCCGGGATGAGGCCGACCTGGCGGCCGGTGTCGGCCTCGGCCTGCTTGATCACGTCGATGACCTCGTCTAGCGTCGCGACGCGGTACTGGTCATTATACTGGGTGTTCTGCGGTCGGATCTCCGGGATGCGCTCCCGCGCGTAAAGCGTCTTGATCTCGGCCAGGGTGAAGTCCTCCGCGAACCAGCCGGAGACCGGGGCGCCGTCGATCATCTTGGTGGCGTAGCGGTCGGCGAACTCGGGATGGTCGGAGACGTCCGTGGTGCCGCCGAGTTCCGGCTCGTGCCGGGCGATCAGGACGCCGTCCTTGGTGGGCACCACGTCGGGCTCGATGAAATCGGCCCCCTGCTGGATGGCGTAGCGGTAGCCCTCCACGGTCTCCTCCAGCCGCGAGCCGGCAGCGCCGCGGTGGCCGACAACCAAGGGCGCCTCGCCATCGAGCGTCGGGAAGGTGGCCGCGGCGCCGGCGGTCGGCTCGCCGCCCGGCCCGTCCGCAAGCGATCCGGCCGGGGCGGCGTCGCCGTCGACGTCACACGGAGACGCGAACTGCGTGGGCAGGTCATCCAGGCCTGAAAGAGACTCTCCGCTGGAAG
This sequence comes from uncultured Acetobacteraceae bacterium, assembly GCA_937873175.1. Taxonomy (GTDB): domain Bacteria; phylum Pseudomonadota; class Alphaproteobacteria; order Acetobacterales; family Acetobacteraceae; genus CAHJXG01. The sequence goes on along the minus strand of CALMVT010000251.1, from coordinate 1,419 downwards.
CGTCGGCTTGCATTGTCATCAGACATCTCCGCTGCTGCGCAGGCTGTTGATCGGCCCGGCTGCCGCACGGAGTGTCTGTCCATGGGAAAGGCTACAATCTCAGAACCATGACGTTGCAGGTTGCTGAGGATCCGCTGGCTGCGTTGCCCGCCGACGATCGCAGTGCCGAGAGGCAGGTGACCTCTGTTTTTGTCAGTTTGCTTCAACGGCGGCGTCGATGGATGCCAAGCAGCTGCAGCACCAGTTTTGGAACGGCCATCACGGGAAGCGTGCGAGGCTCCGGGCCGGATCGCAAGCTGGGCCGAGGACGCCGTCGTGCCGAACGAACCCGCTGCCGAAGAAGGCCAGGCATCTTGCTGCGCTTTGTGCGAATTGCGCGGCCACAGCGAGAGCAGTGTGGGCGCGCTGCTCGACTGCGGCCAGCGTCGCCGGACCGGCAGATCGCCGCTTTCCCCTTGCTGCAGCGCGCTGCCACGTTTGCCGACCTCGGCACCAGCGACCTCGACCGCGTTGACAAGCACCACACCGCCAAGCGCCTGGTCCGCTGCCTCGACGTGCTCGGCCATGCCGCCATGCTCTGCCCCAGATCCGCCATGGCACATCAGCACGCCGGACCCAGCCCATCCCTGTGAACTTTCGGGGCAGCCAACAAGATACATAGAAATTTCACGTGACGAAACTTCTGATCTTGTAATGAAGCTCATGTCACACAGGCGGATGGAGCGGCATCGCCGCAAAGGAAAGCAGTTTGCCGCCTTGCCCTACACGGAGCAGAACGGCGAGACGCTGGTCATGCTGGTCACCAGCCGAACGACCTGCCGTTGGGTCCTGCCAAAAGGCTGGGCGGAGAAAAACCTGTCCGGTCCCGAGCTGGCCGCCAAGGAAGCGTTCGAGGAGGCGGGGCTGGTCGGCAAGGTCACCGCACAGTCAGTCGGCTCCTACACGTATCCGAAGCGTCTGCCGGGAGGACATTTGTTGGAATGCAAGGTCAAGATCTTCGCAATGCATGTGGAGCACATGATGGAAGACTGGCCCGAACGACATCAGCGGGAGCGAAAATGGTTTACCTTGGCGCAGGCCGCGATGGCCGTAAAGGAAGGTGACCTGGCCGCATTGCTGCTGCAGTTGGCAGCGCCTGCAACAAGCTTTCCTTGGACGACCGCGGCTGGACATACAGCAAACTGACCAGCATCAAGAGGCATGGTCGGTCCATGCTCTCCAACTTCCGATGCAGCCACCCATGCTCGATCCACGCGGTTCGACAAAGCTTCCTGACTTAGGAAACGACCCAGTCCACAGGAAGCTCAAGTTGGGCTGCCTCATGCTCAACCCATGCGTGCGCTTCTTGCGGCGAGTTGCAAACTCTCCTGGCAGGCAGACGAGGGTTGTTTGTGGTTTCGCCTAGCATTACAGTTGCAG
>CALMVT010000250.1 GCA_937873175.1 uncultured Acetobacteraceae bacterium | reverse complement strand
CAAAAGCTATCCATCGGCTTTCTCGGGACGGGCATTATGGGGGCCCACATGGCCCGCCGCATCGCCGAGGCTGGGCATGCAGTTGCAGCCTGGAATCGGACGGAAGTAAAGGCCCAAGCGCTTTCCACTTCAGGGATCGCGACGGTCGGCAGCCCGGCGGCCTCGGCGCGCGGGGCCGATGCCGTGATCTGCATGCTGAGCTCCGGCCCGATCTGCGATGAGGTTATTATTGGCGGCGGCGTCCTCGACGCCATGCCTGTAGGCAGCCTTCTGATCGTAATGAGCTCGATCCCTATCGCGACGGCGCGGCGTCAAGCGAAACTGGCAGCCGAAAAGGGAATCGAGTACCTGGACGCGCCAGTGTCCGGCGGCGAGCGAGGTGCGCGTGATGGAGCCCTGGCGATTATGGCCGGTGGGACGCACGAGGCCTTTGTACGCGCGTGCCCACTGCTCGAGGCGATGGGACGCCCAACGCACATTGGCCCGGCCGGCACAGGTCAACTCTCAAAGTTGGTCAATCAGATGATCGTGGCGAGCACCATCGCGACCGTTGCCGAAGCTGTGTTGCTAGCGGAGCGTGGCGGTGCCGATCCCGCCAAAGTACGCGAGGCGCTGCTGGGTGGATTCGCGGACTCAACCATCCTGCGTCAGCATGCGACACGGATGATCCAACACGACTTTCAGCCGGGTGGGCCAGCCAAGTATCAGGTGAAAGACACGACAACGGCCGCAGAATTCGGGCGAACCATCGGCCTCGAGCTGCCCGTACTGCACGTTGTGGACCGGCTGTTTAGAGACATGGTCGCGCATGGAGATGGAGACCTCGATCACAGCGCCATCATCCGCGAGATCGGCCGCCGGAACGGCCTCACAATACCAGGAGTTCCTTGAGTTCCAGGACCGGCCGGAGCGTTTGGCGCCCTCCGGACAGAGTTTTCCGAGTGGTGAACTGAGTTCAGGGCAGCTATCCTTGGACTTCCCCGGATTGTTATGGACACCGGGTTGGGTGTGATCAGATTGCAGCCAGCTCCATCTGCTCTGGCGTGGTGTAGTCGAGTGCCGAATGAAGGCGCTGGCGGTTGTACTAGACGTCGAGGAAAGCGAATACGTCACGGTGGGCCTCGGCGCGGGCGTCGTATTCGGCGTCGTTCACCAGTTCGGCCTTGAGCGTTTTGAAGAAGCTTTCCACGGGCGCGTTGTCGAAGGGGTCGCCTTTGCGGCTCATGGGACCGTGTTGCATGGATCCACCACAAGCGCTTCCAATAACTTAGGCTGCGTCGAAAGTTCGTTCAGGCCCCAAACTGGCGTAAATTGTATCGGTATCGGCGATTTCTACCCGCTAGTTGCGAAGTCTTGTCATCTACACTTCGCCTGCTTCGACGACGTACCTCTGAAATTGCGTTAGATTTTTCTTGCAAGCAGACTGTAGATCCATGCAACACGGTGGCTGCCAAACGGCCTTCAGGCCTTCCTCGGCGTGCCCTACGCCGCGCCGCCGGTCGGTCCGCTGCGCTACGCTTCGCCGCGCCCGGTCACGCGCTGGAAAGGCGTGCGCAACGTCACCCAGCCTGGCGCCGCCTCCATCCAGACGCTCGCAGGGGCGCCCGCCTGGCTTTACGAAGGAGCGGAGCCGCAAGGCGAGGATTGCCTGTTCCTCAACGTCTGGACACCTTCGTTGCAAGGCCGCCGTCCCGTCATGGTTTGGCTGCATGGCGGCGCTTGGCGGACCGGGCGCGGCGACGCTGCCGGCACGAACGGCGCGACCCTGGCGGCTCACGGCGACGTCGTGGTGGTAACGGTGAACTACCACCTAGGCGCGCTCGGCTGGCTTGCCCATCCCGACCTGCGCGACGGAGACACCGGTGCTTTCGCGAACTGGGGTTTGCAGGACCAGGTCGCGGCGCTGCGCTGGGTGCAGGCGAACATCGGGGCCTTGGGCGGCGACCCGGCGCGGGTGACCCTGTTCGGCCAGTCCGCCGGCGGATTGTCCACTGCGTCCATTGCGCAGGACCCGCGCCATGCGGGGCTGCTGCACCGCGCGATCATCGAGAGCGGCTCGCTGCACGGCGCCCCGGGCTTCCCCGAGGTCGCCACCGCGGCCGCCTATGCCGAAGCGCTTGCGCGGCGTTTGTCCACCACCGTGCCCGGCCTGCGCGACGTGCCGGCGCTGGTGCTGCACCAGGCGGAGCTGGAACTGGCGCGCGATCCTGCGATGGTGCGCAGCCTGGGCCGTCCGCCCGTGCTGCCGGTGCTGGATGGCGTGGTGCTGCGGACCTGGCCGCGCGACGGCGCGCTCCTGCCCGTGCCGCTGCTGATCGGCACCACCCGCGACGAGGCCGTGTTCTAGCATGACCTGGTCGGTCCCGACGGCAAGCGTGTGCCGGGCTTGCCGTCGCCAGCCGATCGCGCGGCGCTCATGTCCGCCATCCGCGACCTCGCCGCGATCTACCGGCCGGAGGCCTCGGCGACGCCGCCCGAAGCAGTCGCGGACGCCTATGCCGCCGCCAAACGCAGCAGGGGCGAGCCGGACGGCGTGCTGCCCGTCTGGCTTGCGGCCTACACCGACATCGTTTTCCGGCTGCGCGCCCGGGCCTGCGCGGAACGGCATGCGGCCGCCGGCGAGCCCGTATACCTGTACGAGTTTGCCCACCCGCTCGCGCCGCCCGCGCACGGCGTGCCGCATACGGCGGAGATCCCGTTCGTATTCGGCACCTTTGGCGCCCCGTTCTTCGCCAGCAAGTCCGGCGCCGGGCCGGCGGAGGCGGTGCTGTCGGCGGCCATGCTTCGAGCATGGGCGCGCTTTGCGCACGATGGCATGCCCGGTGAGGGCTGGGCACGCGCAACGGCCGGGGTGCTGCCGGTCAACGTGCTGGGCGGGCCAGGCAGCGTGTTGACCGTGGAGCCGCAGCTGCGCATGAAGGAACTGGCCGCCTGGCACGTTGGGTAAAGGTCCAGTCGACAACGCCCGTCCCCTTCCATGAGGGCAGGCCAGGCAAATGGGCCACGTGCGATAACCGCATGCTCGGCCAAAACATCTTACGTGGACGGCCTTGGAATAGCAACGTTCGTCTGTCCCATTGCAACGTGGTCTGACGTTGATACCCATCGG
>CALMVT010000249.1 GCA_937873175.1 uncultured Acetobacteraceae bacterium | reverse complement strand
GCCTGGCCGGCTGACTTGAAGCGCTTCATCTGCCGCTCTCGCCGTCGCGTGGGCTGATGCGAGTTCTCCGCCCTGTTGTTCAGCCCCTTGTGCTTCCGGTGCTCGACAAAGGGCATCACCTCGCGCTTGGCCGCCCCGTAGCTCGCCAGCTTGTCGGTGATCATGACGCGAGGTGCCCGGCACTGCCGCTTCAGAAGCTTGCGCAGCAGGCGCTTGGCGGCCTGCGTGTCGCGCCGGCTTTGCACCAGGATGTCGAGCACGGTCCCGTGTTGGTCCACCGCACGCCACAGCCAGCGCTTCACGCCGGCGATGGTCAGCACGACTTCATCCATGTGCCACTTGTCGCCGACGGCGGGCAGCCTGCGCCGGATCTGGTTTGCGAAACCCTGCCCGAACTTCAGCCCATTGGCGCACGGTCTCGTGGCTGACAGTGATGCCGCGCGGCCAACAGTTCGTCCACCATCCGCAAGCTCAGGGGAAAGCGGAAATAAAGCCAGACGGCGTGGCTGATGATCTCAACCGGAAAGCGGTAGCCGGCGTAGCTCGGGCAGGCAGACGGCGTCATCCCGCCCGCCTACCCGGCGCAGCCCCATCCCGCAAGCCAGAAGCCAAGTTGACGGTGCCCAGCTCGCGTACTGTGTGCTGTTAGGGCGGATGTCTCCCACGCGATGTAAAATCCAAACCGTCAGGCAACACGGATGTGCCGTGTGATTTGCCCATTGCTCTCCCAGTAGGTTTTCTTGTTGGCGATCGAGGGGTCATCCATGGCGGGCTGGCTGTTGCCGGCTTTATCGATGGCCCGCGACGTGACGGTATGTTCGCCGGGCGCCGGCGACCAATCGAGATGCCAGAGTCGCCAAGCAAACTCCGACTGGCTATCGTCAAGGTCCGCCTTCACCCACGGCCCGTTGTCGATCTTCACCTCGACGGCAGCGACGGGCACAGGCCCCCATGCCATCCCGTCGATCTGATAGTGCCCATCCCGCAGCGTCACCCGCGCGGGTGCCGACTTCAGCAGCATGCGGCCCACGGATGTTTCGGTTACCGTCGTTCTACCATCACGCTGAACCTCGCGCACGGTGACGTAGTCGCGGCCCATGAAGCGTCCCATGTAGCGGGTATCGCGCAATTCAATGCGGCGAAGCCACTTGACGTTGGCTACTCCGTACCAGCCGGGAACGATCAGACGCACCGGAAACCCGTTGGCGGCTGGCAGCGGCGAGCCGTTCATCTCGTAGCACAACAGGTTTGCCGGGTTCATCGCGTCGTCGATCGACATGCTCCGCGCGAAGGTGCCATTGAATTTCGCTTCAATCGGGGTGTCCTTCCGCACCACCTCTTCGCCTTGATCCACACCGTAGAAGACCACTTCGAGGGCGCCGCCCTTGACCTGTGCCGTCCGAAGCATTTCGGCCAGCGAGGCTCCAGCCCATTGTGCATTGCCGACCAAGCTGGAGAGGAAGGGCAGCCCATTGTTGCCAGAGCACTCGAGGGTGCTGGTGATTTCATGCCGTGGGAGGGCCTTTAGTTCGTTGAGCGTGAGCGTCGCTGGTTTGGCAACCATGCCGTCCACATCCAGGCGCCAGGCCTTCTCGTCGATCAAGGGCCGATTGTAATGGGCAATGCTGAAGAACTTGTCGTTTGGGGTGATCCACGAGTCCAAGTCCTCCCAACGTGTCAGACCCTTGGCCACATTCGCCAACGGCGCTGGCACCGGAGGCGGCTGATCGCTCCCGGGAATGACCTTGTTCGCCCCGGCTTGGGCAACCGCACGGCCGTGGAGTAGCGCGGCGGCCGTGATTGCGCCGCTCAACACAGCACGTCGCTGCAATTCGTTTGTCATGATGTTCCCCCCCGTGAATGAAGCCCAATCGGCCACCACAGATCGTGCCCTACCGCGTGGTGCAGGAACGGCTTCGCTGAGCAGCGTCGGCTGCCACGCCATGCTGTCAGAGCAGGCAGGCTGACTATAGAATGATCGCTGAGCGGCGCCATGATTTCCGGTGTCATGTAGCGGGACGTTGCACCCCCGCTTTCGTCGTTCTGCGTCAGGAGCAAGGCGTCGATCAGGCCGGTCGAACCGAGTTAAGGCCCGGGGAAAAGTGCTGATAGGCTGATGTCGTTCGTTTGGCCTGTATTGTTCACGGCATGGCTGGGCGACGCGGCGCAGGCACTAATTCAATTGCCCAATCCGGTTCCGGCCCGCCGTGGAATGTCCGGTGCTGGCTGGCGCATAGGAACACGGGTGCCGGCTTCCCGCCGCAACGCTCGCAGCGCAGACGGCGCAGCACCTCCGCAAATGTTCGGTTGCCGATCCCGCCAGCCAATAACTTGACCGAAGCGATGACCACGCGCCCGCCGCAAGGGTGGCAGGACAGTTCTAAATAGCAATCGGGCCAGTCGGACAGCCAATGATCGGGGCGAAAGCCAGCCGGGTGCATGGGGGTAGAGCGTGGCACAAGAACAAACAACGAACAAGCTGTTTGCGAGAGTTAACGCCAAACCATCATAGCTTAGAGGCGGTTGTCACAATTCCCGAGCGAGCCTGCCTGCAACCAGGAGTATGCAGG
>CALMVT010000248.1 GCA_937873175.1 uncultured Acetobacteraceae bacterium | reverse complement strand
CTCAACATCCAGCCCACGCATCCATCCTTGGTCAGAGAACAGACGCGAAATTATCTAACTTACCTCCACACCCCCAATCTCGCGACAGTCCGGCCTCGATCATCTTCGTCTGCGCGGCAGCGCGAGGATCGTTACGGCTACCGGGATCGAGGAAGGTGGCATCGACCACCTCGACCGGGCCCTGAGCAAGACCCGGCGACGGGCCGGCGCAGATCACGGCGAGTACTGCGGCCAGCCCTGCGAACATGGAACGTCTGCTTTTCATTAGTGCTCCTCCCCGATTTCGACTTTGCTGACAGGCCGAGCCAATCGTCACGAGATCAAATCGTCAGCTCAAGAAGTTCCAACCCCTGCTCTCGAGATTGCGTATTCCATTCTTGATTTCGAGAGCCGCACTCTCCTCGCGGATGATCTCTAGAACCACGTCCGCCGTCTTGCCGGTTTGGACGATTGTCTCGCCCAACGTCTCGAAATCAACCACACCCGTGCCGATCGGATCGTGGCCCCACGTCTCCAGACCGGTGTCGGAGACGTGGATGAGGGCGATCGCCGAATGGAAGGAAAGGAGCGAGGCGACCGGGTCCTCCTTTATGAAAGCGGCATTTGCGACGTCGTAGACGATACGCAGGCGTGGGCTGTCGACCTTGTCGACGATCTCCATCATCTCACCGATGGTCGGCCGGAAGCAGTATGGGGTGTTCTCGAGCAGCAGCCGAACACCGGCCTGCTCGGCCATTGGCATGAGAGTGTTGAGGCTCTCGTAGATCCACCCAAACGTCTGCGGGAGCGACGGCGAGATCATGGGGCGGCGTGTGCCAGGCGAGATCACGACGTCGGCGACGCCCCAATCGTGGGCGAGGCCAATGACGTCCCTAATGTGTTCGATGCTCTTGCGCCGCATGTTTGCGGCCGGGCTCGCCAGGTTTATATCATAACCGCCGGCGTTCAACGACCGAATGGTCGCGCCACAATCGTCAAGCCGCTTTTTTCCGTCCACACGCGACTGGTGCGACATCTCGTCCGGCCAGCAATGCGGTGAGCTAATCGGCACTTCAAACACGCGATAGCCGTCGGATGCTAGGTCGCACATTGCCTCGACGGCGGTCTGCTTCCAAATGTAGGAGAAGGTATTGATGATCATCGTGTCGTCCTCCTCAGAATACGCCGATCTCGACGGAGCGCGGCTCTGGCGCAAGAAATCCGGATCGAGACGCCGCTAGGCCGCCGCCGCGACTGCACCGAGGCGGGCGATCTCGGCCCGGAACACCTCGGTTCCCGCCACAACCTGATCCAGTATCGCGTCGAGCGCCCAGAACTTCTCTCGAACGTCGAAGTCGATCACCCGCGACTTGATCGATCCGAAGGTGCCGAGGCGTTGGTGGTAGAGCTTGGCCAGGACCGGATAGCCGAACGCCTCCGACAACGCCGCGAGAACCAGGAACGTGTTCAACCGGCTGGCGAGATCTTCGTGACGGTCCCCCGAAAGGCGCATCCATTTGTATAAATCGGGGTGGAAATTAGTGAATACGCCGCTGAAGCCGCGCGATCCCGCGCGCATGGCATCACGCGCGATCGCCGCATTGGCGTTGACGATCGCCATTGGCGATCTGCTCGCCAGCGTGACCCGGCGCTCGACGGTCGGAAGGTCACAGCTCACGTCCTTGAGCACGACGAAGCGGCCGGTATCGATGCAGAATTTCAGCTCGTCGTCCGACAGGAGGCGCCGGAAGGGAGCCGGGCATTCATACAAGCCGAGCGGCATGTCCCGCGGAAGGCGGTCGAGTAGCGTTCCCGTCGTGCGCCGAAATGCCGCCGTTCCCTGCTTGGCCGGGTCGAGATGGTTGGTCACGAGCACGACGGCGTCAGCGCCCGTCTCAGCCGCTATCGTCAGTTCAGCAACCTGCTCCTCGATGTCATCGCTGATGTGCCCGGACGATATCACCGGCACGCGGCCAGCGACCTGCCGCACGACGAAGCGGCTCAGCTTTTTGCGCTCCTCCAAACTGAGGAACTGCATCTCGCTCGACTGGCAGACCGCGAACAGCGCGTCGACATCGTGCGCTAGATACCATTCGATGAGCCGCTCGAGCCCGGCGTAATCGATGGCACCGTCTTCGGTGAACGGAGTGATCATCACGGGAATGATGCCGTCGATGCTCTTGCTCATTGGAATGTTCCTTGTTGCAGCGTTGCGTCGATTTCAGCGGCGTTCGGGAGGCTGCTCTGGCTGCCACGGCGTGTGCAGGCGATGGCGGCGGCCACGTTGGCCCGGCATATCGCCGCCGATAGTTTCTCGCCGCGATGCAAACTGGCCGCCAAAACCCCTACGAAGCAGTCACCAGCCGCTGTCGTGTCGAGAGCGCGGACCGGGGCAGCGGCCAATCGGCCACGCTCATCGCGCCCAGCCCATTCCACTCCCTCACTGCCAAGCGTACGGATCACGGTGATCCCAAGGCCAGCGTGCAGGGCCACGGCATCGCTGCCAGACAGGCCCTCGTGCCGGGCCAACCAGTCAGCCTCGTCTTCGTTGACCACAAGTACGTCCACGAGGCGCAGCGCGTCCGGCGCAAGCGGCGCAGCGGGCGCTAAGTTGTGAATGGTGCGTGCACCGCTGACTTTGGCGCGACGGATGATAGCCGCCGTTTCTTCGAAATCGGCTTCCATTTGCGTCACGAGCACCGATCCTGGCCCGAGCAGCGCGTTGTCCACGGTGTCGGCGTTGGCCTCGTGGTTGGCGCCGGGTGCTACGGCGATCTGATTGCTGCCATTGCGATCCGTGCAGATGCTGGCGCAGCCTGTTGGTGCGTCGCAGCGTGCCACGCGAGACACGTTTACCCCGGCTGCAACGAGCCCGGCCATTGCCGCGGAGTTGAGAGAGTCCTGCCCAACGGCGCCGGCCATGACGGACGGCGCCCCGTCACGAGCTGCGGCAACGGCCTGATTGGCACCCTTGCCACCAGGTCCAATCGTCATCGCCGATGCCATCAGCGTCTGACCTGGAGTGGGCAGAGTCTCGACAACAAAGATGAGATCGGCGTTGATCGAGCCGAAGACCACGACGCCAGTCATTTGGCGGCTGCAGGCGCGCCGCTGACTGTCCTCCGCTTCGTGTTCGATTTCATCGGACTGGTCATGCTCAGCGGCTTAGCTTTGCCAGTGCAGCCTGGTAGTTTCTCTCGATCTCCTTGCGTGCCTCTTCCGCCGAGCCGTCGCGCAGGATCATGCGCTGCGTTGCATCCGCAATGATCTGGTGGAAGGTCGTTGACAGAACCGAATAGCTGACTGTGCGACCCCGGGCCTTGATGAGATCGGCCCACTCGCGCTGCCGCTCCCCGTCCGGCGAGGCGAACAAGGCTGCATTCTGGTAGACGGATGCTCGAGCCACAACTTCCCCGCCCTCTACGGCTATGCTTTGCGCCTCAGGGCTGCTCAAGAAACGAGTCAGTTTCCAAGCCGCCTCCTTGTTCGCGGAATTGGCGTTGACTGCCACGGTAAAGCCGTAGGCGACGAGTTTGCCGCCCTCTTTAAAGGCCGGTGCCGGCGCCCAGCCGAGATCACCCGCTGCCCCTCCCTGTTGGATCGCACGGAACCGGTACAATCCGTAGCTGGCCATGGCGATGCTGCCGGCGCGCAGCCCGTCATGCTCCTCGTTGTAGCCGAATTGTACGCTTGCAGGCGGTGTCGCCTTGCAGCGGCCATAAAGGTTCTTGATCGTTTGCAGCGTGCGAAGCAATTCGGCCGGATCGATCTCCATCTTTAATCCGTCCTCGGCGAAATAGCGGCCGCTACTTTCGGTGGTCATGGAGCTGAACATAAATTCGGC
>CALMVT010000247.1 GCA_937873175.1 uncultured Acetobacteraceae bacterium | reverse complement strand
CAACGTGCCGATCCCTGGCGCCTACTGGTTCAACCTCGTCAATCGGGAGATGGGCGCGAACACGGCCGAAACCGTGGTTCCGCTCGCCAAGGCTAAGGGCTGGACGGCTTCCGACACCACCGTGCTCATCGTGCAAGGCTCTCAGGCGGGCACCGAGGTGAACGACTGCGTGCGCTACTTCTACGTCACCGCCGCGAGGGCCATGCCAGGCATGGACCAAGTTCAGCCGACGGCGATCACGCCGCTCACGACCAAGATCGGCAAGTCAGGAATCCAGGTGGACGGCAAGGGGACGTTGACGGACAGCTACACCGCCGTGAAAAGCGTGCTGCAGATCCTTCCGGCTGATCGCCACATCCTGCTTTACGCGATTAACGACGACTCCACCCTCGGCGCTTGGCGCGCCATCACGGAGTCGAACCGCGTGAGCAACACCTTGGTCGCCGGGCTTGGCGGCTCCGTCGCGGCGCTCAAGGAGCTGCGCACCAACCCGAACTGGGTGGCCGAAGGCTCGATCTTCACCAGCCACTGGGGCCAGTATCTGATCGCCATGGGTGTCGCGATCATGCGCGGCATCAAGCCACCCCCGCTTACGAAAACGCCGCAGGTCATCCTGACGAAGGACACGGTCGACAAGTACTACGATGCGGACGGCAAGGTGAAGCTGCTGCCGCCTCTCGTGCCGGAGAACCTGTATCTCAAGGACACCGGGGTGCTGCAGAAGTTTCGCAACATCGAAGGCCTGACGTAGCCGCAGTGCGTACTCTCCGTCAGCCTGTGCTGCCGCGCGCGACGGCCGCGCCTGATCGCCTGCACATTGGAGGAGCGAATGGGTGATCGGCGTCAGGAGCTGGAGCGCCAGCTCGACCAGCTTATTGCAGGTTTCGGCGGCAAGCTCGCGTTGCATGTCAAGAACCTGGACACCGGCGAGGTGATCGAACGCGATGCCGACGCGGTCGTCCCGACCGCGAGTTGCATCAAAGTCTTTGTTTTAATGGAGTTGATGCGGCGCGTCGCAGCGGGCGATTTCGCTTTGGAGCAGACGATTCCCGTCCTCCCCGAGCAGCAGGTCGGCGGGTCGGGCGTGCTGAAGGATCTGTCTGCCGGCATCGTGTTGCCGCTGCGCGACGTGGCGACGCTGATGATCGTGCTGAGCGACAACACCGCCACGAACATGCTGGTTGACCTGCTCGGCCTGGCGGCGATCAACCGCAACATCCGCAGCCTTGGGCTGCAGCATACGACGCTGGTCAACAAGGTTGATTTCGAAGCGATCGACGGCGACGTCGCGCGCTTCGCGGTGAGCACGGCGCGCGAGTTCTCGCAGGCGCTGGAGCAGGTCGCGCAGGGCAGCTTTGTCAGCCGCCCCGTATGCGACACCATCGTCGGCATCATGGAGCGTCAGCAATACCTCGACCTGCTGCCGAGATATCTCCCCTATAATCCCTACGCACGCGAGTTGAAGCTGTCCACGGAGCTGCGGATCGTGAACAAGACAGGTTTCTACTCCGGCGTTCGCTGTGACACCGCCTTGTTGGTCCTGCCGCGATGCAGGCTGGTCGTGGCAGCGTTTACCAAGGACTGTCCTGACGAGAGTTTCAGCATGGAGAACAAAGGGTCTGTCTTTCTTGGGCAGGTCGGGCGGAGCATCTACGACTACTTTGCGGGATAAGGCAGCGTGCGGCGTTGATGCAGAAATCAGTGGTTCGCGGGTTTGGGTAGAGCAGGGGGGGGCGTATAGCGCCGCTCCTTCGTTCTTCGGATGCTTGATGCCCTACAAGTTCAATGACGCACGCCGCCACAGGATGCCGCGGGACTGAACAGCACCGCGTCCAGAACTGGCCCGAGTATGACCGGGCGCTGCAATGGTGCGGCAGCCTTACGGTCTGGGTGACCCCGGAAGCGTTCGCGGCCTGGCAGCCGCCACGCACAGGCGAGCGCGGACGACCACGCGACTACTCAAAGGTGGCGATCGAGACCGGGCACCTGCTGTAGCTGGCCCTTGGCTGGCCCTGGCGGCAGACCGAGGGCCTACTTTGCTTGATCATCAGCCTGCTCGGCTTGAAGGTCGGCGTGCCCGATCATACCACGTGTGCGCGGCGCAGCCCCGGTCTTGTGCTCGCCGCGGCGCTTGCGCGGGCCCAGGCAAGCGGGCCGGTGCACGTCCTGATCGACGCCACAGGCCTGAAGGTCTACGGCGCCGGCGAGTGGCTGGTCGAGAAGCATGGAGCCCGCAGCAGACGGGAGTGGCGCAAGCTGCACCTCGCGATCGCTCCTGGCAGCGGCGAGGTACTTGCCTGCGAACTGACGCGCAACGACGAGGGCGACGCCTTCCAGGTCGCGCCCTTGCTCACGCAGATTTCCGGCCCGCTCGGGGCGGTGATCGCGGACGGGGTCTACGACGGCAAGCCCACTCACCAGGCCGTGGCCCCGCGCCAGTCCGCTTCACCGGTGACCGTGGTCATCCCGCCGCGCTCAACCGCTATGCCGAGCGACGCCACGGGCGCCATGTCCAGTCAGCGCGACCAGCACCTTCAGCTGATCTAACAAAGAGGACGCATGGGCTGGCAGAAGGCGGTAGGATATGGCCGGCGCGCGCTCGGCGAGACGGCGGTGTCCCGCTACAAGGCTGTTATCGGCCCTGGTCTTCGCGCCCGGCGCCTGCCCGCTCAGAAAACCGAAGCGCGCCGGCTGTGCGGTGCTGAACCGCATGACCCGGCTCGGCATGTCGATCTCGCAACGCACCGTTTAGGACCAGCCCGGCTTGCCGGTCAGCGCCAGCAATCGACATTATGCACCAATGCTTGTTGTCGCCGCAAAACGCCGCCGCGCGTCGCGGATCGCCTGGTCAGCGTGCGCCATGGCGGCGTTCAGGCTGGCGTAGTCGACGGGCGGCAACAGGCGGGCGACCGGGTGGAAGGCCGGCAGCGGCGCCCGCACGTCCGGCATCGCCTCCTCCGAGGGCTCTCGCCGTGGCCGGCCCGGCCTGCGCCCCGAGCCGGGGCGGCGCGGCGGGCGCACGACAGCCCTCACCTCCTCGCCCAGACCCTTGAGCGCGAACAATCGCCGGGCCGCGCGGTGGGTGGCCTCGACCGCGATGCCCTCGCGCACGAGTGCCTCCAGCAGGGCGAGCGCGCTCTTGACCGACATGCCGAGGCCGCGCGCCAGCGTGGTGGCCGAGATCAGCGGGGTCGCCGCCAGCAGGTCCAGGGCGGCAGGCGCGCGCGAGGTGGAGCGCCGGGCCGGCACTGCGGCCCGGGCCGCAAGCCAGGCCCGCTCCATTGCGAGCAACAGGTCGAGGCCGTCCTCCGCCTCCGCGGCCAGCGCGTGCAGGAAGTGCGGCGCCCAGCGGTCCCGGCCCCAGGGCACCTCGGCACCTCGGCACCGAGCGCCGCAGCACCGGTCAGCGGCAC
>CALMVT010000246.1 GCA_937873175.1 uncultured Acetobacteraceae bacterium | reverse complement strand
CTGACGTTCAAAGGTATGCCGTCGGCTCCCGCCTTCGACGGCCTGCCGCCCTGCGAGATGCAGAAGGGAGAACGGACGCAGCGACGTCCAGCCCCGGCTCCGCCCTGCCACTCCAGGCAGGCACACGGGCATGAGCGGACATGACACGGAACTGGACCAGCTGCGGGCGGGCGTGAGCTGTGCTGCTGGAGCGGATGCAGTCGGGCTGGCGGCTCGACAAAGGGGAGAGCACGCCGAAGTGCCTGAAGTTCGTCGCGGCGCGGGCGAAGTGCTGATCGTCAACCACGGCGGGCGCGGCTGGTGGGACCCGATGAGCGACGCCAAGGACGACGTGTTCAGCCTGGCCCAGCATCTCGACCCTGCCCGCAACTTCGGCCAGGTGCGCAGGCTTCTGCGCGGCGTGGTGGGCATGCGGCCGTCCCATCCCGAACTGCGGCGCGGGCCTGCGAAGCCGGAGAAGCCCGCCGTACCCGTGACCCAGCTCTGGGCGCGGCGCCGGCGGCTGAACCGCGGTTCGGCCACCTGGGGCTACCTCACGGGAACCCGGGCGCTGCCCCCAACCGTGTTGGCAGTGGCGGACCTGTTCGACGCGGTGCGGGAGGGACCGCACGGCAGCGCCTGGTTCGCGCACCGCGACGGCGCGGGCGTGCTGACCGGCATCGACATGCGCGACCCGGACTGGCGCGGCTTTTCCGCGCAGTCGGACAAGAGCCTGTTCCGCCTGCCGGGCGGCACGGGGCGGCTCGCCCGGCTTGCGGTGTGCGAGGCGCCCATCGACGCACTGAGCCTGGCGGCGCTGGAGGGCCTGCGGGCGGACACGCTCTACCTCGCGACCACGGGCGGCATAGGGCCGCTGACGCTCGCCAGCCTCGACGCATTGCTGCGCGACCTCGCAGGCGAGCCCGATGCCGTGCTGGTCGCGGCGACCGACGCGGACGAGGCGGGGCAGCGCTACGCCCAGCGCCTGGCGGAGCGAGCCGGGGTGGCAGGCGTGCGCTGGCAGCGGCTGGTGCCGCCGGGCGGGCAGAACGATTGGAACGACGCCTTGGTGCACGGGAGGGCGGCATGAAGCCGAACGCGCCTGGGTGCGGCTCAGCCTAGTCAGCACCCCGGTCTGTTCAATACGTGCCTATCGAACGCCCGCGACGCCAGCAGGCCGCAGCGGACGGGAACAGGGCAGCATGGCAGGGCAGACGGAGAGCCGCGCAAGAAAGCCAGGGGAGAGTGGACGGACGCGACGAGGAAAAGCCCTGCCGCCTCGCGCCGGGCGCTGCAAGGGCAGGGGCCTTCGGCCTGCGCTCCGAGGAGCGCGCCCCTGCACCCCCCGGCGCGAGGCGGCGGTCGGGCTGGGTCTTCGAAGCATCGAGGACGCAGCAGAAGGACGACAACGATGAAGAAGATCTGGAACGAGCGGCTACGCGTGGCGCTGGGGGCGGCGCTGCTCGCGGCCAGTCTGTTCGCGCTGCTGGCGGTGCCGGGCCCGGTGTCCGACCGGGACAGCACCGTGCCGCCGCGGCCGGGGCGGGAGGCGAGCCGATGACAGACCTGCCGCTGTTGGGCGAGATCGCCCGCCTGCCGCTGCTGGGCGGCCCGCTGTCGGTCGAGTTCCTGGCGAGCGGCCCGGCCAGCCACTTCCACCTCCTGCGCACCAGGCGCAGCCATGGCGGGGCTGGTGCGTCACCACCGGGCGAGGAGGCCGAAAGCCATGCTCGTCTGCTGTCGGCCGCCCCGGTCATGCTCGATCTCTTGGCCGTGCTGCTGCTGCGCTGGGACGATGCCGCGGCGGCGGACGGCGTTGAAGCGGCGGCGTGGCTGTCGGCGTTCGCCGGCGAGGTGCGCGAAGCGCTGCAGGTCATCGTCCGCCCGCGCGCGCCAGGAACGGATGGCAGAACGAAAGCGCACACCCGGGAAAGGTGAACCGAGGCAGATAAAGCAGAACAGGGAAGGGGCCTCAGAGCTGCCACAGCGCCGGCCGCCGCAAGGGTCCGGCCGCAAGCGGCCCGCGCCAGGGCGCGCCCTTGCCCCGGCGGCCGGGCCGCGGCGCTTGGGGAGGCGTTCAAGGAACATAGCAAGGAGAACGCCGATGACCGAGCCTGTTGCCGCCGCCCCGCCGCGCCCAGTGCTTACCACGTTGATCCTGCAGGTGGCGGACGAGGAAGGCCACCCGGGGGTGGTCGGCACGAGCCACGTTCTGGAAAGCACGCACCCATACCGCTTCGTGTCGCGTCAGGCCGCCGCGGCAATCGGCACCCTGATGTGCGACCGCCACGGCTGCGACGGCTTCCGGCTGCACACGCCGGGCTACGTGCCGCCGCTGGGGATCGGCGAGGCCGACGTCCCGTTCTGAAAATGACTGGCGGGGCTGCCGCCGAAACGGGCCGCTGCACGGCGGCCTTGCAACGCCCCCTCCCGCTCGCCCATTGTGAGGACAGCATCATGGCCGCAACGACGATCAACGTGCCGCTTTACCGCGTGCTCACCGACCTGAACGTGCCGGAGGAGCGCGCCCGCGAAGCGGCCGAAGCCTCGGTGCCGGACCTGTCGGCGCTGGCGACCAAGGCCGACCTGGATACACGGTTCGCCGCGTTCGAGGAGCGCATGAGCGCGCAGTCCAAGTCCCTGGAGGACCGCCTCGGGCGCGTGATCGCCGAGCGGACGGACGCGCAAACCAAGTGGATCGCGGCCATCGCGGCGAGCACGATCATCATCCTGCTCAGCAGCTCGGCCTTTCTCTGGCCGCCCACGCGCCTCGCGGCGCCACCGCCGCCCGCGCCGGCCGTCGGCACGCCCCAGCACTGATCTAACCCGCGCCGGCTGACGCGCCCGCGGCTACGGCCAGGCCGCCGCGGCCACCCCCGACCCGACAAGCCCGCCCATGCCCTGCGCACGTTCAGGCGTGGGCGCGCCTGCGGCTGCGTGCTTGCCCAGGCTTCACCCCGCCGCGAGCGGACAGCGGCTGCCCGTTCGCGTCCTTGCGCTCGGCGCCAACCTCAAAGGGCCGAGATGACACACCCAATCCCATCCCGTGGTCCCGCCGCCGCCCGGGCGCGGGTTGACGTCGACGACGCCGCGCGCGAGCTGCTCGCCGCTGAGGCGCTGCTCGGCAACAAGGCCTCGCTGTTCACCGCGCTGGCCGCGGCCGGGATCACCGTCGTCGTCGCCTTCAACGGCCGCGGCCATGGTGGCCGCCTCCGGATCAAGGACGCCCGCGCCGGCAGGCGGCCCGCAATCCTGCCTGTCGCCCCGGTCGGGATCGCGACGGCGCGCTGGGATGGCTCCGAGCTGTACTGCCGCACCCTGCCGCTCGCCGAGGCGGCCGAGGCAGTCGCCTGGACCCTGCTCGACGCCGCGCACCGGAGTTGGGCGCCGAGGGAAGGGGTCTGCGCCGAGGTCGCCTTCGACGTGGCGCGACGCGAGGTCCGGCTCGACCTGCTGATCGCATCGGAGCGGCCCGGCGACGCGCCGCCGCCCCGGCAAGGAACCGGAGGCGGGCCGTGAACGCCGGGCCGACTGCCGTCGCACAGCCCCTGTCCGCCCCACCGGACGGCAATCCGTCCACTCCGCAACGAGGAGGATGCCAGATGCACGATCCTGACCCGTCCGACCCGTCAAGGCCGATCTGCTGGTTCTGCGGCGAGCCCGAGGAGCTGGAGATCGGCGAAGTGTGGCTGGATTCCAACTTCACGCTTCATACCTGCTGCGAGGGCCTGCTGGCCAGCGTGTCGGCCGGGATCAGCGACGATCCCGCGTGGGGCCGCGACCTGCTGCGCCGGCTCGGCGCGGAGGCACTGACCGGCCACCGCCTGCGCCGGGTCAGCGACGGGGAGGGCTGCCACCCCATGCTGGATTGGCACCTGGACCTGCACCCAGTCGCGTTTGCGCAGGCGCGGGCCTTCATCGCGCGCCGTCATGCCCACTGCCCGCCACCCGTCGCCCATCGCTGGTGTCACGCCGTCTGGTCAGGCCGGCAGATAATCGGCGTCGTCACCGCCGGCAACCCGGTCGCCCGCGCCTACATGGGCCGCGGCATCGCCGAGTTGAGCCGGCTGTGCGTCCGGCGCGACGTGGCGCCGCTGCTGGTCTGGAATGCCGCCTCCATGCTGTATGGCGCTGCCTGCCGCAGCGCCGAGCGCGCCGGGTTTGGACGGATGGTCACATACACGCGGGCCGACGAGGAAGATGGCGGCAGCCTGGTCGCTGCGGGCTTCGTCCGCGACGGCCGTGTGCGCGGCCGGCGCTGGCACGGCGGACGGCGCCGCCGGGGCGACCACAACGCCGGCGACAAGGTGCGCTGGTCACGCACGCTGCGGCCGAAGCCGGTCCCCGCACCGACGCCGCCCAGGCCGACGCTGCCCGGTCCAGTCTCCGACCCGCGCGGGCAAGACGGCCTGCGGCTTTCCCTTGGCCACGATCCGGGATTGGGCTTTCTGGATATTCTGGATAAGCTGGATGTTGCAGCACGCGACGCCCAGCCGCCCGGAGTTCATGGCCCATGCGCAGCTTCACCACTGCCGACCTCAACAAGCAGGTCGGCGCCGTCACCGACGCGGCCCGGCGCGGGCCGGTCGTCATCACCCACCACCGCAAACCCCGCTACGTCTTGATGTCCGTCGAGACATACGAGCAGCTCGCCGGCACGCCGCCGGCCGATCCGCGGACGAGCTTCACCCTCGACGCCATGCCGGACGACCTGCGCGACGGCCTGCTGAGGCTGGCCGATGCCTGGGAGGAGGGCGGCGATGACGGACAGGGCGCCTGAAACGGGCCTGGTCGTCAGCTACCGCTTCCTGTGGGCACGCGAGCACGACCGGGGAGCCGAGCATGGCCGGAAGGCACGGCCGGCCTGCGTGGTCGTGCCGCTCACGGGACGGGCCGGCGACGTGGTGCTGTTCCCGCTGACCACGCAGGAGCCCGCGGCGGGCCGGCTCGCGGTGCGCGTGCCGGACACCGAGCGGCGCCGGCTGCGCCTGCGCGGGGCTGCCGCGAGCTGGGTGCTGCTCGACGAGGGCAACCGCGACGTGCTGCCGGGCTCGTTCCACGTCGAGCCGATCCGGCACGACCCGCCGAGCTACGCCTACGGCGCCTTCAGCCCGGCGTTCATGCGCGTGGTGCTGCGCACGCTGGCGGCGGCGCTGCGCTCGGGGCAGACGCGGGTAGTCACGCGGGACCGCTAAGGGGCCGCAGGACGCGGCGCAAGCCGAGGACCAGCAAGGCGGAACGCCTCCACGTCGGGGTGGTGGAACCGCTACGGGAACGACGCGGGCGCCCGGACGCGACACGAGGAAGAACAGAACGAAGCGAGGTGCAGGACGGCTGCCGCATCCCGTCCGCCGCCGCAAGGACAAGGGCCTGCGGCCCGCGCGTGCCGCGCGTCCTTGCCCCAGCGGCCAGGCCGCGGCGCGCGTGGGGGTGTTCAAGAGGAGAGCACTACGATGGGAAAGCCCTTCAACGCGCGCCGCGGCAGCGGCCCGAGCCCGGCGGACCGCCCAGCATTCGCATAGGCTCCGCGCGACCACTACCAGGAGGTGACGGACCGCGTGGTCGCCGCCTTGGAAGCAGGCACCCTGCCATGGCGCCGGCCGTGGGCGTCCGGACACCGTGCCACCGTGCCCGGGATGCCGTGCAACGCGATCAGCGGACGCGCCTACCGCGGGGTGAACGCCGTGCTGCTCGCGATGACGCAGTTCGCGCACGCGAGCGAGGACCCGCGCTGGCTCACGTATTTGCAGGCAGCGGACCATGGCTGCCAGGTCCGCCGCGGCGAGCGCGGCACGCCGGTGGTGTTCTTCAAGCGCCTGGAGGTCCACGGGCGCGACCGCGAGGACGACGCGGAGGGCGAGGGCATGGCACGGCGCGTCCCCATGCTGCGCTCCTTCACCGTTTTTCACGCAACCCAAGTGGATGGGCTGCCCGAGTACCAGGCGCCGACGCCGGAGGCGGCGCCATGGCGCAAGCCGGACGCGGTGGACGTGATCGTGGCCGCAAGCGGCGTGCCGGTCAGGTTCGGCGGCGACCGCGCGGCATACTCCCCGGTTCTCGACGTGATCGCCATGCCGCCGCCTGCCGCCTTCCGCACGGCGGAGGGGTTCGGAGCCACGTTGCTTCATGAGTTGGGGCACGCATCAGGTCACGAAAGCCGCCTGGCCCGCGACCTCAGCGGCCGGTTCGGCAGCAGGCCGTATTCCTACGAGGAGCTTGTGGCCGAGCTGATCTCGCTCATGGTCGGCTCGGTGGTCGGGCTGTCCTGCGATGTCGAGAACCACGCCAGCTACCTGCAATCCTGGCTGGACGTAATGCGCGAGGACAGGCGTGCCATCTTCCGCGCTGCCGCCGCGGCGAAGAGGACAGCGGATTGGATGCTGGCGCTGCATCCCGACTACGCCAAGCGCATGGGCGAGGCCGGCGAAGGCTGCGAAGCCGATAGTGCCCCGGAGGCCTCCGCCGATCGTGTCCCCAGCATGGCGGAGGCGGCCTGATGGACACGTACGCACAGGCGCAAGCCACCACGCAGGCCGGCACCGTCCGGCAGGCGCTCGCGGTCGAAGGGCCGATGATCGCGGTCGGCAAGGCGCCGGACCCCCGGCCGTGGCACTCCCTGTCGCACGCCGCGCTGGCGCATGTCGCCGCGCTTTACCATGCCGCCGGGGCCAAGGTGCTCAACGTGCCGGGCGTGCCCGGCCCTGGCGCAGGAGCGGCGCCGTGAGCGCCTCCTGGAGCATCGCCCGCCTGTGGCTACGGGTGGGGAAACGCTGTCCTGGGCGGCAGCCGCGGCGATGCCAGACCTGCTGCGGTTGGTCGCCGATCCGCCTGCGACCCAGCTCTGCTCCGATCTTCCGGCCGCGTCGTCTTGCTTTGCCTATGTTCCCCACCTTTTCGACATAGCGAACTGCTTACCGGGCTGTGAGCACCACAAGGCTCTCTGCTATCCTGCCTACCAGCCGTCGTCGTTCTCCCCTTGGCCGCTCAACTCGGTGATGAGTTGCTGGGCTGAGCGTTCCAGGGCGGACGCGCGGCTTTTGCCGCCCCGTCCGTAGCTGCGTGCAAGCCGGCGACGGAGCTGCCGGACGGTGGCAATGACCAGATGCGCGAGGGCATCGTCGGGCAGCGTGGCGACGAGCTCGTTCCACTCGGTGCGGGACAAGCGCGCGGCCAGCACGTCGATGCTGTCGCACAAAGGCGCCTCCGCGCAATCCGATGGGGGCGGCTGGCGCTTGATCCCCTGCTTGGGTTTCGGTCTCGGCGTTGGGCGCTGCTCCGGCGCATCTGGCGTCGGGGCGGGAGCGCCAAAGAAGTCTGCCTGCCGCCGATCCGCCTCCGGCCTACGCGCCACCATCTGGCCTTTCCCGTCTGATCGAGCGCCAACGTGGCACTCCGGGTGCGATGGCTCCACCTGGTTGGGAGCAGCTACGAAGACCGGAAACGGGCATCCTGTTCTGATGCAGAATAGGGCCTGATGGGCAGCATCGTAGGACCGCATGCGATACAAAGCAGCCCCTCGCCGCCCCCAAGCTCAGGGTAGCCACTCACGGTCCGCTTACCTATCTTCCCGCGCATGTCCCGCTCCCCTGCTGCCGACCTGGCCCCCCTCATCAAGCTCCTGCAAGCGGGCGTCCCACCCCACCGCGCTGCCACCGAACTCTCTCGCATCCTGGCCATCTGGACGGCCGAACTTAAGGACGACGGCGAGCAGCTACAGGAGCGGCTATCCGGCCTGGCCGAGCAGATGACGACAGGGATCGAGGGAATGCACGAGGGCATCGCCGAAGCGAGCGACAAAGGGAAACCCACGCTGCGGCGGATACTGGCGACACATGAGGCGGTACTGGACGGGGTGCGGAAGGCGCAAGGAGTGGGGTAGGCATCCCACCCCCACCAGGGAGGCTACCGCAGTATGGCCCAATGACCGCGAAGCTGTGCAGATTGGACATCTGGCACCGTTGCACGTTGATCGGCCGCCAAAGCTAGGGGGGGCTGCCAAACCAACCCTGCCGGACACGTTGCGATGGTGGTCC
>CALMVT010000245.1 GCA_937873175.1 uncultured Acetobacteraceae bacterium | reverse complement strand
CCCCAGATCTCTGCCCGGCGCCCGGCCAGCCAGCCCTGCACCGCGCGGGCACGGTGGACGGGCAGGTTGTCCAGGACCAGGAACACCTTGCGGCCAGCATCCCGGACTAGGCGCTGGAGGAAGCGAATCAGGACCGGCGCCTTGATCGCGCCGTCGAGTAGCATCCAGCGCAGCTCGCCCTTGTTGGTGAGCGCCGAGATCCCGCGCAAATCGCTTCGCGATTTCGCTGGGCCCAGCCTGGCCCGTCTCTGCGAGGGGCGCACCACGGGCGTGCGGCCGCGCGGCGCAAAGCTGCGGCCTCGCACGTCATCCGAGCGCAAGCCGGTCTCGTCGCCCCAGAAGATGGCGGCCCTTTCCCGCTTGGCCCGCGCCGCGATGGCCGGGTAGTCGTGGCTCAGCCAGCGCTGCACGGCCTCGGCCGACTGCTCGTAGGCACGCCGCAATGGCTTCTGCGCCGTGAAGCCCCAGCGCGCCAGGTATGTGCCCATGCTGCGCACCGCCAAGCGCACCCCGCAGCGCTGCTCGACCAAGGCCCGCACCGCCGCACGGCTCCACAGCGCGCAGGGCAAGCCCAGCGCGTCCGGCAGGTGTTGGCAGACCAGCGCCTGCACTTCCGCTTCCTGTTGCGGCGTGAGAAACCGTCCTGTGCCAGGGGCCGGACCGCGCGGTCCGCTGACCAAGCCCGCCAAGCCTCGCTCGGCGTGACGCCGGCAGATGCCGGACACCCCGTTCTCGGTCAGGCCCGTCTGCGCCGCAATGACCGCGAACGTCAGCCCGCTCTCGCGCAGCCCCACCACCTGGCGCCGGCGTTCCTCTTGCGCTGCCGCCGGCAGCTTGCGCATGTCCACATGAACCATCCCAGCCAAGTGGTGCGCCTGCCCGATCACCCCAAGACTACCCTGGCCGGATCAATAGACGGTCAAGGTTGCCGATGACGGCGGTGTGCTTCGAGACCTCAGTCAGCTCACTGCCAACCAGGTGATAGCATCGCCATTCGACGCCATCCGTCAGAATGCCGACATATCGACGGCCAGTCTGATCTCCCCGCCTTTGCACGTGACCGGCGAGCTGCCCGACCGCTTCAATGCGAACCTTTCCCTTCCTCAGGTCGCGTTTAACCTCGATGACGTCGGAGCCGACCTCAACGTCAATCCTGCGGCGATCCCCTAGTTGCGACTCGAGATGCACGAGTTGCAGGTCACCGTCCTCGAGGTGGAATTCAGGGCTGAGAAGGAGCAGCCGCACGTCGAATTGGACCTCTGCCTCTGTGCGTGGGGTGTCGCGGCTGATCAGCCGCTCCAAAAGTGTCTGCAACTCTTTTACCTCTCATCTGCATCGCCGCATCACGGCGGTACCGGCCGGCCCACGCCAAGTTTCCGCCCAAAGCTGAGCGTCTGTTATGATCCGAAACGTCGGTTACGGAGGGGAGATAACGGGTTATGAGCTATCCGGGCCGTCAGCCGAGGTGAAGGTCTTGCGGAAGAACACCCGGGCCGTGCCGGGCGGGTCGCACTCGACGCGGCCGAACTCCTCCCAGCCATGGCGGGCGTAGAACTCGGGCACCTGGAAGGTGATGGTGTAGAGGACGCCAGCTCGGCAACCACGGCGGCGCGCTTCAGCTTCGGCTTCTTGCAGGATGCAGGTGCCGTAGCTGCACCCGCGAAGTGAGGCGGGCAAGTACACCAGGTCGATGAAGGCCAAGCCGAGCGAGGTGCGCCCGGTCAGCCCACCAAGGACGGCACCGGTGTCCGGGTCGCAGACCAGCACGGCAAGCGGCCTCTGGTCCCAGTAACCGGCGTGGTCACGGTTATGCTGGTTCAGGCCCTCCCCGATGAACGCCTTGGTCTCGGGGCTGGGTGCGTCAGTGACGGTGACAATCGGGTCCATGTCGGCCACTCAGTCCACCCCCTCATGTGGAACCGAAATCCCAAGATGCCGCAGCTCCTCGTCCCGTGCTGACGCATCCTGCGCAAGGAAGAATTCGTCGAGCTGCGGCGGCGGCACCGCCGTGCCCGCCAGCATGGCGTGCGCCTGCCCGCGGTGGTGGACTTGGTGGACAAACACATGGCTGAGGATGGCGGACACCGTTTCCCGGTAGTCGATGCCGTCCTCACGGTCGATCGTGACGATGCGCGCGAGGTCCGGCGCGTCCAGGCCGTCGCAGAAGGCGATCAGCCGCCGGTCGGTTTCGAGCTGGGCCGCGCCGAGCGCCGCCGCCGTCTCGGGCAGTTCGACCTGGCTGATGGTGGCGCGGCCGGGGCCGGTCAAGTCGGCAAGGTAGCGGCGGTCAACGAACAGGATATGCTGCAGCGTCTCGCGTAAGGACGGGAAGAAGCTGACCCGGGTGGCCGCGAACGCCTCGGGGTCCAGCGCGGCGCAGGCGCGGCTCAGCCGCGTGTTGGACCATGCGTTGTTGCGCGCCTGGAGGCGGAACTGGTCGGCGAGGGCTTGCGGCATGATGAACTCCCGGCGCGACACCGCCAGAGTCTAGTCCAGGGGGTCACGCATGATAAAGAACGCTTTCAAAGGTAAATTGCGCCGGGAAGGGGCCGACTTCTTTGACGCAAAAAGTTCTATGATGCCAGGTAACTTTGTTCAAAGAGCGGCTTCGCGCGCTCTACATCCTCGGCTCTGGAAAGGGTGACTTCGAGGTCGCCGGTTCCATAGTGACCGATCTTGCTGACGTCGCGGGTGAAACCGGCCTGCAGCTCGGTGGTGCCCGGGGCAACCTTTAAATATACGAGCACCTTACGGGCGCTGGGCTTGATCTCCACACACGCAAAGTTTTTGAGGCGAGTGAACGCAAAATAGTTCTTCAAGGTCCGTTCCTGCACATCGTCACCCAAAGCGCGCAGAAATGCCCGCGTTGATTCAAATAGGTCGGTGAGAGTCGCATCCGCATCAGCAAGGTATTCGGTGACGGACTTATATTTTGCTGGATGCACGCTGGAACCTGCCTCCGGCTCCTCCGCCACTTGTTCAGCTTTCACAACGGCCACGCTCGCAGTCGTGGTCACGAGATCCAGCAGAAGAAGATCATCATTGAAGCGGCGGTAGCGTATCAGCTCAATATTTCGGCTGATCTGCTTTACGGCGTGCTCGTCATAGCGAGTGAAGTCACCGGCTATACAAATGAGGCGCGGTGCTGACCACTCAATCTTGGCGGCCTCCTCCTTGCCGTAACGCTCCATGACAAGCCATGCAAAATCGCGCCGATAATCCAACAGCCAATCGAGATAAAAGAGCCCTTGATTTATGACGTTTTCATTCGAGGCCCGCTTGTATTCAATGATAACAGGGCAGAAGTTTTCGTCCACGCCTAGCGTGTCGATCCTACCGTTCGTCGTGCGATGCTCAGACGCGAGGAAACGGACACCAAGTAGGCCATTGAGGTTGCGCTCAAAAAGCGTTTGCAGGGAGCGTTCAAGCGGAAGCGTCGCCCCCGTTAGCTCCGAAACCCCGTCCGACGACAGTTTGAAGAGTTTTAAGTCACTCACTCGGGATCAAGCCTCGCGATGCTAGGGACAGCATTCTACGCAGTATTTCTACAACGAAAAAGCCGTTATCATTTACCATCTTTTGGTTCATTAAGCACGCGGTAAACCGGATCACCACGTGCTGATCGGCGCTTGCGCGAACGCGGCGCAGGACGGCCCCGTTGGAGCGGCGCGGGCGCGTGTGACAGGGTGCCTTGCGACGGAAAGGACCAGCATGGCAGGCGAATCGGATACAGACGTTTTGAAGCTGACGTCGAAGATCATCTCTGCCCATGTCGGCAACAACCAGGTCGCGGTCGCGGCACTGCCGGAGCTGATCCAGTCCGTCCATCGCTCGTTGACCACGGCCGGCACGGCCGAACTGACACCTGCACCAGCATCACCAACGCCAGCCGTGCCGATCCGCAAATCGGTGTTCTCAGACTACATCGTCTGCCTGGAAGACGAAAGAAGCTGAAGATGCTCAAGCCAGCGTGGTGCATCGATCAGGCGGTGGTGCTGAGGCGCGGGGTGACGTAGGGGAT
>CALMVT010000244.1 GCA_937873175.1 uncultured Acetobacteraceae bacterium | reverse complement strand
GACGTGGTGATGGTGACGCGAATCGACCGCTTGGCTCGCTCGACCTTCGACCTGTTCGCCATTGTGAAGCAGATCGTGGACGCGGGCGGGCAGTTCCGGTCGCTCGCCGAGCCGTGGGCCGACACCGCAACCAGCACCGGACGGCTGATGATTGCCGTCCTGGGCGGGCTGGCGGACGTGGAGCGCGACCTGATCCGCACCCGCACGGCGGAAGGCAGGAGCCGGGCAAAGGCACGCGGGCAACACATGGGCCGTCCCTCGAAGCTCACCGACGCACAGAAGACGGAAGCCCGCCGCCGCCGTGCCGAAGGTGCGACGATCAAAGAACTGGCCGAGAGCTACAATGTCGGGCTTGCGACGATCTCGAGGCTTTCCCGGTGACCTATTGCGCCCCTGCTCGCGGCCTCTCGGCAATCGGTGTTCCTGCCACGATCACCTGCAGCATGACCCCGGCTAGAGAGGATAGCTCCGCCGGCCATAGTAGCCGTATCTCGGGCCATGGAACCGTGGCCTACCGTAGTAGCGCGGGTGCCCATAGAAGCGCCGCCCGTAGTAGCGATGATGGTAGTGGTGCGGGCGCCCGTAGAACCGAGGCCGTCCGTAGTAGCCCGGCCGGCCGTAGTATTGGACCACCTGAACCAGGCTGCCGGCTGGCCGAACCGCCGTGGCTATGGGCTCGGCGCAAGCTGGCATGCTTGTGAACAGCAGACCCAGCGTCAGCACCAAAGCTGCCAAGTGTCTCGTCAGCACATTCGGCACGAATCGCCTCCCTTTTCCGTGTCGATACCATAACGCAAAGGCGTCGGGGCCGAAGCGGCGAGCCTGGCAGGCAAGCGTGTTTTCGGCCTGTGTGTGGCCGATGTGCTTTCTTGCGATCCCTGCCATCCGTTCGACGCCACCCAGATTGACTTTTCGGTCGCATTCTGCAACGTGTTCGGGCTGCGCTGCCTTACCTGGCCTGTCCTGGAGCTTGCTGTGCGCTCCCTGTTGATCGCGTTCACCTTCGCTGTCGTCCTGGCCGGAACGACGCAGGCCCAGCCGGTGATGTGCCGCGACGGCACCGTGCTGACCGACGCAAGCGCTCGGGCCATGGGCGGCGCCCATGGCGGCCTGCCATCGCCCCAGCGACCGCTACTATGGCAAGACGAAGCAGGGCGAGTACGTGACCGAGGCGGCAGCCAGGGCAGCCGGGGCGCACGGCGGCGGCGGGAAGGCGTGCTCATGACCACGGCAGGGCGCCCATGATCGACCCTCTCCCGCTGCGCCTGCACCGGGCCGCATCCATCATATCCCGCACCGGCGACCCTGAAGCCGCCGACGCCCAATCCGCCTGCTGCGAAGTCGCCGCGCGGATAGTCATGCTGGAGGAGGCGCTGATCGCGCTGCTGGCCGGCAAGGAAGGGGCGGCGGAGCAGGCCCGAAGGATGCTGGCGATTGACGGGTCTTGATGCCTATCGCTGCGCCAAGTTGCTGCTCGACCAGCACGGGCACAATGCGGAGCTGCACGCCGCCATGCGCGCCGACGAGCTGGAAGCGGCCGGCGACGAGGCCGGGCGGCGAGCCTGGATGCTCATCCTAGCCGCGATGGATGAGCTGACGCGGACGGAGCGGCGCCCCGGCGAGCCGTTGCAGTGACGGAGCCAGGCTGCTTCCCGCCTGACGCTCGGAACTGCACGTGCTTCGGCATCGTCCCAACTCAGGCACAGACGCGCAGGATCCGTTGTGCCCGGTCCAGCGCCTGCGTCCACCAGGCGGTGTCCTGGGCGTCACGGGGTCACCCGGCCCGGTTCAGGCGATCCCGGCGCGATGCGCGGTGCCCGGCGGCAACAGCGCACCAGCGCCGCAACTCCTGCACCAGCAACACCAGCCGCTCCGGGGCCAAAGCGCCGCGGGCGTTCCACCACCAGCCCGCGGCGATCGCCTCGGCTTCGTGCGCAGGGCTGTTCAACGCTGCGGGACGGCGAGCATTCTGGGCCCATGTCCTTTAACCCGCTGCCGAGGCGCTTCTCGGCCTGAGCACGAGAACGCCGGGCGTGTTGCCCAGCACCCGGTCCTGCAGCCATCCTTTCAGCACGTCCGGCGGCATGGGCCGGGCAAACAGAAAGCCCTGGGCGGCGTCGCACCCCAGCGCCCGCAACGCCGCCGCTTGCTGCTCGGTTTCGATCCCCTCGGCCACCACTTGCAGCCCCAGGCCATGCGCGAGCGACACGCTGGCCCGCACGATCTCGTCCGCACGCGCATCCACGCCCAATCGCTGGATGAACTGCTTGTCAAGCTTCACACCGTCGAGCGGCAGGCGCAGCAGCTGTGCCAGCCCGGAGGTCCCGGTGCCGAAGTCGTCCAACACCAACCGAGCGCCCCGTCCGCGCAATGCAGCAAGCTGATCCAGGGTGCGCTTGCTCACCCGGTCGAGCAGCGCCTCTTCGGTGATCTCCACTTCCACGCACCGCAGTGACAGCCCGGCCCGCTCGACCTGCTCCGCCACATGGAGCGCAATGTCGGCGCGGCATACCTCGCCCGCCGAAAGGTTCAGCGCCACGCGAGCGTCGGCCATGCCCGCGCCACGGAATGTCACGAATGCCGCGAGCGCCCGTTCGCGTATCACCCGTCCAAGGTGGGCCGCCCGCTCCGGACCGATCGCCGCGAACAAGTCTCCAGGCGGGATCGTGCCGACTGCGGGGTGGCTCCAGCGCGCCAGCGCTTCGACAGCGACGATCCGCGGCACCGCGACCGGCGCCCGCCCGAGCGCCACGATGGGCTGGAGGTAGACGGTTGCGCCCTGAAGTAGGTCGCTTGCCGCGGCATCCGCATCAAAGGCGCGGACAATGGCGGCCGTGCGCAGCAGCTGCGTCGCATCCTCCCGACTGGCATAGCCGACGCGGCCGCGCCCGTCCCGCTTGGCGCGGACCAGGGCCTCGTCGGCGATGCGCATCACCACCTCTGGCTCCATGGCGTCGGCAGGCACGGCCGCGATGCCGAGGGTGGCGCCAAGCCGAAGCAGCCTCGTCTCGTACTCCACTGGCCGATGCAGGGCGTCGCTGACGCGCTGGGCGATCCCGGCGACCACATCCCGATCTGTCACGCCGACGAGCAGCACCACGAACTCGTCACCGCCGATGCGTCCGACCATGTCGCATGGCCGCACCGCTTCCCGCAGCCGGCAGGCGGCAGCCTGCAGCAAGGCATCGCCAGCGGCGTGGCCCTCGCCGTCGTTCACCTCCTTGAAGTGGTCGAGATCCAATGCGATCACGACAAGGGGGCCGGAGGCGGCTGCGTCGGCGAGTGCGGCCATCGTTGCGCGCCGGTTCGGTAGGCCGGTCAGCGGATCGGTAAGGGCCGCCTCGCGGGCACGGAGCAACGCGCGGCGGAGTTCGAGGTTCACCACCACTGCCCGTGCCAGGGTGCGTATGGTGTCGATGGTCTCGGCGTCGTATTGCCTCGGCACTCGGTCGATCACGCAGAGGCTGCCGAAGGCGTGCCCTTCCGGGCCTACGAGCGGCACGCCGAGGTAGGCGCGGATGTCCGGTGCTCCGGTCACGAGCGGGCTGGCTTGGAAGCGCACATCTGCCGTCGCATCCTCGACAACAAGGGGGCGGGTAGGGTCCAGGATCGTGTGGGCGCAGAAGACGTGGCTACCGCGGCGTATCTCCTCGACGTCGAGGCCATGGCGCGCTTTGAACCATATACGTTCGGCGTCCACCAGTGACACGAGGGCGATGGGGCTTGCGGTCAGACGTGCCGCGAGTGCCACCAGATTGTCGAAAACGTCCTCGCTGGAGGTGTCCAGCACTTCATAGGAGCGCAGTGCGGTCAGACGGTCGGCCTCAGCCGATGGCGATCGCGCAGGCGACATCATGCATTCCAAATCCAAACGTCCGCCTGCTTGCTCCGGATCCCATGCCCCTGCCAAAGAGGGCTGGACAGGCCAAAATCCATGCAGGGCCGATTGCTACGCTACAGGCAGGAAAAAATCAACTTATAGTTGCAAACGCCGCCGCGCTTGGCTTGGCTTCGGCCGTGACGCAGCATGGCAGAACGCGCAGGCAGCGCCGTTTATTCAGGACTGGCGGAAGTCTCCGGATGGTGGTGTTGCTGGATTGGAGCAGCGGCCAAATCGAGGGGGCAGATCAACCGGCTGAAAGCGACCAAGCGCCAGATGTATGGCCAAGCCAGCCTCAACCTACTCGCCCGCAGGTTCCCGAGTTGCCAAAACTCCAGAACGCTTGCTGTGCCGTAGCATTGCACAGCCCTTGACCTCGTGCGCCACGTCGTCCGGCGGGCTGCCGGCCGCTGCCATGCTTTCCAGGTGGGCCGGCGCGCCGGACACATGGGCTGCGCTCACGGTGCGGCGTCTGTTGCCGTCGCAGGCGTAGCCCGGACAACCGTGAAGCCAGCCCGCTGCAGGCCCTCGACAACTTCCACGCCGGCTACCCAGGCGGCGAGATCCTCGAACGGGTCGGACAGGGCGCCGCCGCGCAGGGTGAATGCAATTGTTTCCAGCATCTCGCGGCGGTCAGCGGGGCAAGGGAGCAGGGCTGGCTTCGGCATGGGGCACCTCCATTGAACGCAGCCAGGGTAGATTTGCGTATGGAACACATCAAGAACAAAAAGCAGGGACCTGGCCGGCAGCGGTGCGGTTCGCGCTTGAATTGAGCAGGACGACAATCCTAGACATCGGCGCTTGCAGCGGAGGCGCCACCATGGACCAGGCTGACCAGCAAAACCGTTCCTGCCGCGTCTGCGGGCCGACGTGCACCCGGACGGGAGTGTCCGTCATGGCGCCGCAGCCAGCGCCTGTGCAGCGGCAGGCAGGATCGAAACTTGGCCAAAGGCTGCTTGCCGTTGCCACCACCGCTGCGGCGCTTCTGGTCGGCCTGAACGCCCTTGTCCAGGCCTTGAATGTGCTCGCGGCGTGGTGGGGCCATGCACGCTGACCTGCGACCAACCTGTGCTGCCCCGCCGTGCACGGTGCCGGGTCATCGCCATGCGGCTACCCCGCCATGGCCCGAGCAGGTTCCTCGGTGGTGGTGCGAGTAGCTTTGCGTGCCGTCCCGGCACGCCGCGCTGACCCGGCCGTAGGCCGGGTTGCGGCCTCGGGTCGGTCCGTGGACCATTTCGCCGTCGCTTGCCCGGTAGAACCCGTCGTTGGAACGGCCGCCCCGGGCGCAGGTGAGGCCGGCGAACAGGCAGCCAGCGACGGCGAGGGCGGCAAGTGCGTTGCGGAAGCGCATCCAGCGATGTAGCCGCATGGGTCAGGCGATCAGCAAGGCCCGGATCGTCAAGTTTTGCTTGGATCTCTTCCCCGTCTAGCGGGCCAGCATGCTCCCGCCCGACGTCCCGGGCAGGAGCGCACAGGATGAACAAGCTCGCATACAGCTACCTTCGGTTCAGCACGCCGGAGCAGGCCGGCGGAGACAGCCGCCGCCGCCAGCTCGACTTGGCCCGCGCCTACGCCGCCCGGCACGGGCTCGTGTTGGACGCCGGCCTGAGCTTCCGTGATCTCGGCATGTCTGCCTTCCATGGGCGCAACGTCCGCGAGGGCGCGCTCAGGGCCTTCCTGGACGCCGTGGAGCTGGGCCTTGTGCCGCGGGGCAGCCATCTGCTGGTCGAGAGCCTGGACCGGCTCAGCCGCGACCGCGTTCTCCTCGCGCAGGCGTCGTTCCTGCGCATCATCGAGGCCGGCATCACGATCGTCACCCTGATCGACGACCGGAGCTATTCGGCCGAAAGCCTGAACCGCAGCCCGATGGACCTCATCGTGTCGCTGGTGTGCATGATGCGGGCCAACGAGGAGAGTGCCACGAAGTCGGCCCGGGTGCGGGCGGCCTGGGTCCGCAAACGCGCCGAGCTCGGGACGAAGCCGGCCACGGGACGCTGCCCTGGCTGGCTGCGGCTCGACAAGGGCACTGGCCGGTTCGTCGAGCGTGAGCGGGAAGCGGACGTCATCCGCCGCATCTACGCGGAGGCCGCCGCGGGCCTCGGCCAGTATGCGATCGCGCGCAAGCTGAATGCCGAGGCGGTCCCTCTGTTCAGCAGCGGCAACCAGCGCGGCAAGGCGTGGGGCCCGAAGTACATCCGCAGCCTGCTGACCGCACCCGCCGTGCGCGGAACCTACATCCCCTGCATCACCTCGCGCGACGAACGGGGCCGGCTGCTCCTGCAACCCCAGGCTCCGGTCGAGGGCTACTATCCCGCGGTAGTCGACGCGGCGACAATCGCGACTGTTGCGCATGCACAAGAGGCGAGGCGCCGGGCGTTCCCGGGAGCCCGCGCCGCGGCCGACCAGTCGTCGTCCCTGGGCCGGCTGGGACGGGTCGCCCCGGTGGCGAACCTCCTCGCCGGCCTGGGCCGCTGTCCCCTGTGCGGCAGCACGATGCAGCTGCAGCGCGGCGAAACGGGACGGACCGACTGGCGCTACCTCACGTGCCGCCGCGGCTACGTCGGTGCCGGCTGCGAACGCCGCCATGTCCGCTATTCCGGCATCGAGGCCGTCCTTTCGAAGGGCATGGAGGACGTCATCCGTTCCTGTCCCGCGCAGTTCCTCGATCCGGCTGCCAGGAAACAACGCCTCAAGCAGGTGAGGTCGCGCCTGGCTGAGCTGCGCTCCAGGCGCGTGGCGCTGGAGGCGAACGCGCCGCTGCTGCTGGTGCTCAAGGGGACTGTCGCAAGATTGGGGGTCAGGCGGCGGTCGCCATGGACGGGCAGGGATCATTGGCTGGTTGGAACTTCTGTCTGAAGCCGGAGCCGAGCGTGCCATTGTAGACGGCGCAGCG
>CALMVT010000243.1 GCA_937873175.1 uncultured Acetobacteraceae bacterium | reverse complement strand
AGCTTCGAGCAGGGGGCGCAGCACGGCCCGACCGTCCACGTGCTCCTCGCACGCCACCTGCAGCTTGGGCCGGTGTTCGGTGTGGTGCGCGAGCAGGAAGACGATCGCGTCCTCGACGGCATGGTCCTGCGAGGTGGCGACCGGAGCGGCGTGGGCCAGGAAACGCAGGAAGGCCGCGCGCTGGCCTTTGTAGAACCGCGTCAGCAGGGGCAGGTAGTTGTTGCCGGCAAAGGCCGCGTGCGCCTCGCACTTGGCCAGGATCGCATCGGCATCCGGCAGCAGCAGACCCTCGACCGTTGCGAGCCTGGCATCCCGCTCGGCCTCCCGGTCCTGGCAGGCCAGCACCGTCTTGCGCAGCAGCGCAACAAGGGTGTCGGTTTCCTCCGCCTGCCGGGTGCGATGCTCGTCCAATGCCTGCTTGGCCCGGTTGTGCATGCGGGTGGTGAGGCGGACAAACATTTCGGCTGCATCATCCAATCCACGCGCCACTTGGCGGCGCAGCAGGGCGGCCATGATGGCCATGCGTCTGGACGGGGTCACATGGGACAGGGCGGCAGCATTGAGCGACCGTGCCTCGGCGGCGAAATGCCGGAGCTTGCGGTTCGGAACGCCGGTAAACACCTCGTCCGCCACTGCCTGCCCACGCAGCCAGGCAAGGTGGGCCAGGTGCTCGCGCATGCGCTGCGGGCTGGGACGCGACGGCTCCGCTTTGACTTGGTCCCATGGGGAGCGGGGAGCGCCTTCGGGCACGACCAGCAGGACGGCCAGACGTTCGCGTACCTCGGATGTCAGAGCCGCCGCGATCTGACGGTGGTAGGCACGGTTGACCAGGGCGCGTGCGGTGCGGGCGAGCTTGAGCAGCGTCCCGAAAGCCGGCAGCTCGCGGCGGTGGCGAAGCAGTTCCTCGATGCCGGCGTTGACGATGTCGGCCAAGTCGTCGCGTGTGCGGGCTGCCTCGATACATGCCCGCACCGCCAAGCTGCGAGCTGCACGGTCGTAGCCGGCGACGCCAACGAAGCCGCGCACCAGGGCTGAAAGGCGCACGCGATAGGTTGTGCCGTCATAGCCGCTGATCTCATGGGCGGCGGCGTCCAAGCTGACGGAGGCAGCAACGTGGCCGGTGATGGCGGCCGGCACGTCGGCGAACCGGACGAAGTAGCCGAGGCGCTGGAAGGTTTTGAGCAGGACCAGCAGCGCTAAACGTGGGCCAGGGTGGCGCGTGCGCCGGCGCACGAAGACGAGTTCGGCCGTCTCCGGCGTGAACGCGTCCAACTCGGCCGGGTCAGGGTCGACCGGCAGGCGCGGGTAGGCGGTGTCGGCAATAACCGGCACGGCGCGTCGCCGATCAGGGAGCCGAGGCCAGCTTGACGCGGTTGCCCGTGCCCGCAAGCACGGCGGTGCCTGCCGCTTTGGGCGAGCCGTCGCCGTTGACGTAGGCGTAGAGCGTGGTGGTGGTCACGCCGAGGCGCTTGGCCACCTCGCAGGCTTTGGCCCGGGGATCGGACATCGCGGCCATGGCCATGGCCAGCGTCGCCCGGTCCATCTTGCGCGGGCGTCCGCCCATGCGGCCGCGGGCGCGGGCGGCGGCAAGCCCCGCTTGCGTGCGCTCGGCGATCAGCTCGCGCTCGAACTCGGCGAACGCCGCGAAGATGCCGAAGGCCAGCCGGCCGTTGGCGGTGGTGGTGTCGATCTGGGCACCCGCGCCGGCCAGCACTTTCAGGCCCACGCCGCGCACCCGCAGGTCCTCGGCTGTGCTGACCAAGTGCCGCAGGTCGCGCCCGAGCCGGTCCAGCTTCCACAGCACGAGCGTGTTGCCGGGCTGCAGCGCCTTGAGGCAGGCGGCCAGGCCGGGTCGGGCGTCGTGCCGGCCGGAAGCGAGATCCTGGTAGATGCGGTCAGCCTGGACGCCGGCGGCAAGCATCGCGTCGCGCTGGGGCGCGAGCGTTTGGCTGCCGTCGCTTTTGGAAACCCGGACGTATCCGATGAGCATGATTGCGCAACAACCAGGAAAGATGGTGGACAGGGTGCAACCGTGCGGTCAATGTTGCAACGGGTTTTCTGGCGGTTCATCGGGCTTGTCCAGCCGCTTGGGACAGGCGCAAGGAAACCGGTCGTTTTCCTGGTTGTGGAATGCCGTGCACACCCGAGCTGCACAGCCAAGGAACAGGGTGAAAGCCTATCATGCGCAATGCCAGTTGATCCCACCCCGCCCAACGGGGCGGACGCCGAACGCCTCGACCGTCCCGGACCGACAGGGGATGCCGGCGGCGAGGCCGGGCAGCCCGCACCCGTGCCGGAGCGGACCCGGCTGATCGTCGGCATCGGCGCCTCGGCTGGCGGCCTTGACGCATACAAGGCTTTCTTCTCGAAGATGCCGGCCGACATCGGCATGGCGTTCGTCGTCGTCCAGCATCTCGACCCCAAGTTCGAAAGCGCCCTGGCCGCCATCATCGCCGGCTACACGACCTTGCCGGTGCGCGTCGCCGAGGACGGCGCGATGGTCGCCCCGAACACGATCCACGTCATCCCGCCCAACGCCACCCTCACCATCAAGGGCGGCCTCCTCCGCCTCGCCCGTCCGGCGCCCCTTGCGGCCCGCCGCACCTCCGTCGACACCTTCCTGGCGTCGCTGGCGGACGACCAGGGCGAGAACGCGGTCGGCATCATCCTGTCGGGTTTTGGCAGCGACGGGACGTTGGGCATCGCGGCCGTCAAGGAGCATGGCGGCCTGACGCTGAGCCAAGCCGACTCCGACCACCAGGCCCTGCGGGGAATGCCGCAGAGCGCCACCTCCGGCGGGTTCATGGATCACGTGCTGCCGGTGGAGGACATGCCCCAGGCGTTGCTGGACTACCGGCACCACCGGGACATTTGCGACGCCCACAAAGGGCCGGACGGCCTGCGCCAGGACCTGCCGGGCCAGCTTGCGACGGTCTGCGCGGTGCTGCACAGCCGGCTCGGCCGGGACTTCAGGAACTACAAG
This sequence comes from uncultured Acetobacteraceae bacterium, assembly GCA_937873175.1. GTDB lineage: Bacteria > Pseudomonadota > Alphaproteobacteria > Acetobacterales > Acetobacteraceae > CAHJXG01. The sequence goes on along the minus strand of CALMVT010000243.1, from coordinate 175 downwards.
GCCGGTACGTTGATGCGCCGCATCCAGCGGCGGATGCACGTGCTGCAAACGGACGAGGTGTCGGACTACGTCGAGCGGCTGCGGACGCAGCCGCAGGAAGCGGAGATGCTGTTTCGCGAACTGCTGATCGGCGTGACGCGGTTTTTCCGCGACCCGGAAGCGTTCGGGGTGCTGG
>CALMVT010000242.1 GCA_937873175.1 uncultured Acetobacteraceae bacterium | reverse complement strand
GCCGCAAGCAGGGTGGCGGCGCGGGCGGCGGCTACCGGCGCCGGGTACGCGTGCCCGGGTCCGCGCGGCGCGATGCCGAGATCGGCCGAAAGGTCCTCCGCCCCGAAGCACAGGGCCAGCAACCGGGCCGGCGCGCCCCGGTAGTCGATCTGCGCCAGCGACGCCGCCGTTTCCGTCACCAAGGCCGCTATGCCAACATGGCCAGCCGGCATGCCATGCGCCGTTTCCAGCACTTCCAGGTGATGGTCGAGGGCCAGCAGGTCGTCCGGTCCCGTGCATTTCGGCAGCAGGATCGCCGCCGGGCGGTGCGGCACCACCGCGGCGAGGTCCGAAAGATACCACGGCGTGCCGCGCGGGTTGACCCGCACCACGACGCCGGGCCGCGAAACGGACGGCAGCAGCGCCGCCACTAGGGCGCGCGCCGCGTCCTTGCCCGGCGGCGCCACGCTGTCCTCCAAATCCAGGATCACGCCGTCAGCATCGGACACCAACGCCTTATCGGCCTTGCGCGCGCTGTCGCCGGGGGCGAACAGCAGGTTGCGTAGCTTGAACGCTTGGGGCATCGCATCGGCTCCGATGGTACGCTTGATCCTTGGAACAATCTTGCGCCGCTGCCCCCAATATGCAAAGCAGCACGTCAAGGAATGCATAACACGGGGAGACGGGCAGGGTGCCGGGCACCATTCTTGAGACGTCGGGCATGACGCGGGAGTTCCGCGGCTTCATCGCGGTGAACAGCGTGGACCTGCGCGTGCAGGAAGGCACGATCCATGCCTTGATCGGCCCGAACGGCGCCGGCAAGACGACGTGCTTCAACCTGCTGACCAAGTTCTTGGCGCCCACCCGCGGCACCATCAGCTTCCAAGGGCGCGACATCACGGGGCTGAAGGCTGCCGCCGTTGCGCGGCTGGGCCTGGTGCGCTCCTTCCAGATCTCGGCGGTGTTCCCGCACCTGAGCGCGTTGGAAAATGTCAGGCTGGCGCTGCAGCGCGCTCGGGGCAACAGCTTCGACTTCTGGAATCCGGAATCCCTGCTGCACCACTTCGACGACCGCGCCCGCGCGCTCCTGGCCGATGTCGGGCTGGAAGGCTACGAGGCGGAGCCGGCGGCCCTGCTGTCCTACGGGCGCAAGCGCGCGCTGGAAATCGCGACGACCTTGGCGCTTGAACCCACCATGATGCTGCTGGACGAGCCGACGGCGGGCATGACGCATGAGGACGTGGACCGCATCGTGGCGCTGATCCGCCGCATCCGCGCCGGGCGCACCATCCTGATGGTCGAGCACAACCTGAGCGTCGTGGAAGGCCTGTGCGACACCATCACCGTGCTGGCGCGCGGGCAGGTTCTGGCGGAGGGCGATTATGCCAGCGTGAGCCGCAACCCCGATGTCGTCACCGCCTACCTGGGGTCCCCCGATGCTTAACGCGGCGAACCCGGCCGATCCGATGCTGCGGATCGCGGGCCTCAACTCCTGGTACGGGGAAAGCCACATCCTGCACGGCGTCGACTTCGACGTGCGGGAAGGGGAGGTCGTGACCCTGCTGGGCCGCAACGGCGCCGGCAAGACGACCACGATGAAGAGCATCATGGGCCTGGTGCCCCGGCGCGAGGGCAGCATCCGCTTCAAGGGCGCGGAAACCGCTTCCATGCGCCCGGACGGCATCGCCCGCGCCGGCATCGCTTTCTGCCCGGAAGAGCGCGGCATTTTCGCCAGCCTGAGCGTGACGGAGAACCTGATGCTGCCGCCGCAGATCGCGCCGGGCGGCATGAGCGTGGCCGAGATCTACACCCTGTTCCCGAACCTCAAGGAGCGTTCCGGCAGCCAGGGCACCAAGCTGTCGGGCGGGGAGCAGCAGATGCTCGCCATCGGCCGCATCCTGCGCACCGGCGCGCGCCTGCTCCTGCTGGACGAGCCGACGGAGGGCTTGGCGCCGGTGATCGTGCAGCAGATCGGCCGCACCATCCGGGAGATCAAGGCGCGCGGCTTCACCGTGCTGCTGGTGGAGCAGAACTTCCGCTTCGCCGCCACGGTGGCCGACCGGCATTACGTGATGGAGCACGGCCGGGTGATCGACATGATCCCGAACAGCGAGTTGTCGGCCAACATGGACAAGCTGCACGAGTATTTGGGCGTTTAATAAATCCGGCCTGGACCTTGCGCCGGGCCATGAACAAGGAGCCTGTATATGCCGATGTCCCGCCGGGGCCTGCTGGGGTCCGCAGCCGCCGCGCTGCCGATCCTGGGCGCGCGTCGAGGGGGCGCGCAGCCCGGAAGCGTGCTCAGGATCGGCGTGCTGACCGACCTGTCCGGCCCGTATCAGGACGTCTCCGGGCCGCTTGCGGTGGGCGCGGCGCAGTTGGCGGCGGAGGACTTCGGCGCGGGGGCCAAGGGCTTCAAGGTCGAGATCCTGCAGGCCGACCACCAGAACAAGGCCGACATCGGCGCCGGCATCGCCCGGCAATGGTTTGACCGGGACGGCGTGGACATCATCGTCGAGGTCGCCAACAGCGCGGTCGCCCTCGCGGTGGGCGGGGTCGCCCGGGACAAGAACAAGGTCTACATCAACTCCGGCGCCGCGACCTCCGACCTGACGGCGGCGGCTTGCAACGCCAACACAGTCCATTGGGCCTACGACACCTACATGCTGGCGAAGTCGACCGGCGGCGCTACGGTCAAGGCCGGCGGCGACACTTGGTTCTTCGTCACCGCCGATTATGCCTTCGGCCAGGCGCTGCAGCGCGACGTGACCGGCTTCGTGACGGAGGCGGGCGGCAAGGTCATCGGCAGCGTCAAGTATCCCTTCCCCGGCACGACCGACTTCTCTTCCCTGCTGCTGCAGGCGCAGGCGTCCGGCGCCAAGGTGCTGGGCATCGCCAATGCCGGCGCAGACACCGTGAACACCATCAAGCAGGCGCACGAGTTCGGCATCACCGCCCGGATGAAGCTGGCTGGGCTGCTGGTGTTCCTCAGCGACGTGCATTCCATGGGCTTGCCGGTGGCCCAGGGACTGGTGCTGACCAACAGCTTCTACTGGGACCTGAACGACCGCACCCGCGCCTTTGCCGAACGGCTGCGGCCCAAGAGCCCCTCCCGGCGGCCGACCATGGTGCAGGCGGGCACCTATTCCAGCGTGCTGCATTACCTCAAGGTCGCCTCCGCCATGGGTGTTCCACAGGCGAAGCAGGACGGCGCCGCGACCGTGGCGCAGCTCAAGGCGATGCCGACCGAGGACGACGCGTTCGGGCCGGGCAAGATCCGGGTCGATGGGCGCAAGATCCACCCGTCCTACCTATGGGAGGTCAAGACGCCGGCGGAAAGCCGGGGTCCCTGGGACTACTACAAGCCGCTCGGCAGCACCCCGGCGGACCAGGCGTTCCGCCCGCTGGACAAGGGCGGCTGCGCCTTGGCGGGGACCTGAGCCGATGGGAGCGCCTTCGATGATCCGGCGCCGCGCCCTGCTCGCCGCCGCCGCGGCGGCGCCCCTGGCCCGCCCGGCCCGCGCGCAGGCGAGCGTTGTCAAAATCGGCGTGCTGAACGACCAATCCGGCGTTTACCGGGACATCAGCGGCCCCACCTCCGTCGCCTGCGTGCGCCAAGCGGTCGAGGACGGCGCCCGCGGCCTTTCGGTCGAGGTGCTGACCGGCGACCACCAGAACAAGCCCGACATCGGCGCCAGCATCGCCCGGCAGTGGATCGACCGGGACGGCGTGGACATGATCATCGACGTCGCCAACTCCGGCGTGGCGCTGGCGATCAACGGCGTGTGCAAGGAAAAGGACCGGGTTTACATCAACTCCACCGGCGCGACCGCGGACCTCACGGGGCCGGCCTGCGCGGCGACCACGGTGCATTGGACCTATGACACCTGGATGCTGGCGCATTCCACAGGGGCGGCAATGGTGGGAGCCGGCGGCGACACCTGGTTCTTTGTCACCGCCGACTATGCCTTCGGCACCGCGCTGGAACGGGACACCACCAACTTCGTCAAGCAGGCCGGGGGCAAGGTGCTGGGCAGCGTGCGGCATCCCTTCCCCGGCAACACAGACTTCAGCTCCTTTCTGCTGCAGGCGCAGGCGTCGCGCGCCAAGGTCGTCGGCATCTGCAACGCCGGCACCGACACGGTGAACACCATCAAGCAGGCGGCCGAGTTCGGCCTGACCCGGTCGGGCGTCAAGCTCGCGGGCCTCCTGGTGTTCCTCAACGACGTGCACGCCTTGGGGCTGGAAGCGGCGCAGGGCCTGGTGCTGACGGAATCCTTCTACTGGGACCTCAACGACCGCACCCGCTCCTTTACCCGGCGCGTGCTGCCGAAGACCGGCGGCGTCCACCCGGCCATGTCCCACGCCGGCTGCTACGGCGGCGCGCTGCATTACCTCAAGGCCGTGGCGGACATGGGCGCCGCCGAGGCGAAGAGAAGCGGCGGCGCCACCGTGGCCCGCATGAAGGCGATGCCGACGGACGATGATGCGTTCGGCGCCGGGTCGATCCGCGCCGATGGCCGCAAGCTGCACCCGGTCTACCTGTTCGAGGTGAAGAAGCCCGGCGAAAGCAAGGCGCCCTGGGATTACTACAAGCTGATCGCCACGACGCCTGCCGAGCAGGCATTCCGCCCGTTGAACGAGGGCGGCTGCCCCCTCGTGCGAGCATAAGGATACCCGACCGCCATGAATATCAACCGTCGCACCCTTCTAGGCTCCGCCGCCGCCGTCGCAGCGGGGGGGCCTCTGGTCCGCCCGGCCCGGGCGCAGGGCAAGCCGATCCGCATCGGCGTGATGAACGACGGGTCCGGCCCTTACCGGGACATCGCCGGGCTGGCATCGGCTGCCGGCGTGCGGCTGGCGGTGCAGGAGATGGCCGACGCCGTGAAGGCGGAGGTGCTTTACGCCGACCACCAGAACAAGCCGGACGTGGGGGCGGGCATCGCCCGGCAATGGTTCGACCGCGACGGCGTTGACCTGATCATGGACGTGAACACCAGCTCCGTCGCCTTGGCGGTGAACCAGGTCTGCAAGGAAAAGGACCGCGCATACATCAACACCGGCGCCGCGACGGCCGACCTGACGGGGCCGCAATGCACGCCGGTGACGATCCACTGGTCCTACGACACTTGGATGCTCGCGCGCTCCACCGGCGGCGCGGTGGTGCAGGCGGGCGGGGACAGTTGGTACTTCCTGACCGCAGACTACGTGTTCGGTCAGCAGCTTCAGCGCGATACCACGGGCTTCGTCACCCGCGGCGGCGGCAAGGTGCTGGGCGCGTCGGCGTATCCCTTCCCGGGCACCACCGACTTCAGCTCCTTCCTGATCTCGGCCCAGGCGAGCGGCGCCAAGGTGCTGGGCCTGGCCAATGCCGGCACGGACACGGTCAACTCCATCAAGCAGGCCGCCGAGTTCGGGCTGACCCGGCAGATGAAGGTTGCGGCCCTGCTGATGTACCTGTCGGACGTGCACGGCCTCGGCTTGGAGACGGCGCAGGGCCTGTACATGACGGAGTCCTTCTACTGGGACCTGAACGAGCGCACCCGCGCCTTCGCCGAGCGTTACAGGGCGCTTTATCCCACGGCGCGGCCGAACATGGACAACGCCGGCTGCTACGCCGGGGCGCTGCACTACCTCAAAACCGTAAAGGACATGGGCGTCGCGGCGGCGCAGGCCAGCGGCGCCGCCACCGTGGCCCGCATGAAGGCGATGCCCACGTCGGACGACGCGTTCGGCAAAGCCCGCATCCGCGAGGACGGGCTGGCGATCTTCCCGACCTACCTGTTCCAGGTGAAGACGCCGGCCGAAAGCCGGGGACCCTGGGACTACCTCAAGGTCGTGGTCACGACGCCCGCGGACCAGGCCTGGAAGCCGCTCGCCGAGAGCGGGTGCCCGCTGGTGCGGACGTGATCAGCATCTTCGGCGTCCCCGGGCCGCTGCTGTTCGGCCAGTTGTCGCTCGGGCTGATCAACGGGGCGTTCTACGCGCTGCTATCGCTTGGGCTTGCCGTGATCTTCGGCATGCTGAACATCATCAACTTCGCCCACGGCGCGCTTTTCATGCTGGGCGCTTTTGCGAGCTGGATGCTGCTGGTGCCGAACACATGGCTTGCGATGATTTCGCCGGGCCTTTCGGTGCCGGACTGGCTTTCGCTCGGCTACTGGCCGGCGCTGGTCGTGGCGCCGGTCCTCGTCGGCGCGTTCGGGCTGCTGCTGGAGCGGACGGTGATCCGGCGGCTTTACAAGCTCGACCACCTTTATGGCCTGCTGCTGACCTTCGGGATGGCGTTGATCATCGAGGGCCTGGCGCGCAACGCCTTCGGCAGCTCCGGGATGCCCTACCGCACGCCGGACGCATTGCAAGGCCCGGTGAACCTCGGCTTCATGTTCATGCCGAAATACCGCCTGTGGGTGTTGCTCGCGGCGGGCGGCATGTGCCTGCTCACCTGGTTCCTGATCGAGCGCACCCAACTCGGCGCGCGCCTCCGCGCGGCGACGGAGAACCCGGACCTGGTGCAGGCTTTCGGGGTGAACGTGCCGCGGATGATCAGCCTGACCTACGCCGGTGGCGTGGCGCTGGCGGCCTTCGCAGGCGTCCTGGCGGCGCCGATCTACTCGGTGAACCCGAACATGGGGTCCAACTTCATCATCACCGTGTTCGCCGTGGTGGTGATCGGCGGCATGGGCAGCATCCTCGGCAGCATCGTCACCGGGTTCGGCCTCGGCATCGTCGAGGGCCTCACAAAGGTGTTCTATCCGCAGGCTTCGGCAACCGTCATCTTCGTGGTCATGGTTATCGTGCTCCTTGCCCGGCCAGCCGGGCTGTTTGGAAAGGCGGCGTAACATGGGCGTCACCACAGTCCTGCCGCGGACAGCAGCGGCGCGTCCGTTCAGCATCTTCGGCTTCAGCAGCGCCCAGGCAGTGGCGTTCCTGCTGCTGCTGGCCGCCATCGTGCTGGCGCCGCTCGGGATCTACCCGGTCTTTTTGATGAAGGTGCTTTGCTTCGCGCTGTTCGCCTGCGCCTTCAACCTGCTGATCGGCTTCGTGGGCCTTTTGAGCTTCGGCCACGCCGCCTACTTCGGCATGGGCAGCTACGTGTCCGCCTGGACCGCCAAGACCCTGGGGGTCACGCCGGAGATCGCCATCCTGCTGGGCGGTTTGACCGGCGGCCTGCTCGGCGCCGCGTTCGGGGCGCTCGCCATCCGGCGGCAAGGGCTGTACTTCGCCATGATCACCCTGGCGCTGGCGCAGATGAACTACTTCTTCTGCCTGCAGGCGCCGTTCACCGGGGGCGAGGACGGCATCCAGCAGGTGCCCCGCGGCGACCTGTTCGGCCTGATTTCCCTGCGCAGCGACATGGCCATGTATGCCGTCACCGCGGTTGTGTTCCTGTTCTTCTTCCTGCTGATCCACCGCGTCGTGCATTCGCCGTTCGGCCAGGTGCTGAAGGCGATCCGCGAGAACGAGCCGCGCGCCACCTCGCTCGGCTACCGCACCGACGACTACAAGCTGATCGCCTTCGTGCTCAGCACCTTTATCGCCGGCATCGCGGGCGGCACCAAGGCGCTGGTGTTCGGCATCGCCACGCTCACCGACGTGAACTACGCCCAGTCCGGGGAGGTCGTGCTGATGAACCTCCTGGGCGGCATGGGTACCATCTTCGGCCCGGTGATCGGGGCGGGCATCATCCAATGGACGGAGAACGCGCTGGCCGGCTACGGCTCCTGGGTCACGGTGACGCAGGGCCTGATCTTCGTCGCCTGCGTGCTGGCGTTCCGCCGCGGCGTCGTGGGGGAGATCGCGGCGCTGATCAAGCGGCCGCTGTAAGTCTCGCCACCCTTTCCGGCCAGAATGCGGGCCTCCTGAGGCAACCGGCCCGGCCCCCATGATGTTGCACCGCATCATGGAGAGTTCATGGCCCTGATCCCCCGCGCGCAGTCTGGTCGCTTCCACGTCGAGAACCTGTTCCGCCCGGAGTCCGTCGCGGTCATCGGCGCCGGCACCGAACTGGGCGCGATCGCGATGCGGAACATGCTTGACGCCGGGTTCGCCGGCGCGGTGCTTCCGGTGGGGGAAGGGCTGGGCGCCGCCCATGGCGTGCTCGCCTACCCGGACATCGCGGCGCTTCCGATGGCGCCCAGCCTGGGCGTGATTGCGACGGGGCCGGAGGGCGTGGCCCCGGCGCTGACGGCGCTCGCGGCACGCGGCACCTTTGCCGCCGTTTGCCTGGCCCCATCGCCCGACCTGCTGGCGGCCGGGCGCGCGGCCGGGGTGCGGGTGCTCGGGCCGTCCTCCTTCGGGATCGTCGTCCCGGCGCTCGGTTTCAACGCTTCCAGCGCGCACCTGCAGCCGCAGCCCGGCCGGGTGGCGCTGGTGTCGCAATCCGCGGCGCTGTGCCGGGCGGTGCTGGATTGGGCGGAGCCGAACGGCGTCGGCTTCAGCCACGTGGTCGGCGTCGGGGGCGGTGCCGATATCGGCTTCGGCCTGGTGCTCGATTGGCTGTCCCGCGACCCCGGCACCGGCGCGATCCTGCTCGACATACGCGGCGTCAGGGACCGCCGGCGGTTCATGTCGGCGGCGCGCGCCGCGGCGCGGCTGCGCCCCGTGGTCGCGATCCACCCCGGCGGGCAATTGCAGGACCCGACGGGCCGGGAGGATGCGGTGTTCGACGCCGCCCTCCGCCGGGCCGGGGTGATCCGGGTGCGGCGCTTGGCGGACCTGCTGGCCGCGGCCGAAACGCTGACCCGCGCCCGCCCGCCGCGCAACGAGGCGGTCGCCGTCGTCACAAACGCCATCGGCCCGGGCCGCATGGCGGCCGACACCGCGCTCACGCTTGGCATCCCGCTCGCCAGCCTCGGCGCGGCCACGCGGGAGGTCCTGGGCATGACCTTGCCGCCTGTGCCGGCCGGGGCGCCGCTGGTTTGGACCGGCCCGGCGCAGCCCATTCGCCTGGCCGAAGCGGCGTCCATGCTGTCGCCGGTGCCGGAGGTCGGCGGCGTGATCGCCGTGATGGCGCCGTCCGGCCCGGCTGACGCCGCGGGGATCGCCGCCCTTGCGGCCTGCGCGCCGAGCATGAAGGTGCCGCTGCTCGCCTGCGTGCTGGGCGAGACGACCGGCGCCGGGCATCGCCGCAGCCTGGCCGCCGCGGGGGTGCCGGCCTTCGCGTCCCCGGAAC
>CALMVT010000241.1 GCA_937873175.1 uncultured Acetobacteraceae bacterium | reverse complement strand
ATGAAGCAGATCCGCATCATGGTCATCGACCCGCGACAGTTGATTCGCGAAGGGTTCGAGAGGCTTCTGCGCAGGCCATTATTCAGCGTCGTCACGACGGGTGGAACTCTGGAAGATGCGTTCAACAGCGCCGACATGGCCCAGGCGGATATCGTTGTCTTCAGCCACTCCACGGAAGCGGAGGTGCAAGAGCAGATAGCCGCCCTTCGCCACCGGACGGCCGATCCGCACCGGCCGCGCTTCGTGCTCGTGACCGAAATCGAGGAGCCTGACCTGCTGCGGCAGGCTTTGGAAGCGGGAGTGGATGCCCTGCTTTCAAAGGACATCTCAAGCCGGGTTCTGCAGCGCTCGCTCGAACTCGTGGCGCTCGGACAGCGGCTTTTTCCCGTGTCCCTGCTGCATCCCGCGCCGGATGGGTCCCAGTCCACTGTGCCAAGCTCCGCTGCGCCAGGCCGCGCCACGCCGGACACGACCGAGCCGGAGCCGAAGACCGCCCCGGGGCTGATCACCGTCTCGGCCCCCTTGGTGTCCGCCAAGCCCAGGTTCGAGGCGCAGCCGCCCTCCGCACGGCCGGATGCCGCTTCGCCCAGGCCGCACGAGCGGACCGCCTTGTCGGCGCGGGAAAGCCAGATCCTGGAGTACCTCGTCCGAGCGTACTCCAACAAGGCCATCGCCCTTGAGCTGAAAATCACCGAAGCGACGGTGAAGGTTCACATCAAGGCTCTGCTGCGCAAGATCCGCGCCAGCAATCGGACGCAGGCCGCCATCTGGGCTTTGTCTCTTCGCACGATGCCCAACCAGGCAGCAGAGATCGCCGATCTTTCTGTGGCCGGCATGGCGGATCGCCATGTCACCGTTTAGCCCCGACGCGGGTTGACCCGGCATCCACGCCAGATGCTGTTCTCATTTGCCACGTCGGCTACACCGCGGCTCCCAGTGCCTGCCCTGAAAATTTCGAAGGCCGACACAGCCGAGGGCCCGCTGGGAACACCCAGGCAGGCGAACTGTTCAGCCCGGCCTTGGACGCTGCGGGTAAAGCCCGTGTTGTTGTCGAGAGATTTCCGAGAGGTCAAGCCCGCCAGTTCCTGGGCCGTAATCTGTTCAAGGCTCGAAGGGATTACCCCTAAGAGCGTAGGCATTGAAGTAGATCATCGGCCCAATTGCGTAGACCATCGTTCTGGTTGACAGAACACCAGACATAACCACACGATCATTTCCCCAAGGCATGAGGCAACGCCTTCAAATATACCGGTCGAGGTGAAGTAATTTACATTCTTTGACAATTTTTCGCGCAATTGTTGATTGTGTAAAGTCTGGTGCAACGGCACTTTCCTGTCGGGCTTCGGCTCTTCATGGAGCAATACTTCAACCGGTCAAGAATGCGCTCGCACACTGCAAGCAGTGCGTGAGCGGTCGATGGCGCCAAAGGTGTGGCGCTTGAGGGGTACAGCGCGACTGCGCTGTGCGAGGGGGGCAAAAAGGCAGGCCCCAACATGGCCCCGCGCTACGGGGCCAATCACGGGAGAAAAACGATGATTACAACTCATCCTGTGCCGATTTCCGAGCTTTCCGACACAGAGCTCGACACTGTGGCGGCCGGCGGGGGCTACTTCGTGCAGGTCGCGAAGTACAACGTGGCCAAGCAGTGGGCGGCAAATTACCAGGCGAACCTCGCTGTCGTGAATTACGACTCCAGCCAGGGCGGAAGCCAGTCCAACAACAACAATGCTGGCAACCAGGCCGGCTAAAAGCCGCCCCAGTATAACTGATCGGAGGCGCAACTTCGCAGGATGTTGCGCATACGAGCGTGTTGCGCTGGTATCAGCGCAACACGTGACGGCGCCTACGTTACTTAACCTGATATCTTGGAGGATCTTATGAGCAATACAGACTCACTGGCGATCACTGAGCTGTCCGATGCCGAGCTCGACACGGTGTCGGCGGCTGGCTGGGGCTTCAAGCAAATCTCATATGGCAACGTGGCCGTGCAGATTGCTGCGAACAACCAGCTGAACATTGCTGGCGTTAACTACTATAGCAGCCAAGGCGGTTCTCAGACGAACAACAACAACGCCGGCAACCAGGCCTAGCTTTCGACACTCTGAAGCACGGCGTCCGAGACACCCTGCTTTAGCATAAGCTCTCTTAACCGCCCCATTTTGCAAGGGGCTTATCACGAAAGAACACGAGAATGTTGGATACACAGGCTGTTGCGATCTCCGACCTGTCCGATGCCGAGCTCGACGTGGTGGCGGCCGGAACCTACAAGTTCACGCAGGTTGCGATTGGCAACTTCGCGCTCGCCTTCCAATCGAACAGCCAGGTGAACGCCGCGGTTTTTAACATTGGCAGCAGCCAGGGCGGCAGCCAGTACAACAACAACAACGCCGGCAACCAAGCGGGGTAGGAACTGTCCGGCCCGTACTTGTGGGTCGGGCTTTCTGCATCGTACGTCAGCTTCCTTCCTTGGATGGAGACATTCAAGGAAGGAAGCACCACGACGAGTGACCCGCATCACGCCCTGCACCACGGCGGTCAGCGGCGCTCAACATTGTAAGGAATTCTTTTATGCTGGATGTCACGCCCACCGCCGCCACTCCTGCGCTTTGCGACGCCGCAGTGTGTGAACTGTCCGATGCTGAACTCGACCTTGTCGCGGCTGCCGGAACCTCCCGTGGCTCGCTTGTCAACGTGTCCATCGGGAATATTGCAGTTGGTTTTCAGCTCAACAACCAGATCAACATTGCCGTTCTGAGCCTTGGGTCGATCCAGGGCGGCAGCCAGACCAACATCAACAACTCTGGAACCATCATTTCATACTTTTCGCATTAGATAAAAGGCCAGGTGACCAATCCCCGCCGTTTAACCGGCAGGGATCGGTCACCCCTTGCGGGGCAAAAAATGTTGGCCGCTCGCATGTTCATCCTGAATTCGGTATCTTGGCTGGAGTCAGCGTTTCAAATGCTCGTTACCTCGGGAACGGGAAATCGCCATGGCGCATGAGCTGACACAGCCGCAGCGTGCCCTGTTCCGCCAGGAAGCCGTCGATTTCCAGCAGAACGACCGGCAATGGGGCCGGGTGGTGGCGCTGCAATCGCTGCCGACCCGGCTCATGGTCTGGTTCATCGTCGGCGCGGCCGTTGCGGCCGTCGCCTTCCTGTTCTACGGGCACTACGCCCGCAAGGAAACCGTGCCGGGCTACCTGACGCCCGCCGCCGGCA
>CALMVT010000240.1:4253-7005 GCA_937873175.1 uncultured Acetobacteraceae bacterium | reverse complement strand
TGGTCACCGTCAGCTCGAACTGCACCTCGCTGTCGGGCGCGGCAGGCGAGAAGACGTCGTCCAACGCCGCGGCAGCCTTGTGCGTCTGCTGGTAGACGAACTTGCGGCTCACCCCGTGCCGGGCCGCCAGGTCGCTGACCGTTTCCGATCGCCCCAACGCCTCAATGGCCAGCCCCTTGCGGTCACTCCCGGGCAGCCTCGCTGCCGCGCCAATCCCTTGGTCCATACCCGCACCATCGCTGAAAGTATGAAGGTGCGGTCATCAAGCGGTCAGACACTGCGAAGGGCTTTGCCGTGCTGCCGAAACGCTGGATCGTGGAGCGGACCATCGCCTGGTTGAACCGGTGCCGCAGGCTCGCCAAGGACTGGGAATGCTTGAACCGACGCGCGCTTGCGTTCCTGCACCTTGCGTCCATCCGTCTCATGCTGCGAAAGCTCTGCCGCACCAAGCCATGATCCCGGATAGACACTTAGAGGCGGTTTTCACAACCACCGCAGGTTGAGCTGACCTGATTGCTGGCCAGGATGCCGCTGCCCATCTCTAGATGTTTGGAAGAGGGATGCCGGCATGGATTTCAGGGTTTTGGACCTGGTCGCGACGGTGGTCGAGTGCTGCAAGGAGCGGTGCCCGCCCGGGCCGGGGCACCCGCCCGCCGAGACCATACGCGTGCTCGCCACGTTGCGGCGGTTCCTGCGCGAGGGCACACCATGGCGCAGCCTGACAGCAAGCGCGGGCGAAGCCAGCGGCTCGACCCTGCGCCGCCGCTTGGAAGTCCGGGCGCGGGGTGGCGTGCTGGCGCGGGTGCATGCCTTGCTCGTGGCCATGTTGCGCGGCGACCCAACGCTGATCCTGGACAGCTGCTCGGTGCGCGCCAAGCGTGCGGGCGAGCTTACAGGACCCAACCCGACGGACCGCGGCAAGAAAGGCACCAAATACCATGTTGCGGTCACGGGTGACGGCGTTCCCGTCGCGTGCGCGGCCACAGCGGCTAACGTCAACGACACGGTTGTGTTCGAACGCCTGTTTCTGTCCGCCTTCGCTGTTATGGCCCGTATTGCGACCGTGTTCGCCGACAAGGGCTATGACGCTGAGCACCACCGCGAACTGTGCCGAAGCTTTGGGGCCGAGCTGCACATCCACAAACGGCGGCAGCCGAGCGGTTCAGGGTTGGGCAAGCGCCGATGGCCGGTGGAGCGCAGCAACGCATGGGTGCTGGAGAACAAGCGCCTGGCTTTGCGCTACGACCGGCTCGGCTTCATCGTGCAAAGCCTGCTCCAGACCGCCTGCGTACTCCTGGTTGCAAGAAAACTCGCTCAGGAACTCTGAAAACCGCCTCCTATAGTGACACAATGTTGAATCTCCGCAAAATCCGTTACTTCCTGGCTGTGGTCGATCACGGAAGCCTCTCCGGTGCTGCGGCGGAGCTCGGTGTAAGCCAACCCACGCTCACCCAGCAGGTCGCCGCGTTGGAGAGGCATCTGGAACAAAAGTTACTGCTCCGCACCACCAGCGGGGTCACCGTCACGGAGGCAGGCCGGACATTCTACCGTCACGCCCGATCTCTCGCCGCCCAGATCGAGCACGCGGAGGCTGAGGTGAGTTCAATCGGGAATGCCGGGTCCGGTCAGGTGTCGCTTGGACTTGCCACCTGCGGGGCTGCGTCCACCTTGGCGCTGCCGATACTCCGGCGCATGCAGACCCTGCATCCAACCATCATCCTCCGTTTGAACGACAACTTCGCCGGCACGCTGAGCGAGTTCATCATGACGGGCCGGATCGACCTCGCACTCGCCTACACGGCGCCTCCGATGACCGGGGTCGTCTGCCGCGAACTGTTCATCGAGGAACTGGTCGTGGTCGCGCCGGCAAGCATCAAGCTGCGCAAGATGCGTGGGTCGTCGGTTTCAGTGCCGGCCCTGAGGGATCTGCCCACCGTGCTGCTGAGCCCCATTCATTTCCTGCGAGCAGTGATCGACAGGGCGTGCGCGCGGGCCGCGTTCGAACCTCGGGTGGTGGCCGAGATCGATTCCTTGGCAGCCCTGTTGGAGGCGGTGTCCTCGGGACTTGGCGTGACGATCCTGCCGCGGGCCGCCCTGCCGCCCGCCGCGGCCAGCCTGGCCCACCGGCTCGGCCCGGAGCCGATGGAGGTCACCATATCGTTATGCACCTCCGCCCAGTTGCCGGTAACGGCCTCCATCGAGGCGGTCGGCGCTCTCGTGGCAGGCTTGGTGGAGGAACGTCTGGCAGACGGAGGCTGGCCTGGCGTGCGCCGGTTCGCCCATTGACGGCCTTGCCGCCTCATCGGGGGTGGGGCTCGCCACCGGATGCAGCAGCCAGATCCGCCACGAGGCGATGGATCACCTGCGCAGCTTCCGATGCCGCTGTGCCGTCCGCCGTCGAGAGCGAGAGCGTGATGACTGTCGCAGGCGAGCCGAATTGGCGCAGGCCCAACCTGTGTGTGGTGGCCAGCGCGGCTGCCAATGGCCGCGGCAGGACTGTCACGCCCAGGCCCTCTGCCACGGCAGCCGCGAGCGTCTCGAACGACTCAATCTCCGCTACGACCCGTGGGCGCAGGCGGCCGCGGCTGTAGACTGCCTCCACCAACTGCCGGATGGCATGAGCCGAGCTTGGCAGCAGCATGGGAAGCGCACCTTTCAACCCGGCCGAAGCTGGGCCGATCAGGCGCTTGTCGCCCACAAGGTAGAGAACCTCCGTCGAGATCGTCTGCGACCGAAACCCAGGCCGCGGCGC
>CALMVT010000240.1:0-4153 GCA_937873175.1 uncultured Acetobacteraceae bacterium | reverse complement strand
GTAGCGGTCACCCCGTCCTTGTTCCGGATCAGCAGCTTGGCACCAGCGCTCCGCTCCAGCACCTGAATATGCTGGCTAAGCGCGGGCTGTGCGATGCGGAGCACGGCCGCGGCGCGGGTGATGCTTCCGGTTTCAATGACACGGACCAGGAATTCCAGGCGTCGAAGGTCCATTCTGCCTTCCAAGCGGGCACTCTGCCGATGACTGCTGCCGCAGCAAGCAGAATGCCGGAAAGATATAGTACTCTCCTATACCTCAAGTCGATAACGGTCTTAACGCCCGTCGCGGCCGGCGCGCTAAGCGGGAATGACAGCAACCAGCGCGGCCGACCGGGCCGGCTTAGACGCGGAGATCGTCCATGCCTGTCCTGACCCGCCGCCAAATCCATCTCGGGCTCGCCTCCGCCGTTGCCTCGGCCACCTTGCCTCATATCGGTTGTGCGGCCGACAAGCCTGGCCTGAAGCTCGGCTTGGTCGTTCCCCTCAGCGGCCCGTCGGCTCGCTTCGGTGGCTTCGCGAGCCACGGCGCCGAGTTGGCCGTCAAGCAAATCAACGCGGCCGGCGGCGTGAACGGCGCCCCCATCACGCTCACCCGCGGCGACAGCCAGGGCACCCCGGTCGAGAGCGTCTCCGCCGCCCGGCGCATGCTGGCTGACACCGGCTATCAGGCGATCCTCGGCGACATCGCCTCTTCGGCCACCATCGCGTTGCAGCCGGTGATGGAGGACGCGAAGGTGATCCTGCTGAACGCCGCCTCCTCCAATCCGGACATCACCTACAAGGCGGGAGCTGGCGGGTATAAGTGGAGCTTCCGCTCCTACCCGACGGACGAGCTGCGGGCCAAGGTCGTCGTCCAGTATGGCGCCGAGAAGCGTGGCTTCACCCGCTACTCCGCCCTCTCGGTCGACAGCGACTACGGCCGTGGCGCGATCGCCTTTTCGAAGAAATACCTGCCCGATTACAAGTCCGAATTGGTGAGCGAGGACTACTACAAGGACGACGAGACGGATTTCCGCCCGGTCCTGTCCCGCATCCGCTCGCTGAACGTCCAGGCGATTCTGATGTATGGCCTGCCCGACGCGACCCGGCTGATCGGCCGGCAGATGCAGGAGATCGGGCTGGCCGGGAAGGTGTTCCTCATGGGCAGCGCCGAATTCACCTACCCTGACACCATCAAGATGGCACCCCGCGTGTTTGAAGGTGCGATCGAGGCGCAGGCTTGGGCGCCGGACGTGGCAAACCCTCGCTCGCAGCAATTCGTCGCCGATTACAAGACGGACTACGGCAAGGAAGTGCCGAACGTTCACTCCTACACGCATTGGGAGGCGGTCCACCTGCTTGCCGCCGCGGCCAAGGCCGCCAAGGGACCGGGCAACGAGGATCTGCGGGACGCCCTGGCCGGGATCAACTACGACGGCGCCACCGGCACGATCCGCTTCGACGCCCACCACCAGGCGGAGCTGCCGATGTTCATCTACCAGGTCGTCAACGGAAAAGGGGCCGAGCAGGGCGCCTTCACCGCCAAGGTCCAATATCCGAACGGCTGAAAGCCCGGGAAGGAGCGCGGCGATGCTGTCCGATACCCTCGTCAACGGCTTTACCGCCGGGTCGGTCTATGCCCTGGTCGCGGTCGGCATGACCATCATCTTCGGCGTGCTTCGGGCGATCAACTTCGCCCATGGCGAATACTACATGCTCGGCACCTTCGCCGCCTGGTGGGGCATCGAAACGCTGGACATGCCTTATATCGTGTCCATTCCCGTCGCGGTCGCCGTCGTGTCGGTCATCGCGCTCGCGATCGGCTTGCTGGTCATGCGGCGGTTGATCGACAAGCCGTTCCAGATCGGCGTGATCGCGACCCTCGGCGTATCGCTGGTGCTGCAGAACGTCGTGATCCTGATCTTCGGCGGCTCCTACAAGATGTTCGAGGGGGGCTGGATCGACCCGGTCGAGATCGGCGACAGCTTCGTCTCGCAGCAGCGCATCATCATCGTCGTCGCCTGCCTGCTGGTGTTCGGCGGGCTCGAGTTGGCGGTGCGGCGGACACGGTTCGGCAAGACGATGCGGGCGGTGGCACAGAGCCTGGAAGCCTGCACGATCGTCGGCGTCGACGTGCCGCGGATCGTGATCGGGACCTTCGTGCTGGGCTGCGCGCTGGCCGCGTTCTCGGGCGTGCTGACCGCGCCGGTGATCGTTAGCCTGTATGGCAGCATGGGCACCTCCATCACGGTCAAGACCTTCGCGATCATCGTCATGGGCGGTGTCGGCAACGTCAGCGGCACGCTGTTCGCGGCCTGGATCCTGGGGTTGGTCGAGAGCTTCGTCGCGGGCTACCTCGGCCTGCAGTTCCGAGACGGGGTGGCGTTCGCGGCCCTGATCCTGGTGCTGACCTTCCTGCCTCATGGACTGTTCAGCCGGCGGGAGCGCTTCTGATGGCACCGGTAACCGAACTGCAGAACTTCACCGTCCAGGACCGCCAGCACCGGCTGCGTGCAGCCGGGTTCGCTGCCCTGTTCGTGGCCCTGCTGCTGGCGCCGCTGGTGACCGGCGAATACGGCCTGCATGCGCTGATCGTGTCCATGACGTTCCTGCTGCCGGCGCTCGGGCTGAACCTGATCTTGGGGTATGCGGGAATGCTGTCCTTCGCACAGATGGCGTTTTTCGGGGTGGGGGCGTACACCTCCGCGCTGATCGCGATGCGGTGGGACACGCCGTTTTGGCTGAACATCGTGGCCGGTGCGGTCGTGGCGGGGCTGGTGGCCATCCCGCTCGGCATTCCGGCGCTGCGGCTGCGGCGCTACTCGTTCGTGATGTGCACGCTGGGCTTCGCAGTCATCGCGCAGACCGTTGCCAAGAACTGGGTCAGCGTGACACGCGGTGACCTGGGCCTGTCCGGCGTGCCGCGTCCGCGCCTGGCATTCTGGTCCGGCGGGTGGGAGGTGACGGGCGTCCTCTCCTACTACTACCTGGCGATCGTGGTCGCGGTCGTGGCAGTGGCGTTGTTCCTGCTCCTGGTGACCTCTCCGGCAGGCCGCTACCTGGTTGCCATCCGCGAGGACGAGACGCTGGCGGCCTCGGTCGGGGCGCCCACCTGGGTCTACCGGATGATCGCCTTCGCGCTGTCGGCGGCATTCGCCGGGGCGGGCGGTAGCTTCTACGTGCACTACTTCACGGTCATCAGCCCGACCATCTTCGACCCGTTCTACGGCAACACCCTGCTGGTGATCGTGTTAGGCGGAGGCGTCGGTACGGTGGGCGGGGTGGTCGCGGGCTCCTTCCTGTTCGTCGCCCTGTCGGAGTTGCTGCGCGTCTCACCGGACGTGCGGATGATCGCCTACGGCCTTCTGTTGGTGGTCATCGTGTTCGCCTGCCCCGAGGGCATCCTGCCGTTGATCCTGCGCAAGCTGAAGCGGCGCGCCGTCGTCGAGGAGCCCGCCCATGTCCTCTGATACCTTTTCCGACATCCAGCCGGCGCTCTCGATCCAGGGCGTCGAGAAGCGGTTCGGTCCGATCGTGGCGGTGGCGGGCGTGGACCTATCCATTCCGGCCGGCGAGATCTGCGGCCTGACCGGGCCGAACGGGTCGGGCAAGTCCACCCTGTTCGACTGCTCGACCGGGTTGCAGAAGCCGACCGCCGGGCGCGTATTCGCGGGTGCCATGGAGATCACCGGGTGGGACATGCACCGCATTGTTCGCGAGGCCCGGGTCATGCGGTCGTTCCAGAAGGCTGTGGTGTTCCGCGACATGACAGTCGAGGAGAACTTGGTGCTGGCGGGCCAGATGCTCGGTTTCCCCACGGTCACCGGCACGTTCGGCATTGGACCCGGCACCTGGCAGCGCGTCCGCACGTTGCGGAAACGGGCGGCCCACGTGCTGGAACTCGTCGGCATCCCGCATATGCGCTACGCCCCGGCAGGCCGCGTCTCGTTTGGCCAGCAGAAGCTGCTGCAGTTCGCCTCCATGCTGATGCCCGAACCCCGGGTCATCCTGCTGGACGAGCCGATGGCCGGCGTGAACCCGCTGCTGATCGAGCGGATGATGGAGAACATCAACCGCGCCAACCGGGAAGACGGCATCACCTTCGTGGTGGTGGAGCACAACCTGGATGCCATGAAGGCGCTGTGCCACCGCCTGGTGGTGCTCAGCCGCGGCGC
>CALMVT010000239.1 GCA_937873175.1 uncultured Acetobacteraceae bacterium | reverse complement strand
ACCCGGGCATCCATGCACCAACGCCAAGTCGAACTGCAAATGACGTATGTCGCAGAAATAATCCAGCGAACCGGCTAGCGCTGCAACACCGAACAGCGGGTAACGCTTTGGCAAGCCGGGGTCGTTCCATCGGAACCCGCTGTTGATGCCACGAAAGGCTTCGATCTGGTATCCATGCCGTTCAAAGGCCCGGCGCAGACTGCGCTCGGAGAAGAAGCGTAAATGGGTGCGGTCCATGATGCCACTGTCTCGATATTCCCAATCTCTGCCGACCAAGAGATCAGATAAGTTGACAAAATATCGAACATTAAGAATTGACCCTACTAAAATACCACCAAGTACAATATAAAAATTTATCTCTCCAAAAAAATCATTATGGTTAGACATATGCTCAATAATGTCATTGCACATGACAACATCAAAGTATTTTGTGGTAATTTTTATTTTGCTTTATCGAAGTCTGCTTGAATGACTTCGTGTAATCGCGTGGCTGCCGCTTCAGCAGCATTTGTGGGCTCAATACCCCATGTTTCTTCCACATTTTTTACGCTGGCTAGGAAGACTGCTTGGCCGCATCCAGTATCGAGAACACGGGCACGTTGCTGCGGCACAAAAGGGAGCACCTCAGGCCTGCGGTTAGTGTAGTAAGGACTGTTGGAAGTATGAATATCAATCATGCTCTATTCCGTGTCACGGTTGGTTGATAGAAGAACGATCTGTCGAGCAGCGACCATGACGCTGCGCGAGCGAGCAATGCAAGCGAGCTGGCCATATCATTTCGATTCGCTTGCCTCAGCATCCTGGCTAAGAACGAAATTGCGAGAGCGATCAACGTAGCCTCCGGCTCCCTCAAATGTTTGGCAGCCGCCCAAAACGCCATTTGCAATCCAGGGCAACTTGCGATGACCCAATCTGATCGACCCTCCAGCCGGCGGTATCCGCACCAGCGTAAGCGCAACATCCTGCCAGCCCAGCTCCAAAGTGCAGCCGCTCCACTTTTTGTTTTTTAACAACAACGTATTTACAAGTAAAATCAAATTTGGTATGGACTTTCTATAAAAAGCGGACTCCAGCCTGTCAGGCAGACAAACATGACCAATATCAGCGTCGTCGTACCCATCTATAATCGGTCTGACTTAATCGGTGAGACACTTACCGCCATCATGCACCAGACCCTGCCGCCGACCGAGATCATCGTGGTGGATGACGGCTCCACCGATGCCACGCCGGCCACGCTCGCGGCATACGGCGACCGTATTCGGGCCATCCGCATCCCGAACAGCGGCGACTTGGTAGCCCGCAACATGGGCCTGAAGGCCGCCCGCGGTGACCTCGTCGCGTTCTGCGACAGCGACGATGTATGGGAGTCCGATTACTTGTGCGTTATGGCATCGTTGTGGAAAGACGAGCCAGGGCTGTACGCTGCCTATGCTAACTTCCGCATCTTGCGCGACGGCGAGATGTCGGAACGGTCCAAGTTCGAGGACGCACCGCCGGGCATCTGGGATGCAATGCGCTTACTGGCGGGCGACCGGGGCGTGTTTGAGGCATCCTACGCAGCAGAGTTGCTGAGTTTCCAACCCTTCTTTCCCTCGACGATGACGGTTGAGCGTCGTTCTTTCCTGGACGTTGGAGGCTGGGATGAGCGCGTATCTCGCGGTTGCGATTTCGCGACCGCGCTGAGAACGGCCACCCGGCCTCCGGTAGGTGTGGTGCGCCGCCCGCTTGTACGCATCCGCAAGCATCCGAGCAACCTCTCCGGCGACACCGAGCGGATGAACCTGGGCGACGCCGCAGTCCTGCAACATGTGCTGGCGTCGAATCCGACGATGGAGCCGATACGGGGCAAGTTCGAAGCTAGCATGGCCGAACGGCGTGAGGCCGCACTGCATGCAGCCTTCGCTCGACGTGACTTCGCCGCCGTCCGCACGACCTTCGCCCTGCTCCCGTCTAATGTTCCCAGCACCCGCACGTGTGTGAAGCGCGCCATTGCCGGCCTTCCTTTCTCACTTGCTGCTGCTGCTGCTGCCGTGTTTAGCCGGTAGCGGAACCGTTCGTGCGCTCTTCCTTTCCTTGCTCTCACCACCGTGCTCAGGGCTGTTCAACGCTGTGGGACAACGAGCATTCTGAGCAGTTTCCCGACACCTGCGAGGCCGGCACGGTAGCCATCCTGGCTGAGCGTGTCGGTGCGGTAGGCCCTGAGAATGTTGAAGGCGAAGCTGCGCAGGCGGACGAACACGCCGGGGTTGGTGCGGATGCGCGAGCGATCCTCGCCCAAGGTGACGTCCCGGCTGTAATGGGAGGTGTTCTCGACCCTCCAGTGCGCACGGATGGCTTGGGCGGCGCAGGTTGCCCTTTCCTTGCTCTCACCACCGTGCTCAGGGCTGTTCAACGCTGTGGGACAACGAGCATTCTGAGCAGTTTCCCGACACCTGCGAGGCCGGCACGGTAGCCATCCTGGCTGAGCGTGTCGGTGCGGTAGGCCCTGAGAATGTTGAAGGCGAAGCTGCGCAGGCGGACGAACACGCCGGGGTTGGTGCGGATGCGCGAGCGATCCTCGCCCAAGGTGACGTCCCGGCTGTAATGGGAGGTGTTCTCGACCCTCCAGTGCGCACGGATGGCTTGGGCGGCGCAGGTTGCGGTGACCTACGTGCTGGAGATGTAGAAGGCCGTTTCGGCGGAATGGTGCAGCAGCCCGGTCTTGGTGTTTCGGGTGTAAACGTTGCGCTCGACCCGGATGATGGTGGCGACGTGCGGCTGCCAATCGGTGTCGGCCAGCGCGCTGGCGGGATCGAAAAAGGCGACGGTGCGGCGTTCGTCGCGGTTGCGGCCTTTGTCGTGGCTGTGGGCGGTCCCGAGAGGCGCCGTGGTGGCCGAGACCTCCTGGACCCGCTGGTGCAAGGTCGGCTGGTTGTCTTTGACGCCGACGATCAGGGCGATGCTGGCCTGTGTGGCGGCATCGAACGTTTTTTTGGCAGTGCAGCGCATCAAGCGTGACCAGGGTGCCACAGGCAACGCCGAGTTCGGCCAGCAGGGCCTGCGCCGCCGGGAGCTCGTTGGACTTCTCGGCGATGTC
>CALMVT010000238.1 GCA_937873175.1 uncultured Acetobacteraceae bacterium | reverse complement strand
GCCTCGGCCTAGCCGGGCAAGCGGGATCGATGCGCCGGACATCGGGCTACGACAGCTTGCCGACGTATTGCTCGAGCGTACCGAACGCCGCGTCCCCGTATTGCTTCTTCCAATCGGCGTAGAACCCGGCCTGGCGCAGCTTGTCGCGGAATGGCGCCGGATCAACCTTGTTCACGGCAAGGCCGCGCTTGGCCATCGTGTCGGCAAGCGAGGCGTTCAGCTTGGCGATATCGGCACGCTCATCGAGCCCTAACTTGTCGAAGTTGCGGGTGACGATCTCCTGCAGGTCGGGCGGCAGGGATTGCCAGATGTCGCCGTTGCACAGGATCCAGGACCCGTCCCAGATGTGGTCGGTGAGGGAAACGAACTTCTGCACCTCCCAGAACTTGGTCGTGTCGACGACGATGAGCGGGTTCTCCTGCCCGTCCGCGATACGGGTCTGGAGTGCGGAGTAGGTTTCGCCGAGGTTGATGCTGGTGGGCGACGCACCCAGCGCCTTGAACAGTGAAACGTAGATGGGGCTGACCGGCACGCGCATCTTGATGTTCTGGAAGTCGGCCGGCGTAAGGATTGGCCGCGTGCTGGTGGTGGTCTGGCGGAAACCGTTGTCCCAAGTCGTAAAGGCGTGGAGATTTGCTTTCTCGAACCCGTCGCGGATCAGCTTGCCGACATCGCCGTCCAGACCTTGTCGTAGTCGCTGAAAGCAAATCCCATCCCGTTGATGGAAGCGACCTTCACGAGCGTCGACAGGATCAGGCCACCGGTGCTGAAGAAGTCCACTGCGCCCGACCGCAGCTGCGTCAGGAGGTCGCTGTCGCCGCCGAGCTGGCTGTCCGGGAACAGGTCGATCGTGACCCGGCCCTTCGATTCATCCTTGATGCGCGAGGCGGCTTCGACCGCGCGAACGTTCAACGGGTGGGAGGCCGGGAAGCCGTGGCCGAAGCGCAGGGCGAACTCTGCGGCTGCGCGCGCCCTGCGTGGGAACGCGGATGCGCCCAGCGCGGTGGCTGCCAGCAAACCCGTGCCGAAGCTGAACGTCCGCCGGCCGATGCTGTTCATCGTGTGTCCTCCTTTGTCGCGGTGCCGGGTCGTTGCCCGGCCCGTCTTCGGTTCTCGTCGTGTCAGCCGGGCCGCGTGCCCGAAAAGGCTTGGTCGAGGATCAACCGGACACCGGCGGCGTCCACCGGTCCCGGGTTGTTGCCGTGGTCGGTCTCGACCGTCAGACGCGCCACGAGGTCGAGCTGGTCTTCCGTGACGCCGAGTGCCTGCAGGCTGGTAGGCAGGCCGGAGGCGACCAGCAAATCGAAAATGGCCACGCCCGCGTGGTCCGCGCCGAGTGCTCGGGCGACACGGCCGACCGCGTCGGGGGCGAAGCGTTCGTTGTAGGCTGCGACATGGGGCAGCACGACTGCGTGCGACAGGCCATGCTCGATTCCGAGCGTGCCGCCGAGCACATGGGCGATCCCGTGCTGCAGGGCGAAGCCGGAAGCGAGCGCCGCGCCGGCGAGGTAGGCGCCGTAGAGCAACTCGCTTCGGGCATCAAGGTCGCTAGGTTCGGCCGCCACGCGCGGCAGGGCACGGTGGATGGCGGCCGCACCCTCCACCCCGGCCGTGAGCAGGATGGGGCTGGCAGTCGGCGTGTAGATCGCATCCACGCAGTGCGCGAGGGCGTTCATGGCGCTGGCCGCGCTGACCGGCACTGGCAAACCGACGCTCAACGCCGGGTCGTAGATCACCGTCCGGGCGAGCATGTTCAAGCTCTGGTGCATGCGTTTCACCCCGTCGATGGTGATGCCGCAGAACGCGGTCATCTCCGATCCGGAGTAGGTGGTGGGGATCGCGATGATGGGCATGGCCGTTTCAAGCGCGATTCCCTTGCCCAGCCCGATCGACGCGCCGCCGCCGACGCTGATCAGGCAGTCCGCCCCCATGTCCCGGGCCTGCTTGCGGGAGGCCACCGCCAGCTCGATCGGCACCTGGGACACGGCGGTCGCCAGCAGCCCGGCGCAATTGGCGCCGAGCATCGCCTGCACACGCCCTGCCATGCCCGCGCGGCCCGGCGTCGACAGCACCAGCGGCCGGGTCATCCCCAGCCGCGTCACCTCGTCGGCGACCGTGTCGACGGCGCCTGCGCCAAACACCACCCGGTGCGGCACGGCGTTGTGGACGCTCGCATCGCCATAGGCGAAAGGACGCATGCCGCTCACCAGTCCACCACCGTGCCGTCGTCGAGCATGGCGGACGTGGTGTGCACCACCTCCGGCTTGAACGGGTGGCGGGAAGCCGCTTCTTCGTTGATCTCGACCCCGAAGCCCGGCATGGTCGGTACTGCCCAGTGGCTCCCAGTCCGGCGCAGCGGCGTCTGCACGACTTCATCGTACCAGGGCACGGCGCCGCTCATCTCTTCCTGGATAACGAAGTTGGGAGTCGACACGTCGAAATGCAGGGCCGCCACGCCGGCCAGGGGCCCGTTCGGGTTGTGGGGGGCGACGCCCATGAACGCCTGCTCCGCCGCGGCGGCAATGCGCTTGCCTTCCAAGATGCCGCCGGTGTGGTTCAGGTCAGGCTGCACGATGTTGCAGGCCTTGGCGACGAACAGCGGCTCGAACTCCTTGAAGCCGACCAGCCGCTCCCCTGTCGCAATTGGGCAACCGGCGCGGGCGGTGACCAAGCGCATCGCTTCCGTGTCGCCGGGCTGCACCGGCTCCTCGCAGAACATTGGCCGGAACGGCGACAGTTCGTCGACGAACTGCAGGGCGGCGCTGATGGAAGCCGGGCGCCCGTGGAAATCGATCATGATCTCCGTCTCGTCGCCCACGGCATCGCGCAGCGTTTCCATCAATGCGGCCACGTGCCGACGGCCCGGAATGCCGGCGGTGAAATGGCTGTAGGGGATGAACACGACCTTCAGCGCGTCATACCCCATCTCGACTACCTTCAGCGCCTTGTCGCGCAGCGCGCCCTTGTCGAACGTCTCATACACGGACCGCATGTCGCCAAGCCCGAGATGCGTATACACCCGCACCTTGTCACGCACTTGGCCGCCCAGAAGGCGCCAGACCGGGAGCCCGACGGACTTGCCGAAGATGTCCCACAGCGCGTGCTCGATGCCGCTGACGGCGGTCGCGCCGATGATGCCGAGCCGGTAGTAGCTTTGCTTGTTCATCACCCGCACGGCCTGCTCGATGTCGCGCGGGTCGCGGCCGATCAGCAGCTGCTCTAAGTCTTCAATCGCGCCGACCACGGCGCGCGTCTTCCAGTTCAGGCTTGCCTCGCCCCAGCCGTATAGCCCGTCCTGGTCGGTCGTGACTTTGACGAACAGCCAGTTCCGCATTTCCGCATTCACCACCACCGTGCGGATGGAGGTGATGCGGATCGGCACGTCGGGTGCGCGGGTCGGGACGATGCTGGCAGGGTTGGTTTCATCCATGGCCGGAAACTCCTTCAGGCAGCCGCGTTCGGTGATCGGGCAGCGCGCACCACGTTGCGGAGCGGCTGGCCGGCCTGCAGCCGGTTGATGTTGTCCGCGATGACGGCGTAGCGCCGCTCGAACAGGTCAAGCGTCCACGCCGACGAATGCGGCGTGCCCACCACGTTCGGCATGTCGAGGAACGGCAGGGTGGACGGGGCGGCGTGGGTATCGGTGGCGCCAGGG
>CALMVT010000237.1 GCA_937873175.1 uncultured Acetobacteraceae bacterium | reverse complement strand
GCGTCCGCCGAGCCGCCGCCGATGCCGCTGGCCACCGGCAGCCGCTTGTCCAGCACGAGCCGCGCGCCGGCCCCGACACCCGCGGCGGAGGCGAGCGCCCGGGCCGCCCGCAGCACCAAATTATCCGGCCCGCCCCCCAGCCCGGCCGCGCCGGGACCCTCGACGGCCAGCGTCAGCGCGTCCGCCGGCGCGGCGGAAAGCCGGTCGGCCGCGCCGGGAAACACCGCCAAGCTGTCCAGCAGGTGATACCCGTCCGCCCGCCGTCCCACGACGTGCAGGTATAGGTTGACCTTGGCCTGCGCCGTTTCTTCAAGCACCGGTCAGGGCGCGGCGCCGGGGCTGGCGGTCCGGGTCGCGGGCGCCGCCTCCACGTCGCGCAGCTTGCCCTCGATGCGCGCCTGGTCTCCCGGCTCGGGGTTCAGGTTCAAGGCGCGGCGCCATTGGAACTCGGCTTCCCGGCGCCGGCCCACGGCGTCCAGCGCGTCGCCGAGATGCGCGTTGATCACCGGGTCCTCCGGCTGCAGCTCCACCGCGCGCTCCAGGTTCTTCAACGCGCCTTCCGTGTCGCCCTGGCGCAACTGCACCCAGCCGAGGCTGTCAACAAAGGCGCCGTCGTTGGGCCGCTGCTCCACCGCACGCTCAATCATGCGCCGGGCGCGGTCCACCTCGTGGCCCTGCTCCACCCAGGCATAGCCGAGGTAGTTCAGCACGTTCGGCTGATCGGGCGCCAGTTGCAGGGCGTATTCAAAGTCGGCCTCGGCCTTGGCCCATTGGCCGCCGCGCTCGTAGGCGATGCCGCGCTCGTAGAACAGCGGCCAGTTGGCCCGGCTAGGCGTTGCGATGCGGGCCACCGCGCGGTCATAAGCCTCCGCCGCCTCGCGGAAGCGGCTGCGCCGGCGCAGGCTGTCGCCGATCTGGATCAGCGGCTCCGGCCGGTCCGGATACTCCTGGGCCAGCGTTTCCAGCACCCGGATCGCTTCCGCCTCCTGCCCCGTGCCGTCCAGCAGGTTGGCGCGGCGCAGCGTCACCACCACCGCCAGCGGATCGGAGGGCGGCACGCCGGCCAGGGTTCGCGCCGCCGCGTCGGACTGCTTATTTCCTTCCTGGATGTCGGCCAGCAGCAGCCGCGCCGCGGTGAAGTCTTCCCGAACGTCCAGCGCCAGGCGAAGCAGCGCCTGCGCCGAGTCGTTGGCGCTCTGCTGCCGCAGCGTCGCGGCCATGGCGAGATAGGCTTCGGCAAGGCCGTCCGTGGCGTTGCGGACCTGGCGGTTCCCCACGTCGCGCTCCAACGCGTCGCGGGCCAAGGCCAGGTCGCCGTTCACGCCCACCATGTCGCGCACGGTGCGCCGCGCGTCCTCCTCGTTGCCCTGCCGGGCCTGCCAGCTCGCCAGGATCTGCCCGAGCCGGAGGTTGAGACCGCCATACGCGGCCTGCGCGGCGTCATACAGCCGGCCGGCATCGCCGTTGAAGCCGCCGAGGTCGGCGATCAACGCCGCGTGCAGCGCCATCACGCCGCGGAACCGCTGCTCGTCCAAGACCGGCTGCAGCCCGGCAAGGGCCGCGGTGGTGCGCCGGGCGCCCTGCTGCGCCCACGCGATCAGCAAGGGCCGCAGCACCTGCGTCAGCCCCTGCCGCGGCAGCGCCGCGAAGCGCGCCTCCGCCTGCTCCCAATTCTCGTTCTTCGCCTCCCGGTCCGCGAGCACAAGCTGGGCCACGGCGTTGTCGGCGACGCCCGTAGCCAGCCGCGCGGCATCGGGACGGCCCGCCAGCACGGCGGCGATGAATGCCTGGTTCGCCACCTCCGAAACCGCGGCATCCTGGGCCAGCGCCCCGCGCAGCCGGTCTGCGGCGATGTCCAGGTCGCCCTGCTGCTCCGCGAGCCGCCCGGCCATGTAGTCGCCGAACGCGCCCTTTGGCTCGAACTTCGAGACCCCGGAAGCGTCCTCGAAGCCGAAGTCGTTCGCGGCGCCCCCGGCCAGCATGGCCAGCACCAGCAGCGCGGATCGGCGGATGCGCGGCATCACGCTACATACCGCCGGGGTAGTTGGGACCGCCGCTGCCCTCCGGCACGGCCCACTCGATGTTCTGCGTGGGGTCCTTGATGTCGCAGGTCTTGCAGTGGACGCAGTTCTGCGCGTTGATCTGCAGGCGCGGCTCGCCTTGCTCGACGCCCACGGCTTCGTACACGCCGGCCGGGCAGTAGCGGCTTTCGGGGCTGGCGAACTGCTCCCAATTCACCCCCTGCCACCGCCCGGGGTCGCGAAGCTGCAAATGCGGCGGCTGGTTTTCCTCATGGTTGGTGTTGCTGATGAACACGGAGGACAGGCGGTCAAAGGTCAGCTTGCCGTCTGGCTTCGGGTAGGCGATGCGCGGCGCTTCCTTGGCCGGGCGCAGCCCTTCGTGGTCGGCATGGGCATGGTGCATGGTCCACGGCGCCCGCCCGCGCAGTAGGAAGGTGTCGAGCGCCGAGTAGGCGATGCCGCCGAACAGGCCGAACTTGGCAAATGACGGGCGGATGTTGCGGGCGCCGCGCAGTTCCTCGAACAACCAGCTTTCGCGGAAACGGCTTTCGTAGCTTTCCGGCTCGGCGGGGCGGTTATGCTGCAGCGCCTCCGCCACAGCCTCTGCCGCCAGCATGCCGGACTTCATGGCGGCGTGGGTGCCCTTAATCTTCGGCACGTTCAGGAACCCGGCGGTGTCGCCGATCAGCGCGCCGCCGGGGAAGGTCAGCTTGGGGATGGATTGCAGCCCGCCCTCGCTCAAGGCCCGCGCGCCGTAGGAGATGCGCCGCCCGCCCTCGAAGTGCTTGCGCATGGCCGGGTGCGTCTTGAACCGCTGCATCTCGTCGAACGGCGACAGCCACGGGTTGTGGTAGTCCAGTCCCACCACGAAGCCGTAGGACACGAGGTTGTCGCCCCAATGGTAAAGCCAGGACCCGCCATAGGTGTTGCGGTCCAGCGGCCAGCCGACGGTGTGCTCGATCAAGCCGGGCTGGTGCTGCGCCGCGGGGATTTCCCACAGCTCCTTGATGCCCAGCGCGTAGGTCTGCGGGTCGCGCCCTTTGCGCAGGTCGAACCGGGTGGCGACCTGCTTGGTGAGCGAGCCGCGGCATCCTTCGGCGAACAGCGTGTAGGCGGCGCGCAGCTCCATGCCGGGCTGGTAGTTGGTGCCGTGCTCCCCTTCCCTGGTGATGCCCATGTCGCCGGTGGCGACGCCCACCACGCGGTCGCCCTCGACCAGCACCTCGGCGGCGGCGAAGCCCGGGTAGATCTCCACCCCCAAGCCCTCGGCCTGGGTGCCGAGCCAGCGGACCACGTCGCTGAGGCTCACGACGTAGTTGCCGGCGTTGTGCATCTGCGGCGGGGTCGGCAGCTTGAAGGCACGAGTTTCCGTGAGGAACAGGAAGCGGTCCTCGCCCGCCGGGGTCAGCAGCGGGGCGCCCTGGTCTTTCCAATTCGGCAGCAGCTCGGCCAGCGCCCGCGTCTCGATCACCGCGCCTGACAGGATATGCGCGCCGACCTCGCCACCCTTTTCCACCACGCAGATGCCGGCGTCGGGCGCCAGTTGCTTGAGGCGGATCGCGGCGGACAGGCCCGCCGGCCCTGCGCCCACGATCACGACATCGAATTCCATGGCCTCGCGGGCCACCTCAGGTTCCGGCATCCATCCCTCCAAACTGTACGCTTCAAGTGGGGACGGGCGCGGGTTGCGCAAAACCCGCACGCGGCACATTTTCACGCCATGCGACCCAAGCCCACGCGCTGGCCTGTGCAACGTCAGGCGGTCTCCGCCTGATGGACAGCTTGGCAGCCTTGCGCCTGCAGGTCGAGTGGGGTGCAGACGAGGCGCTGGGCGAAGAGCCGCGCAACCATTTCCAGCCCGCGCCCGCCGCCGCGCCCGTGCCTAGCCGTGCGCCCTCCGTGGTTCCACCCGCCCGCCCGGCGCCGGCCGCGGCGCGCAGCCAGGC
>CALMVT010000236.1 GCA_937873175.1 uncultured Acetobacteraceae bacterium | reverse complement strand
GAAAACAGGCCGGAAACTCTACCATCCGGCGGTCCAAAGATGGGGAGCAGAGCAATCTGGATCGTTCCCTTTCTGGTCAGTTTGGCTGACCGATTAAGCCGAGAGTCGCTGCTGCCCGACATCTGGCGCCAGGAAACCAGCGGCTGCGATTATTAGCACTCTCCTCCCGTGAGTGCCAGCCATCTAGCCTGCAGGGACGCGGCCTTCAAGCACCGAAAGGAGCCATCCGGTGACCTGCAAGGGCCAGGGATCTTAAAGGTGGCTGGCGCCAAGGTATGAACTTTCCCGCTTGGCGGCGTGGCTCAGCGGGTAAAGCCCAAGACGGACCCGAACCTCGTTTCAGTAGGCACAGCGGGCTACGATCGACGTCTTTCGACTTTTACACGACTCTCGATTGCATATTCTCGTCTCGAAGTGGGTACGTTGGAACTGGTCGTATTCCGAAAGAGGGCATGCAAAGCCGTGGGGGCTCGCCCTTGCTCGGTGCGATCACCGAACCGCCGCTCGACCACGACGGCCAAGTGGACGATCGCGCCAGCGCTGATTGCGTCCTCAGCAACGCCGTCCTGGCCGTCATCACAGAACGAAAGATGCTGGGCAAGCCATCACTGTTGGCGTAACGTTTCGTCACCAGCCCCTGAGACGATCATGCGCGCCTTATTGCTGTCCACCGTCCTCGCTGCCGGTTTCACGTTCAGCGTCCATGCTCAAACAGCCGAGGTCACGGCCACCTACAGAGATGTGACATCGTTTACTGGCGCGTCCCGGCGTGGCGCATGCGGTGGCCATGGTGGGGTGCAGGCATTTGGGACCGGTCCCGCTGCGAACACCGGCTCCGTGCCGAACCCCCCTGCCTTCGACAGCCGTGCCAGCGCGCCCCCGGGTGTCGTAAACGCAGCGCCCGGCACACCGCCACCAGCGCCCGCGCAGACGGCCGAGGTCACGGTCACCTGTAAAGATTGGACATCGTTTAGCGGCGCGTTCCGACGCGGCGCATGCGGTGGCCATGGTGGGTGCAAGCATTCGGGACCGGTCCAGCCGCTGCGAACGCCGGCTTCGTGCCGAACCCGCTATCTTCGCCAGCCCCGATCCCGGGTGTCGTGACCGCAGCGCCCGGCACACCATCGCCACCACCGGCAGCACCTGCTCAGACCGCTGCCGTCGGTGGTGGCGCCGGCCAAGTCTGGGTCAATACGTCCACCAAGGTCTATCACTGCCAAGGCGACCGCTACTACGGGAAGACAGGTCAAGGGAGTTAAATGACTGAGGCCACGGCAAAAGCTGCTGGCAATCGGCCGTCACGCGGGAAGGCCTGCTCCTGACCGTGCGGAAGGCCATGTTGGGCCTGACCCCAGATCGATGCTGTTGCTGCGGGAATAGAACCGGGGCGTCGCCGGCAGCAGAGTGCTAATGCCGGAGTTCCTCGTCATGATGGTGCGCGCTCCACGTGCGGTTGATCTAGTGGCGAGTTCAGAGCCGGCCGTTTACAGGCGCAGCGGCTTGCGGAGCCCGCTTCCAAAAGCAACCCACATCAAGCGTCCGCGTTATAGTGAAACGAAGCTGTAAAGGAATGTGACATGAAGTGGCTCGGCCCGACGATGGCCATAGTTCTTTCGGCAGCGTCGCTCAACCCTGGCGCATTGGCGCAGACAACAGCGCCCTTGACCTACGCACAGCCACTCAGCCCGGCCGGGGTTATGGCAGTATAGCAACGCCTCAAGCAGGCCGGTGCCTATCCCGGCCGAGCTGACGGAGTGTGGGGCCGCGATAGCGCAACTGCTCTGGAGCGGTTCAAGGGCAGCCACGGACTGCAGGCCACGGGGCAACTCAATCAGGTCACCTGTCCTGCCCGCGCCAGACCTTCGCAGAAAGCCTGGCTGACGTTGCACCGCGTTCAGCACGCCGAACCGGGCGGCTGGGCGGTTTGCAACGTCATCTCGGCTTTGCACTCGGCGGCGAAGCTGGAGCGCGTTTGGCCGAGCGGCTGGCCATGCCGACCAGCGCCGACACACTGCTGCGGATGGTCAGCAATGCCAACAAGGGCTCCGACGCTGCTCCCCCCCTCGCGTGCTGGCGGTCGATGACTGGGCGTGGCGCCATGGCCACCGCTACGGCACCACCCTGGTCGACTTGGAGCGAAATCGGGTCGTTGACCTGTTGCCTAATCGTCAAGCCGAGACCCTCGCCGTGTGGCTGCGCCAGCATCCCGGCATCGCGGTGGTCGCGCGCGACCGCGCCGGCGCCTACGCAGACGGTGTGCGCCAGGGTGCGCCGGAAGCCGTCGAGGTGGCGGACCGGAGTAGCCGCTGCACGTCCGGCAGGCACTTGCGTCTGAGTCTTACCAAGCAGAGCATGCGGGAATGGGTGCGCTGAGACACCCTTCCGGAGGAAACACCAATGATCACAGCGGCCTTGTCTCGCGAGCGGTGCCGTCGTGACTTATGTGGAAATTGCTTGAGCGGCGTGTCCCCAGCGGGC
>CALMVT010000235.1:8999-23858 GCA_937873175.1 uncultured Acetobacteraceae bacterium | reverse complement strand
ATCGATCTCCTCCGCATCATCAACCGCCAAGGTGCCCGGCCCGCCAAGGGCGACAATGCGCCCGTCCCGCACCATGACATCCGCAGGCCCGAGGGCATGGGCCGCATCCAGGACGAGGCCGCCGCGCAAGATCAAGGCCCGTTCGGTCATGGTCGCTCCCTTTACAGCGGGTGCCGGCCGTCTACGGCGCGCCCGTTGCTTGAGCCAGGCCAGCGCCGCCACGGTAGGCACAGCCACAAGTTGGTCAAGGCTGCAGCCGGGCGCCGTGGCCGCCGCATGCCATTGCGGCCGCAAGCGGCGGCATGGACCTTGCACACAGCACCTCCATAAGACCGACCTGCCCTCGTTGAAAGACAAGCGCATCGGTTGATTGGAGGGGTTTCAGTTGAACTTGGCCCGCATCGCAGCGAAACGCCTGCTCGGCGCCATCCCCAGCTTGATGGGCGTGGTGGTCGTCACGTTCCTGCTGTCGCATGCGCTGCCGGGTGATCCTGCGGTGCTGTTTGCCGGGCCTGCGGCCAATGCGGACTCGGTCGCGCAGGTGCGGGCGCATCTCGGACTGGACCGCAGCCTATTGGCGCAGTTCCTCAGCTACGTCGGCGACATGGCGCATGGAAACCTCGGCCAGTCGCTCACCACGGGCCAGCCCGTGCTGGCCGATCTGGTGCAGCGCCTGCCGGCCTCGCTCGAACTGACCGCGGCCGCAATCCTGTTCGCGGTGGCGGTGGCGGTGCCGCTCGGGGTGCTCGCGGCAACGCGCGAAGGCTCGCTTGCCGACCATCTCTGCCGCAGCACCGTTACGGTGGCGGCGGCGTTCCCGACGTTCTTCGTGGCCTTGCTGCTGGTTTACGTTTTCTATTACCTGCTGCGCATCGCGCCGGAGCCTCTCGGCCGGTTGAACGACGTGTATTTCGAGGCACCGCCCGCGCTGACCGGATTTTACCTGATCGACGCGGCGGTTGCCGGCGAGTGGACGACATTCCGCGGCGCGCTGTCGCAGATGGCGTTGCCGGCGGTCTCGCTTGGCCTGTTCGCGCTCGCGCCAATCGCCCGGATCACCCGCGCGTCGCTGCTGACGGCGCTGGGCAGCGACTTCGTCCGCACCGCGCGCGCCTGCGGCCTGACGCGGCGCAAGGTGCTGGTCACCTACGCGATGCGCAACGCCGCCCTGCCGGTCGTCAACGTGCTCGGCATGGTGTTCTCCTTTGTGCTCGGCGCCAACGTGCTGATCGAGGACGTGTTCGGCTGGCCCGGCGTCGGGGCCTACGCGGTGAAGGCCGTGATCCAATCCGACTACGTTGCCGTGCAGGGCTTCATCCTGATGATGGCGACCCTCTACATCCTGCTCAATCTCCTCGTGGATCTGCTCAGCATCGCGGCAGATCCGCGCGTGCGGATGGAAGGCTGAGCCGTGGCCCCCATCGCGCCCTTGAGCGCCGCGCGCCCTCTCGCGCCGCCTGCCGCCCGCTCCTTCGCCTCCTTGCGCGCCGTCCGCTACGCCCTGGCGGAGAACCGGCTGACCCTGGTGGCCGGCGTCTTGTTCTGCCTGCTGCTGCTTTGCGCCGTGCTCGGCGGCGTCGCCGCGCCGTATAATCCGCTGGCCACGGACACGACGGCGCGGCTGCAGCCCCCGACAACCGCCCACCTGTTCGGCACGGACGCCCTCGGACGGGACATCCTGAGCCGGGTGATGGTGGCGGCGCGCCTCGACCTTGGCATGGCGGTTTCGGCGGTCGCCATCTCGTTCGTGATCGGCACCGCGCTGGGCGCGATGGCGGGCTATACGGGCGGCGTGGTCGACGCCGTGTTTGGTCGGGTCATGGACACCATCATGGCGTTTCCGCTTTTCGTGCTGGCAATGGGCATCGTCGCGGCGCTCGGCAACAGCGTGCTCAACATCATCCTCGCCACCGCGGTGATCAACCTGCCGTTCTACGGCCGCTTCGCGCGCGCGGAGGTGAACGTGCGTCGCGACCTGGCCTATGTCGAGGCGGCGCGGATGGGCGGCAACGGCGCGGTCCGCATCCTGTCCGGGCACATCGTGCGCAACATCCTGCCGACCATGGCGGTGCAGGCGTCGCTGAACATGGGCTGGGCGATCCTGAACGCCGCCGGGCTGTCCTTCATCGGGCTAGGCGTGCGCCCGCCGACCCCGGAATGGGGGATCATGGTGTCGGAGGGTGCCAGCTACATCATTTCCGGCGAGTGGTGGACATTCGTGTTCCCCGGCGCGGCGCTGATGCTCGCGGTGTTCTGCTTCAACCTGCTCGGCGACGGCCTGCGCGATGTGCTCGATCCCCGCAGGCGCACGTGACCGCGCTTGCCGCCAAGCGCGCCCTCGCCGGCGGCGCGGCGCCGCCGCTGCTCGCGGTCGAGGACCTGACGCTCGACTTCCGCACCCGCCAGGGCGCCGTACACGCGCTTGACGGCGTGTCGCTCGACGTGTCGCGCGGCGAGATCGTGGGCGTGGTGGGCGAGAGCGGTTCGGGCAAGTCGGTGCTTGCCTATGCCATCATGGGGCTGACCGACGCGGCCGGCCACGTCCGGTCCGGCCGCATCGCCTTTGCCGGCCGCGACATGCTGGGCGAAGACCCGGCGCAACTGTCGGACACGCTCGGCCGGGAAATCTCGATGATCTTCCAAAGCCCGCGCACGGCGCTGAACCCGATCCGCCGGGTCGGGCTGCAGATCGCCGACGTGCTGCTGCGCCACGGCAACATGAGCCGCCGCGAGGCGCGCGCCCGGGCCGTCGAGGCCCTGGCCCGGGTGCGGGTGCCCGACCCGGAACGCCGATTCGACGCCTACCCGTTCGAGTTGTCCGGCGGGTTGTGCCAACGGGTGATGATCGCGATGGCCATTGCCTGCGCACCGTTCCTGCTGATCGCCGACGAGCCGACGACCGGCCTCGATGTCACCACCCAGGCCGTCGTCATGGACCTGATCCGCGACCAGGTGCGCGCGGCCAACACGGCGGTGCTGCTGATCACCCACGACCTGGCGCTGGCGGGCGAGTACTGCGACCGGATCGTCGTCATGCACGCCGGGCACGTGGTGGAGGTGGCGCCCGCCCCGCGCCTGCTGCAGCAGCCCGCCCACCCCTACGCCGCACTGCTGATCGGCGCGACGCCAGGGGCCACCACCCGCGTCGATGACCTCACGGCGATCCCGGGCGGCCTGCCGGATCTGCGCCAGGCGCTGCCGCCCTGCCGTTTCCTGAACCGCTGCGCCCGCAGCGACGCCCGCTGCGGAGCCGAGCCGCTGCCGACCCGGCGCATGGGCGACGGCCACCTCGTGCGCTGCTGGAACCCGCTGTGACCGCGTTGCTGGACGCGGTGGGGCTGGCCAAGCGCTACCCGACGCGGAACGGCTTCCTGCACGCCGTGGACGGCGTCGATCTCCGCATCGGGCGCGGCGAAAGCGTCGGGCTGGTCGGCGAGTCCGGCTGCGGCAAATCGACGTTGGTGCGCCTGCTGGCCCGGCTGATCGCGCCGACCGAAGGCGCCATCGTGTTCGACGGCCAAGACATCGCCACCGTCCCGCTCGGGCGCTTCGTGCGCAGCCCGCAGCGCTCCCGCATCCAGAGCGTGTTCCAGGACCCGACCGAAAGCCTGAACCCGGCGCTCACGGTGTTCGGCGCGGTTGCCGACCCGATCCGCCGCCTCGGCGCCCCGAGCAGACGCAAGGAGTTGGCGCAGCAGGTGCACGCGGCGCTGGCGCTGGTCGGCCTGCCCGGGGAGATGGCCGGGCGCTTCCCGCACCAGCTTTCCGGCGGGCAGCGGGCGCGAGTCGGCATCGCCCGCGCCATCGTGCTGCGGCCGGCGCTGCTGATCCTGGACGAGCCGACCTCGGCGCTCGACGTGTCCGTGCAGGCGATCATCCTGCAGCTGCTCGCCGACCTGCGGCAGCGGCTCGGCATGAGCTACCTGTTCGTGTCGCATGACCTCCACGTCGTCCGGCTGCTGTGCGACCGCATCGCGGTGATGTATCTCGGCCGCATCGTCGAGCAGGCCCCGGCGACCGACCTGTTCCGCGCGCCCCGCCACCCCTACACGCGCGCGCTGCTCGCCTCCATCCCCGACCCGGCACGCCGGGGCCAGCGCCCGTGGCGGTTGGAAGGCTCGGCGCGCAGCCCTATCGACCCAGCGCCGGACGCCTGCCGCTTCGCCGGCCGCTGCCCGCGCGAGGAGCCGGTCTGCACGCAGCGGATGCCGCAACTCCGCCCGCTTGAGCCGGACCACCTCGCCGCCTGCCACTTCGC
The DNA here is from genome assembly GCA_937873175.1 of uncultured Acetobacteraceae bacterium. Taxonomy (GTDB): domain Bacteria; phylum Pseudomonadota; class Alphaproteobacteria; order Acetobacterales; family Acetobacteraceae; genus CAHJXG01. The sequence goes on along the minus strand of CALMVT010000235.1, from coordinate 19,600 downwards.
CGAGCCGCCGGGGCGCGCGCCCATGACCACCCTTGCGCAAGGAGAAACCACGCCATGACCGCCAGCAGCGCCGCTTCCGAGATCAGCCGCCTTGATGCCGTCACGCTGGCCCGGCGTATCCGCAGCCGCGAACTGTCCGCCATCGAGGTGACCGAAGCGGCGCTCGCGCGGATGAGCGCGACCGAGCCGCATCTGCACGCCTTTTGCACCCCCGCCCCGGACCTGGCGCGCGAAACCGCGCGCGCCATCGACCGGCGGATCGCGGCGGGGGACGACGTGGGGCCGCTGGCCGGCGTGCCGGTCGGCATCAAGGACCTAGTGGCCACGGCGGGCCTGCGCACGGCCATGGGCTCGCCGCTGTATCGCGACTTCGTGCCGGACGAGGACGACATCGTAGTGGAGCGGCTCAAGGCAGCCGGGGCGGTGATCGTCGGCAAGACCAACGTCCCGGAGCTTGGCTACAGCGGCGTCGGCCACAGCCCGATCGCGCCCACGACGCGCAACCCCTGGGACCTGGCGCTGACGCCGGGCGGCAGCAGCGCCGGGTCGGGCGCGTCGGTCGCGGCCGGCGTCACCCCGTTCGCCATCGGCAGCGACGGCGGCGGCTCGGTCCGCATCCCCTCCGCGCATTGCGGGCTGGTGGGCATGAAGGCGTCGATGGGCCGCGTGCCGCTTTACCCCGGCTGCCGCGACGAACGCTACCCCGGCGTGTCGAGCTGGGAAAGCCTGGAGCACATCGGGCCAATGAGCCGCACGGTGGCGGATGCCGCCCTCATGCTGAGCGTGATCGCCGGCCCCGATCCGCGCGACCGGCTCTCGATCCCGGCGGCCGACTTCTGCTGGCTGGACGTCGCCCGCGCCGGCAGCCTCAGGGGCAAGCGGGTCGCGTACAGCGCCGACTGGGGCTACGCCGCGGTTGATCCCGAGGTGCGCCGCGTCGTGGGCGAGGCTGCGCGCGCGTTCGAGACCGAGCTGGGCTGCACGGTTGAAGCGGCGGACCCGGGCTGGGCTGACCCGTACGAGGCGTTCTGGGCCTTGGTCGCGATGGAAACCGACCTGCGCGGCCTGCGCGACATGGCGAGCGGGCACCGGCACGAGATGTCGCCGCATCTGGTCGCCTTTCTCGACCGCAATTGGACCGCCGAGGAGTTCACGGACGCGATTACCGCGCGCAAGGCGCTGTGCAACCGCATGTGGCGCTTCATGCAGGGCTACGACCTGCTGCTGACGCCCACGCTTGCCGTGCCGCCGTTCCCCGTGCACACGCAAGGGCCGGAGATCATCGATGGGCGCATGGTGGCGCCGACGCAGTGGCTTTGCTTCACCTTCCCGCTGAACATGACCGGGCAGCCGGCGGCCACGGTGCCGGCCGGCTTCACGCAGGACGGCCTGCCGGTCGGCCTGCAGATCATCGGGCGGCACTTGGACGACCGGGGCGTGCTGCAGGCCTGCGCCGCTTTCGAGGCCGCCCGGCCATGGCGGGACCGTTGGCCGCCGCTGCTCAGCGACCTCGGCCTGTGATGCCCTGACCCCAACCTTCCCGGCCCCAACCTTCCTGGCCACACCCTTCCCGGAGGCCCCCTGCATGCCGCCAATCAGCCGCCGCACCCTTCTGGCCAGGTCTGCCCTTGCCCCGCTCGCCTTGTCGCTGCCGCGTGTGGGCCGGGCCGCGACGCCTGCCGACGTGCTGGTGGTGGTGGGCGAGCAGGGGCCGAACTCGCTCGATACCCATGTGCCGACCGCGAACGACTACAGCCGTCTGGTGGCGTGGAACGTTTACGACCGGCTGGTGACCCACGGCACGAAGCCGCTTGAGAACGGCGCGGTGGGCTACGACGTTTCGGTCATGAAGCCGGAGCTTGCGGAACGCTGGGATATCAGTCCCGACGGCAAGACCATCGTGTTCCACCTGCGGCAGAACGCCACCTTCCACGACGGCAGCAAGGTGACCGCCGAGGACGTGAAATGGTCGTTCGACCGCGCGGTCTCGGTGGGCGGCTTCGCCACCGTGCAGATGGCGGCGGGGTCGCTCACCAAGCCCGAGCAGTTTTCCATTGTCGATCCGCATACGTTCCGGATCACCTTCGACCAGCCGAACAAGCTGACGATGCCGGACCTTGTGGTGCCGATCCCGGTGGTGATCAATTCCAAGCTGGCCCGGGCGCATGCGACCGAGGCCGATCCCTGGGCGCTCGATTGGGTGCAGCACAACGACGCCGGCGGGGGCGCCTTTCGGGTGGCGAGCTGGAAGCCGGGCACCGAGATCGTGTTCACCCGCTTCGACGAGTGGGCTTCTGGGCCGCAGCCGAAGCTCAGGCGGGTCATCTACCGGCAGATCCCCTCGCCCGGCACCCGGCGGGCGCTGCTGGAGCGGGGCGACGTGGACGTTTCCGTGGGCCTGCCGCCCAAGGACTACGCCGAGCTTGCCGCTGCCGGGAAACTGCAGGTGGTCGGCACGCCGGTGCAGAACGACCTGCTGTTCGTCGACATGAACGTGCAGATCAAGCCGTTCGACAATCTCAGGGTCCGCCAGGCGGTCGCCTGGGCGGTGCCGTATCGGCCCATCATGGATGGGGCGCTCTACAACCGCGATGTGCCGATGTTCGGCGGCGAGGCGGGCAAGCCGTATCCGCCGACCTGGCCGGTGCAGTCGCGCTACGACACGGACCTTGCCAAGGCGAAGCAACTGCTGACAGAAGCCGGCTACCCCGACGGCTTCAAGACCACCCTGTCCTACGACCTGAGCCAGGCGACCACGCGCGAGCCGATCGCGCTGCTGCTGCAAGAGTCGCTTGGCAAGATCGGGATCGAGGTCTCCATCGAGAAGGTGCCGGGCGCCAACTGGTTCGCGCAGATGGCGGCAAAGACGATGCCGCTGGTGATCACCGAGTTCTACGGGTGGCTGGTGCCGCCCGAATACTTCTACTTCTGGAACTTCGACGGCAGGAACAACGCCGTGTTCAACACGGCCAACTATGTCAACCCAAAATTAGACGCCGCCATCGACGCCGCTCGCTTCGAGAGCGATCCCGCGAAATACGATGCTGACCTGGTGCAGATGAACGACATCGTCATGGGCGACCTGCCGCGCATCCCGCTTGCACGGCTATTGTTCGACGTCGCCATGCAGAAGAATGTCCAGGGATACGTCTACTGGTTCCACACGCATCTCGACTACCGCACGATGTTCAAGGCATGAACGAGGAAAGCTCCGATGGCACGAAACAGGACGACGCCCGCCGCGGCCGTGGCGACGGCATGCTAATACCAGCCGCCCTAACGGGCGACCGGTATCGGAGGCGCTTTTGGCGCGCGGCCTCAGTCCCGCGCAAATCGCACCGCGATTTTGTTGCAAACGCTGCGCGTTTCGGCGACCCCAACAACCTCGCGCGCATACCGGTCAGCCCAAAAGGCTGCCGGTACCAGGCGTCGGCGTCCCGCCTGCGAGCAGCGGGTACCCCGACCGGACAACGCCGACGAACTGGTTGCGGAACAGCAGTCGGGAGTGGACCTCGGGCGTCAGCGCCCCGTGGGCGCCGACCCGAAGGTCGATCCGTCCTGCGCGGAGAACCCGTGCCGTAGGATGGGTGCAACCCATCGACGGATGACGGTCATTCAATGGAGCCGTCCGTATCAGCCCGTCATGCGCAACTCCTGCTCGCCACCCACCACCCCATCCGCAACCATTTCCAGCTCCGTCGCCATCGCCTGTGATCAGGTCCGGATGCCGCCTGACACCATTGGGCCGCACGCGTCGCCACCCGATCCATGCTCGACGCGATCTGCCGTGTTTCAACGCCGCGGAGGGGCGAACTCCACCTTGGCAAACAGCGCCGCGGCCCAATCGACGAACACGCGCAGCCGTGTGCTCAGATGCCGGCTCGGCGAGTACACCACATGCAGCGCCAGAGGCGGCACGTTCCACTCCGGCAGCACTTCCCGCAGCGCCCCGCTTTCAAGGTGCTGCCGCACCATGAAATGCGGCGCCTGCAGGATGCCATGTCCAGCCAGCCCGGCCGCCAAGTACGTTTGCGCCTCGTTCACCGCCACCTGGTAGCGCGCAGCCACCTCCAGCGTCTCGCCTCCGTGCACGAACCTGAGCGGGTGCGGCTCGGCCAGGCCCTGCTTCAGGTAGCCGACCGTTGCATGGTCCTGCTCCAACGCGCGCGGGTCTGCTGGCGTCCCATGCGCGTGGAGGTAGGCCGGGGCCGCGCACGTCGTCATGTGCATTTCGGCGACCCGCCGGGCGATCAGCGACAGGTCGCCGATGACGCCGGCCCGGATCACGCAATCAACGTTGTCCGCCACCAGGTCAGCCACCCGATCCGACGTCCCGATGTCTAGTTGGATGTCCGGATACCTGGCGAAGAACCCGCCCAGCGCGGGCATGATGATCCCCTGCGCGATCGATGACGACACATCGACCCGCAAGCGGCCCTTCGGCCGCGCCTGCGACGCCGTGACGCTCGCGTCCAGTTCTTCCAGGTCATGCAGCAGCCGGGCCGCCCGCTCGTAGTAGGCGGCGCCATCCGCGGTCACCGCGAGCCGCCGCGTGGTCCGGCTGAGCAGCTTCGTGCGGAGATGGGCTTCCAGTTGCTGCAGCAGCTTGCTCACCGTCGCCTTGGGCGTGCCGAGGTCGGCGGCAGCCTGGGTGAAGCTGCCGGTTTCGACGATGCGGACGAACGCCCGCAAGGCGGCCACTTGGTCCATCATCCGATCCGCCCCACCGATTGTCCACGTTCATGGATAATGTAATTCTGTAACCGGCATTAAACTACTCCGTGGCCAATCCCAACCTGTGCTGCATCACAACGTGGATTGAGCCTCTGTCATGCTGATCCAGCCCACACTTGAATGGCTCGAAGTTGGGCGTGCCTGCTCGGTTCCGGTCCGCCTGTATCGGGGCGCCTCCGCACCGCCCGCGCCCTTCGTGCTGCATCTGCCCGGCGGAGCCTTCACCGGCCTGCCTGTCGAACGCCCGGTCGCCTCCTTGCTGGCCGAGGCCGGGGCGGTTGTCGTTTCCGCGGACTACCCCATCGGCGCGGCCCATCCGTTCCCGGATGCGGTCGAGGCGATGTATGGGCTGCTCCAGCAACTGCATGGCAGACGTGCCTGCTGGGCCGCCCGGGCCTCGAAGCTGTTCGTTGCCGGCGAGGAAGCGGGCGGCACGCTGGCGGCCGCGCTCGCGAACATGGCGCGCGATCGCCTCGGGCCGCCCGTTGTCGGGCAGATCCTGCTGTCGCCCATGCTCGATCCCGGCATGGGAAGCTGCTCGTTCCGTGACGCGGAGGCCGGGCCGGTCGGCTGCAAGTGGGCCGACGGCTGGGCCGTGTATCTCGGCTGTCCCGACAAGGCGGCACATCCTTACGCCGCCCCGTCCTCGGGATCGCGCCTGCACGGCCTGCCGCCCGCCTTGATGATCACGACGCCGGACGACCCGATGCGCGATGAATGCCTGGCCTACGCGCGCCGCCTGATGCAGGCGGGTGTCGCCACCCACGTCCGGGCCATCGCGGCGCATGACTGGCCGGATGCGCTGGCGGGACCCGTCCCGCCCGGGCCGCCGCCCGCCTGGGCTGAAGTGGTCCGCAAGAACTTCGCCGATTTCTTCGCCGCCGTGCTGTCGCCGGTTCCGGCCCAGCCCACCGATGGAAGTGTTGCATGATCGACTTCAAGCCCACCACGACCGTTCCCGCCGACGCCAAGACGTCTCCTGCCCGCTCGCGTCGCTTGTCTTGGTTGGCCGGCATCAGCCTGGCCGTTCTCGCCGCGGCCGGAGCCGCCTACAAGCTGGCGCCGCCGGGCGTGTCCGCGCCGGCTGCAGGCTCTGCCGCGGCGGCGGCCCCCCCTGCCATCCCCGTTTCGGTCGCGGTGGTCGAGCAGAAGGACACGGCGATCTGGAGCGACTTCTCCGGCCGGGTTGAGGCGGTGGGCCGCGTGGAGGTGCGCCCGCGTGCTGCCGGCGCCATCGTGAAGGCGCACTTCCGCGAGGGCGCGATGGTTCAGCAGGGCGACCTGCTGTTCACCATCGACCCGGCGCCCTACGCCGCCGAGGTGCAGGGCGCCGAAGCGCAGGTCGCGTCCGCGCAGGCCCGGCTGGCGCTGGCCGCGAAGGAGCAGCAGCGCGCGCAGCAGCTCGTCGGCAACGGCTTCACCCCGCAACGCGACGTTGACCAGCGGATGAACGAGCTGCGCGCTGCCGAGGCGAACCTGCGTGGCACGCAGGCCGCGCTCGACACCGCGCGCCTCAACCTCGGCTATACTGAGGTCCGGGCGCCGATCGCCGGGCGGGCCGGACGCATCGAGGTCACTGCCGGCAACCTCGTGCCGGCCGGCCCCACGGCCCCGGTGCTGACAACGTTGGTGTCGGTGAACCCGATCTATGCGAGCTTCGAGGCGGACGAACAGTCCCTGGCCCGCGCCCTCGCCAGCCTGCCGGGCGGCGGCCAGGCCGGCGCCCCCGACGTCAGCGAGCAGATTGCCCGCATCCCGGTGGAGATGGGCACGCTCGGCTCCGCGGGGACGCCGTTCCAGGGCAGGCTGCAGTTGGTGGACAACGTCGTCGATGCCCGCAGCGGGACCGTCCGCGTGCGCGCCGCTTTCGACAACCCAGACGGCAAGCTGATGCCCGGCCAGTTCGCGCGGCTGCGGCTGGGCCTCGCGCATCTGGAACCCGCGCTGGCCATCGACGAGCGCGCCATCGGCACCGACCAGGACCGCCGCTTCGTCATGGTGGTCGGCGAGGACAACAAGGTCGCCTACCGCACGGTCGCCCTCGGCGCCACCGCCGACGGCCTGCGCCTGGTCACCTCGGGCCTGAAACCCGGCGAGCGCATCGTGGTCAACGGCCTGCAGCGCGTTCGTCCAGGCACGGCCGTTGCCCCCCAGCCGGTGGCCATGAACGACGCCGCCTCGACGCTGGCAGCCCGCTGAACGCGGCTTCTTTCCGGGACCCCTTTCCATGAACTTCTCGAAATTCTTCATCGACCGCCCGGTCTTCGCCGGCGTGCTGTCCGTTCTCATCTTCGTGTCCGGCCTGCTTGCCCTGCGCGCGCTGCCGATCTCGGAATACCCCGAGGTCGTGCCGCCGCAGGTGGTCGTGCGGGCCAACTACCCCGGCGCCAGCCCCAAGGTGATTGCGGAAACCGTGGCCACCCCCATCGAGGAGCAGATCAACGGCGTCGAGGGCATGCTTTACATGGGCAGCCAGGCCACGACCGACGGCCTCATGACCCTGACCGTCACCTTCAGGCTGGGCACCGACCCGGACAAGGCGCAGCAGTTGGTGCAGAACCGCGTTAGCCAGGCGGAGCCGCGCCTGCCTGACGCCGTCCGCACCCTGGGCATCACGACTATCAAGTCCTCGCCCGACCTGATGATGGTCGTGCACATCCTGTCGCCCGACAACAAATACGACATCACCTACCTGCGCAACTACGCGGTGCTGAACGTGAAGGACCGCCTGGCCCGCATCACCGGCGTGGGCGACGTGCAGTTGTTCGGCTCAGGCGACTACGCCATGCGCGTTTGGCTCGATCCGCAGAAGGTGGCCGAGCACGGCCTGTCCGCGGGCGACGTGGTGCAGGAGATCCGTGCGCAGAACGTCCAGGCCGCGGCCGGCGTGATCGGCTCATCGCCCAGCGTTCCCAACCTCAGCCTCCAGATGTCGGTGAACGCGCAGGGCCGGCTGCAATCCCCCGAGGAGTTCGGCGACATCGTGGTCAAGACCGTCCCCGGCGGCGCGGTCACCCGCCTGCGCGACGTGGCACGGATCGAGCTGGGAGCGGCCGACTATTCGCTGCGCTCGCTGCTGAACAACAAGTCCGCAGTTGCGGTCCCGGTGTTCCAGGCGCCGGGTTCCAACGCGATCCAGATCGCCGACGCCGTGCGCGCGACCATGGAGGAGATCAAGCAGAACATGCCGGAGGGCGTGGACTACACCGTCGTATACGACACGACGCAGTTCGTCCGCGCCTCGATCGAGGCCGTGGTCCACACCCTGCTTGAGGCCGTGGTCCTGGTCGTGATCGTCGTGGTGCTGTTCTTGCAGACCTGGCGTGCCTCCATCATCCCGCTGGTCGCCGTGCCCGTGTCCATCATCGGCACCTTTGCCGTGATGCACCTGTTCGGCTTCTCCATCAACGCGCTCAGCCTGTTCGGCCTGGTGCTCGCGATCGGCATCGTCGTGGACGACGCGATCGTCGTAGTCGAGAACGTCGAGCGCAACATCGAGGAAGGCCTGTCCCCGGTGGAGGCGACCTACCGCGCGATGTCCGAGGTGTCGGGTCCCATCATCGCCATCGCCCTGGTCCTGGTTGCCGTGTTCGTGCCGCTGGCCTTTATCAGCGGGCTGACGGGCCAGTTCTATCGCCAGTTCGCCCTGACGATCGCCATTTCGACCGTGATCTCGGCGGTCAACTCGCTGACCCTTTCGCCCGCGCTCGCGGCGCTGCTGCTGCGCGGCCACGATGCGCCGAAGGACCTGCCGACGCGGGTGCTCGACCGGGTACTGGGATGGCTGTTCCGCGGCTTCAACCGGCTCTTCGGCGCCGGGTCGGGCGCGTATGGCCGCGGCGTGTCGCGGGTGATCGGCCGCAAGTCGGCAATGATGGGCCTTTATCTGGCGCTGGTCGGGGTGGCCTGGATGCTGTTCCAGGCCGTACCCGGCGGATTCGTCCCGGCGCAGGACAAGCAGTACCTCGTCGGCTTCGCCCAGCTTCCGGACGCCGCCAGCCTCGACCGCAGCGAGGGCGTGATCAAGCGGATGGGCGACATCGCCGAGAAGCAGCCCGGCGCCGTCAACAACATCGCCTTCCCCGGCCTGTCCATCAGCGGGTTCACCAACAGCTCCAACTCCGGGATCGTGTTCGTCTCGCTCGACGAGTTCGAGCGGCGGACGACGCCCGAGCTGTCTGCGGGCGCCATCGCCGGGTCGCTGAACCAGCAGTTCGGCGGCATCCAGGACGCCTTCATCGCCGTGTTCCCGCCGCCGCCCGTGCAGGGCCTCGGCACCATCGGCGGCTTCAAGCTGCAGATCGAGGACCGCGCCGGCCTGGGCTACGGGGCGCTGAACGAGGCGACCAACGCCTTTCTCGCCGCCGCCCGCAAGGCGCCGGAACTGACCGGCATGTTTACCGGCCTGCGCGTGGACGTGCCGCAGCTTTACGCCGACATCGACCGCGTCCGCGCCCGTCAGTTGGGCGTCGCCGTGACGGACGTGTTCGACACGCTGCAGATCTACTTGGGATCGCTGTATGTCAACGACTTCAACGTGCTCGGCCGGACCTACTCCGTGCGGGTCCAGGCCGACGCGCCGTTCCGCGCCCGGGCGGAGGATATCGGCCGGTTGAAGGTCCGCTCGTCTTCCGGCGAGATGGTGCCATTGGCCGCCGTGCTCACGGTGAAAACCAGCGCGGGGCCGGAACGGGCGATGCGCTACAACGGGTTTCTGTCCGCGGACGTGAACGGGGCGGCGGCGCCGGGCTACTCGACGGGGCAGGCGCAGGAGGCGGTCGCCCGCATCGCGAACGACACGCTTCCGAAGGGCTTCGCGTATGAATGGACGGAGCTGACCTACCAGCAGATTATCGCCGGCAATTCCGGCCTGCTGGTGTTCCCGGTGGCGCTGCTGCTGGTGTTCCTGGTGCTGGCGGCGCAATACGAGAGCCTGACCCTGCCGCTCGCGATCATCATGATCGTGCCGATGGGCCTGCTGGCCGCCATGACCGGCGTTTACCTGACCCACGGCGACAACAACGTCTTCACCCAGATCGGCCTGATCGTCCTGGTGGGCCTGTCGGCGAAGAACGCGATCCTGATCGTGGAGTTCGCCCGCGAACTGGAGTTCGCCGGGCGCACGCCGCTGGCCGCCGCGGTTGAAGCGAGCCGGCTGCGGCTGCGGCCGATCCTGATGACGTCGATGGCGTTCATCATGGGCGTGCTGCCGCTGGTGCTGTCAACGGGCGCCGGTGCGGAAATGCGTCACGCGATGGGGGTCGCCGTGTTCGCCGGCATGATCGGCGTGACCGCCTTCGGCCTGTTCCTGACCCCGGTGTTCTACGTCGTGCTCCGGCGCTTGGCCGGCAACCGCCCTCTCAAGCAGCATGGCACGCCTGTGGACGTGGAGGCCGGGAGACGGGTCGTGGTCTCGGCGTCCTGAGCGTCCAACGACGTTCTCGTGCGGGAGGCGGCCAGCCTCCCCGGGTCAAGCCCGCCGGGTCTGAAGCGGTCCCAAGCCCAGCAGGATGAGGCCGGTGCATCCGGGCCGCGCCACAGTTCTTGCGCGGCATCCAGGAGGCGGCCAGGCAGGGACCGAGCCGACTGGAACGGGCGTTGTCTCGCCAAGGACGAGGAGGTGCCGACGACCATCACGCGCCGCGGCGCGATCCTGGCCGGAGCCGCGGTCTTGGCCGCCCCCTCCATCTCGCGTGCCCAGCGCAGCGACCCCCGCGTGCTGCGCTTCGTGCCGCAGGCGGCGCTGTCCAACCCGGACCCGGTCGCCTCCCTCGCCGGCGTTTCAGTCAATCACGGCTTCTACTTGTTCGATACGCTTTACGGCGTGGACGCACGCATGCGCCCGCAGCCGCAGATGGCCGAGGGCC
>CALMVT010000235.1:0-8899 GCA_937873175.1 uncultured Acetobacteraceae bacterium | reverse complement strand
GGCCGAGGGCCACAGCGTATCGGACGACGGCCTGGCTTGGATGCTTCGCCTGCGCGAGAACCTGTTCTTCCACGACGGCGAGCCGGTCCGCTCCCGCGATTGTGCCGCCAGCATCCGGCGCTGGGGCAACCGTGACACGTTTGGCCGCACCCTCGCTGCGGCCTTGCCAAGCCCGGCACGGCGCCCGCGTTCGTCGTGCCGGAACGGCTGGCCATGACGGACGCGCTGAAGCCGATGCCGGAGATCGTCGGCTCGGAAGCGCGCGGCATTCTTTTTGATACCGTAACCGACGAGGACCTCGACGACGAAGGGGTGGACGTCCTCCGACCGCATCGTGTCCTGCTGACCGGCTCCCATCCCGAATACTATACGGAACGGATGCTGGACGCGCTGACCGGTTATCGCGACGGCGGCGGGCGGCTCTGCTACCTCGGCGGCAACGGCTTCTACTGGCGCATCGCACGCGACCCGGCACGGCCGCATTTGATCGAGATCCGCCGCGCCGAGGGCGGCATCCGGGCCTGGGTGGCCGAGCCGGGCGAGTACTACCAGCAGCTCGATGGGGCTTTGAGCGGGTTGTGGCGGCGCAGCCGCCGGCCGCCTCAGGCGCTGGTCGGCGCCGGCTTCAGCGCCCAAGGATTGTTCGAGGGCACGCACTACCGGCGCCTGCCCGCTTCCGACGACCCGCGCCATTCTTGGATGTTCGAGGGCGTGCCCGATCTGCTCGGCGACCACGGCCTGTCAGGCGGCGGGGAGGCGCCATAACGTCCGGCGCCGCGCATGGAAGCGCCGCAACCTGCCGCCCAACGGCCCCGGCCTTGAAGTCAACCGACCCATCCAAGCAGTTCGAGACCGTTGCCGCCCTAGCCTGCGTCACATGGCCAAAATGCACGTCTCCGCGGTCGCTGGACCCTGTTGGTGACGAAGCGCGTGCAGGCCCTGCCGAGGGTGGCCGACACCTGCCCCCCGCGTTCAACGCTTTCGCAACCTCGCCGCGGGAAGGCCCGGCGCTTTGCTGATCGGCGGGGCTGCCCAAGCCCTGCGACATCGGGATCAGGCTGCGCCGCGCGTGCAGCGCCATCGGGCCGGCGCGGATGGCAGAAGCCGAGGGGATAACGATATCGCTGCCGTTCGGCCCCCAGCGCAATGCTTTGACCCATGGCCCGACCCGATCCGACGCCCGGCAAGCCGAGCACCACGGCCGGCCTCGGCCTCCTATCGACCGCAATGGAGGGCGAACTGCTCGCTTGGGACGCGTTCGACACGCTGATCGTTGCGGGCGGCGAAGGGGCACGGAACCGGGCAGGAGACGCCGCGGACCAGAAGCTTGTTCGCCACCTGGCGCCGCGTGCCCGCCGCGCGGTGGGGATGTGCACCGGGACGTTCATCCTGGCTGCGGCCGGGCTGCTGGACAGCAGGCGTCACGGCCATCCATCTCCACATGGCATACGCGCCGGAACCGCCGCTCAACAGCGGCACGCCGGACAGCGCGCCGCCCGCGATCCTGGAGCAAGCGCGGCGGGCAGTCACGGACATCACGGCATGGCGCGAAGCGACCGCGCGGCGCGTGGCGGCCGCCCGCCTCGGCATCGCAGCGCCTGTCCGGCCCGCTGAATGAGCCGGCACACCTCCGAGCCACGCGGCCGACCGTGATCCCAGCCGGTTCAAAGGCCGCGCATCCTTCTGTGACCCCGGTCACTTCTGCCGCCCGCGCCGCCGCGGGACACCAGTCCGCCGGCGTGCGGTGCTTCCCGCCCGCTCCACCCGGCGTGGATGAGCGTCCCGTCAGGCTCGACCAGAACTCTTTCGAGGCAAGCAAGCAGGCGGGGTGAGCGAGCGGGCAGCCTTGTTTGGCCTGCCCGCGGGCGTGGCCACGCCCGCCGCCGCGGGTGGACGTGACAATGCCCGGCAAAACGCTCCAAGCCGTCCTTCCTCGACGCTCGGGGCCGACACGCTCGGACCTCGCTGCAATGATCCCGGCTTGGCCGCGCGGCCTGGTTACGGGACGGGATGCGCCTGCGCGCTCACCGCCTGCTGTCTCGGACAAGGCGATACCGGCCCAGGAACGTTGCTCCCAAGCCGCAATAGCCGAACACGTCCGCTTCGGTCACCTGCGCAGCACCACGGCCGAAGACGATCCGCAAAACCCGGTGGTCACGCGCCGCCTGCTCTGCCCCGTAGGAGAAGGCGTCGGTTTCCACCGGGTCGAACCCCGCCTCGAAACGTTGGCCCTTGGCGGGGCCATGGGCCAATATGACGCAATCCGCGGCCGCGCCCGCGCCGGCCTCGGGGAACGCGCCGCCCTGCAGCTTGACGGCGTATCCCTCCGGCACTCGGCGGACCTCAAGCAGCGCCGCGACCCTTCCCGCGTGGCGATAGGTGCCGTCGATCCCGGCAAGCCGGGCCGCGTCCGATGAGGGCGCGGCGAGCAGCATCGCCAGGACGAGCAGCGCCCCGTGGGCGGCGCTATGGCCCGCTGTCGAGCATCCGGAGCGCGTCACGCTGTTCATCCTGAAACCGGCGCGCCACGCCATCCTGGACCGCCTTGCTGTTGCTGCGGAAGTAAACGAGGTTGCCCTCGCCGTCGCGCCGACCCCGCTCCGCATAAACCGCGGCGATCAGATTGCGGTCAAGCTGGGCATCAGCCGGGTCGAGCGGTTGGTTGAGTTGCTGCGCGGCGCGGTGAACCACGGGCGTGCCAGGCCCATGCTGCACGGCCGTGGACCAAACGACGTCTTGCAGGGCGCGGGACCGGCTCTGCACGTCGAGGCTGTCGTCCGACGCGATGCGGCGCGTCAGCGGCAGGTAGTGCGTGCGCCGTATAAAGGCGTGCTGGGCATCGAAGAAGGCGTCCGGCGCCTCCGCCGCGAGGGCCTTCCACCGCGCCGTGAAGTCCGGCGAGCCGGGCGCCAGGCCCGCGAAGCGGTCGTGCCAGGGAAACTCGGCCTCGCCGATGAACCGCGCGACGGTGCCGCCCGAGGGCTGGCTCGTCATCTGGTAGCTGCCATAGGAGACGCCGCCGGCGTCCCCGGCGCCGCTCGAAACCGTGCCGATGCCGCGACCGCCCGTCTCGTATCGCGACGACAGGGTGCCAAGCGTCCAACCATCGCCGGGGTTGGTCAGCGTCCAAGCGGACATCGGCGCAGGGAAGCCCTCGTCCACCCGATCCCCCGCCCAGTCGTAGCGGACGTACTTGCCCCGCGCGAAGAACCACGCCTTGCCGCGGTAAGCGTCGCCCGCGGCCGAGCCGGGCGCCGGCAGGAAGTTGGCCGGCGCGTTCACCGCCGCGTCGATGCCGGGACCGAAGCCCGGCGGCAGGTTCCAGGCGGAGGTCGGGCCTGGATAGCCGTCGTCCACCCGGTCGGTGCTCCAATCGTACCGAAGGTAGGTGTCGCCGCGGAACAGGTAGCACTTGCCGTCATACTCGCCGAAGCCGTCGAGGGCGGCATCGATGCCGCCGCCATACTCCGCTGGCAGATGCCAAGAGTCGAGCGAGGCAGGGAAGCCCTCGTCCACCGCGTCGCGCTGCCAGTCGTACCGGATGTATTGTCCGCCCTTGAAGAAGTATGCCTTGCCGGCGTAGGGACCGCGCCCGTTCAGCGCCGCATCCAGGCCGGATTGGAAATCGGCCGGAAAGTGCCAAGCCGAAAGCGGCTGCGGGTAGTCCGCATCAACCCGCCCCGCCGCCACGTCGTAGCGGTAATACAAATCGTCGATGAAGAAATAAAGCTTTCCGGAATACTCGCCCACTCCCTCGATGGCGGCATATCGCCCGCGCTTTGCCATATGACCCTCCTTTTAAAAAGAAACGGTGATGCGCTTAGTACGGGCCGCGTGTCGGGCCGACCTGCATGTGGATGTGGTTGGAGTGCGCCCGGCGCAGCGCGAGGCAGTCCTGCGCGCCCGAGCCGAAGTAGTCGGGGTAGATGACGAAGCCGGACTGCCCGATGGCCAGCGGCGGCCAAGCTTCCCGGCCCCTGCCCCGGCTTTCGCATTCATAAGCGCCAAAGGTGTAGGCGCGCTGGAAGGTCGAGGTGGCGGGTTCGTCCTGCTCGGAAAGCCGGTAGGCCGAGGGGTCGGGCGCAGGCTTCGATCCCCAGTCGCGCTGCACGTCGAGGGTAAAAGCCTCGCCGTCGCGCTCGCCCTCCACGCCGGAGAAGTCGATCGCCCGGCCGGTGTTGTGGCAGTCGTCGGGCGCGCCGGACCCGTGCCCGATGCCCAGGTGCAGGATGGAATGCACCGTCTCCGCCGAGGCGTTCGCCCATCGCGCGAGCCGCCACAGCGCAACGGCCATGCGCTGGTCCACGTTGTCGATGATGTCGGAACTGCGCGCCCCGGCATTGACGAAGCGCACGCCGGCCACCTCGGCGGGCGAGATCGCCACGCGCGTGCCGGGCGCCAGCGGCGCTTCGCCGGTCCGGAGCGTGAGCTGCCCCTTGCCGACGAGATGGTTGAGGATTGCGTTGGCCTGCCCGGCCGACAGCTCGCGGGCCGGCCGTAACAGGCCGGCCGGGCGCGGATCGAGGGTGATCGCGTCGATCGCAAGCGGGCCGGCCACCACTTGGTCCGCGAGGAGATCATAAACGACGTACTCGGTGCCGCGGAAGAACAGCACCTGCATCCCGTCCGGGCACAGCGCCGCGTCCATGCCGTCCGTCCAAACCCCTGGCCACATGTCCGCGATGGAAAGCGGGTAGCCGGCGTCCGTCCGCTCAAGGGCGATGTCGTAGCGCAGGTACTGCGACCCCTTGAAGACGTAGACCTTCCCGTTCAGGGCGTTGAACGCGGCGTCAAACCCATCTTCCCAAACGCCGGGCCAGTTCCCCGCAACTTGCCGCGGCTCGTCGTATTGCGCCCGGCCCGCCGCGAGGTCGTAGCGCGTGAACTGGGATCCGTGGAAAAAGAACACCTGGCCACAGCCCCAGTAAACCGGAACGACGTGTCCGCCGGGCCAAACCCCGGCGAAGTGCTCGCCGACTGGAAGAGGGTCGTCGGCCAACGCTCCTGAAACGAGATCAAGCGTCCGGTAAACCGTATCGCTGAACAGCAGGCAACGGTCGTCCGGCAGCGCGACGGCGCCAGTCAGTTGGATCGGCATGGAACGGCCTCCTCGCCGCGGCCACGGTGCCGCCGGCGTTCGTCGGGTATCCGATGCTGCGCGGTTCTTGTCTGTGACTTCGGGCACAAGCGGTGCTGCGCGGGCGGAACACGGCGCCGATCAGGTTCTACTGCGCCTGGTGTGCCCATGGTCACAGGAGGGCGCCGCCTATCCGTGCGTTCCTCATTCCGACGCGGCGCCGCACCGCCTGATGGGCACCGGAGCCGCGCCATCGATCAATCAAAGGAGGACGACATGGCTGACGTGCTGCCATCTGAGCTCGTGAACTCGGTTATGGGAAAGCTTTACGACATCTTGGCGAACGGCGACGAAACAGTGCCGAAGTCCGAGGACAACTTCTTCAGTTGGTGCACGCCGGGCCTGCCGATCGATCCCGAAGACTTCGAGTTCCTGAAGCAGGGCCTGACGGGCGTGGTGAAAAAGCGGGACATCGCGGAGATCGCTGCTCCGGCGCCGACGCCGACCGGCGACGCCGCTTCCGCGCCGCCCCCGGCTCCGGCCACGCCGGAGTTGACGCCCGCGCTGCTGGACCAGTTGCG
Source organism: uncultured Acetobacteraceae bacterium (assembly GCA_937873175.1). Classification (GTDB taxonomy): domain Bacteria; phylum Pseudomonadota; class Alphaproteobacteria; order Acetobacterales; family Acetobacteraceae; genus CAHJXG01. Next base: position 3,241 of record CALMVT010000235.1, on the reverse strand, counting down.
GGGCGCGGACACGGCCCGTCTTTACGTGCAGGCAGAGGCGCTGGCGCGGCTGGTGGATTTCGTGGTGGACGTCAACAAGGCAAACAACAACCAAGTCGCCAAGCTCAGTGTCCTGAACAACGAAGGGTCCTTGTCCGACGTGTATCAGCACGTGCTGCGCATGAGCCAGGTCATGCAGTCCGAGCTTCCGGACGACACCAAGAAGAAGATCGAGAAATTCCGCGACCTGCTCACGGTGAAGGCGGTTAAGAAGAACCTGATCGACGACAGCGAAACCACCGTCAGCGAGCCAAGCCCGCTGACCAAGGCTTATTTCGAGAAGATGGCGGCCTATGAGGACGCGGCGCTCGCGTATAATGCGCGCCGGGTCGATGCCTTGACCGCGGCTTCTCCAAGCGCAGTGCATTACTGGGCGCTCAACGCCAACGTCCTGCGCCACAAAGTCGAAGCGGCGATGATGGACTGGGTCAACGAAGGCTACAAGAACGACTTCGAGTCGATCTCGGCGTTCATCGACCAGGTCATGCAGCGCGACATGGCGCTGCTCAAGCAGCAATACCGTGACGAGCTGCAGAACGCGCGCATCACCGGCCTCGCATCCGGGAGCGACTTCTTCTATACCTCGCTGCTGCCGGCCAGTTTCGCCACGGCGAGCGGCTGGACGCAGTTCAACTTCTCCAGCGGCGATTTCCAACGCTACAGCAACTCCAACTATAGCTGCAGCCGATGGAAGGCGCAGGGCGGCGGGGGCTGGCTCGGGGTTTTCGGCGGCAAAGGCGGCGCAAGCCACAGCGAGGGCCGCAGCGAGTACAACAGCCGCTTCAACCTCGACACCTTCAGCCTGTCCTTTGAGATCGGCCAGGCGATCGTCAGCCGGCCGTGGTTCAAGCCGTCCTTCATCAACAGCAAGTGCTGGCGGTTCGACCAGAACGATCCCCAGGCACGCGGCGAAGTCTTGAGCGACGGCGCCGTGCCGCCCAAGGGACTGATGCCCGCATACCCCACGGCCATCATCTTTATCCGCAACCTCAACCTCAACCTCGGTCACAGGGAGGGCTTCCAGAGCTTCATGCAGGAGCATGCCAGCTCCTCGGCCGGTGGTGGGGGTTACGTGAACTTCGGGCCGTTCCACGTCGGCGGCAGCTACAGCCGCAGCTCGGCAAGCGGCTCGACGCAGAGCAGCCGGGGTGTTTCCTGGGACGACCAAGGCATGCACGTGCCCGGCATGCAGGTGATCGGATACAAGTGCCACGTCCTGCCGAAAAGCCCGGACCCGCTGCCCAGCATCCAGAAGTGGATCTAGAGCAACATCCGACCAATCTGTTCTTTCGATCGGATAAAGTTGCTCGTCAAAACAAAGAGCTAGGGATTTCTTCCGATCCACCTCGATCGGAAAAAGCTCTAGCCCCACCCCGGCCGGCCGCCATGGTGCCGGCCGGCCGGGTCAGGATCGCGCCCGCCGCACGCAGCAGGAAAGAAGAGGCAAATGGACGCTTACGTGCAACTCGCCTTGATGGCCAAGGCAAAGCTGGTTTTCGAGACCGAGGACACGTTCCTCAGCTTTCCCGCGCTTTCGCCGCTGAGCTACCCGCCCGGCGACCTCAAGCTGTCCCACGACGGCATCGCCACCGCCCGAGACCTCGCCCGCTTGTCGGAGTTCGCCCGGATCACCAACCAGGTCCCCCGGGGCGCAGTCGCCCCGGTCGAGGAGGGCGAGTATCTCTGGGACATCTGCAGCGAGGCCCTCGCGCTCGGCATGCCGGCAACGGGAACCCTGTCCGCCGCCGATCAGGCGCGGCTGGATGAGGCGCGTGCGGTGCTGTATGCGCCATCGCCGGACGGACACCGCGAGAGCACTCCGGCGCTGGCCGCCTACAAGCAGTGCCGCGACGCCCAGGTCGTGGCGGTGGAGGAATACCGGAACCAACAGTTCACGGCGGAGTCCGCGACCGACCCGGCGGAAAAGGCCCGCTGGGCCACGGTTGATGAACCCCGCCTGCGTCAAGCCGTGAACGCCGCCGAGGAGGCATGGCGCACGCGCGGCGCCAAGGCGCAGATCGAGGGGGCCATGCAGGTCGAGCAAGCCTTCGCGGCCCGCCAGCCCTCGCTGGCTTGGGATGCCTGGAAGGCGGACTTCCTCGGCGACATCGACCTTGAAACCGACACCGACCGCATCCGCTTCGCGCCGACCACCTTCACGCCCGGCGACGTGTTCGACGATGCCTGGCCGCGCTTCACCATCATTGCCGCAGAGATGGCGAAGCTGGCGAGCGAGGCGCCGCCGGAATTGCTGGACATCTTCGGCGGTGCCGCTGCGGGCGGGGATGTCGAGAGCGTTTCCTTTGAATACCGGTCTGTGGCCCTCACGCGCTCTTGGCTGCCGAAGCAGCTTTTCCATTCCCGCCTTTGGCGTCTTGGCAGCGAGGGCGGAGAGTTGTCGAGCGGCGAGAAGCCGCTGAATGGCCGCTGCCCCTCATACGTCACGGCGTTGGTTTTTGCGCGCAACGTCGAGGTCCGGCGCCGGCAGCCGGCAACCGCCTCCCAATCGACGACCGCGGCGCCGGGCACGCTGCTCGCCCTCGATCCGACGCGGCTGCGGATTGAGTCGGCGCAGATCAAGCTGGCGCGGCAGGCTCCGACCCTGAAGCCGTCCGCCGTGCCGGTCGCGAGAATGCTGCAGTCCGCGCGGCTGGCCGTGCGGCCTGCCGACACGGCGACCCTCTCAGCCTTGCAGCCGGTAACGGCAGCCAGATCGGCGCAGCTTGCACGGTCGGACCTGCTCGTCGTGAGGCGCCCTCCCATGGAAACGCCCATCATCCCGCAACCGGTCCCGCACCCGACCCCACCACCTGCGCCGGCCCCGCCGCAGGTCGAAGCGCCGCATGACGAGGTCGCGATCCTGGCCTTCATATGCCGGCGCATACCAAGGTGTCCTGATCCTGACCCGTCCCTGACCTGGGCCTAGACACCTGCACGGCGGCGGGCGTCCCACCCGTTGCGGACGGCCTGGTCAGGTCGGCAGCCCCGGTCGGACCGTGGCAGCCTGTCTGGCACAGCGGCCCGAAAAGACGTGGCCTCCGGTGACCCAGGTCACCCTTCACCCCAGCCCGGACTGCTATCCAGCCCATCGAAGCCTTGAAGGCAGGGAGCAAGACCACACGGCGGACGTGTTCGAGCAGGCTTTTGCCTTCATGGCGGGCCTGCCGACCTGGCGGACGTTTGGACCCGGCTGGAGCCGCAG
>CALMVT010000234.1:2388-6884 GCA_937873175.1 uncultured Acetobacteraceae bacterium | reverse complement strand
GGATGTTCTGGAACGTCCGCACGATGCCCAGTGGCGCCAGCTGGTGGGAGCTCAATCGCAGCAGCTTGCGGCCGCGGAACGTCAGACTGCCGGCATCCGGGTCGTATACCCGGCACAGCACGTTCAGGAACGTGGTCTTGCCGGCGCCGTTGGGGCCGATCAGGGCACGAATCTCGCCCTCCGCGACCGTCAGGGAGGCCGACTGCAACGCCTTCAGGCCGCCGAACGACAGGCTGACTCCCGCCACGACCAGCGCCTCGCCACCCCGTGTCGCGCGGGCATGACCGGACTGCAGGCGCACCGGCCCGGCCGGCCCGGCATTCTGTGCCGCCGGACGGAACCGCAGCAGCGGGCCGAGGAGTCCTGCCAATCCAGCCGGCATGTATATCAGCGTGAGCAGCAGGACCACCGCGAAGATCAGCTCGCGATACTCGGCGAAGGTACGCAGCGCTTCCGGCAGCGCCACCAGGACCACCGGCCCCAGGATCGACCCGGCGATCGTGCCGAGCCCGCCCACCACGATGTACAGCAGGTGCCAGATCGACGGCCACAGGCCGAACTCGTAGGGGTCGAGGAAGCGCACCAGCCCGGCCTGCAGCCCGCCCGCCACCGCGCAGTAGAAGGCGTTGACCGCGAACGCCATGGTCTTGTACCGGGCTAGGCTGACGCCCATGATCTCAGCCGCGTTCTCGTTGTCGCGGATGGCGGTGAAGGCACGCCCGGTTTTGGAACGGACGATGCCGACCGCCAGCAGCAGCATCGCCACCGTCACCGCCAGCACCAGGAGGTAGTAGGCCCGGTCCCCGGCGAACACGCCGAGCCCCATGCCGGCGCGCGAGGTCGCGAGGCCGGGCGCGCCGCCGGTGACGGAGACCCAGTTCACCAGCACGACCTGCACCGTCCACACGAAGGCCAGCGTGGCGAGCGCGAGGTAGTGGCTGCTGACGCGCAGCGCCGGCAGCCCGACCAGCAACCCGACCAGCGCCGTCGCCACGGCCACCAGCGGTACGGCCAGCCAGAAGGTGAGTGGACCGCCCAGCACCGCGACGCCGTAGGCGCCCAGGCCGAAGAACGCCGCGTTGGCCAGCGACACCTGGCCCGCATAGCCCATCAGGATGTTGAGCCCGAGCGCCAGGATCACCGCGACGCCCAGCGTGGACAGGATCTGCAGCAGGTAGGGGGACACGACCCACGGCGCCGCGGCCAGGACCAGGACCAGGACAGCCGACGCCGCGATCCGACCGGTTGTGCCCAGCGTCATCATACCATCTTGCGCCGCTTGGCGCCGAACAGCCCGGACGGCAGCACCATCAGCACCGTCAGCAGCACCACGAACGGCACCACCTGCTTGACGCTGGATGAGATGTAGACCCCAGCCAGGTTCTCCAGCACGCCCACCATCACGCCGCCGACGATGGCGCCGGGGATGCTGGTGAAGCCGCCCACGACGGCCGCGACGAAGCCGGGGACCAGCACGTCGCCCAGCTCCGTGTTGATGCCCACCAGCGGCGCGATCAGCATGCCCGCGAGCCCGCCCAGCGCGGTGCCAAGCGCCCAGGTGCGGGCGAAGATGCCGGGCACGCTGATCCCCATCAGCGCCGCCGCCTCCTGGCTTTGCGCCGTCGCCCGCATGGCGCGCCCCAGCCTGCTGAAACGGAAGAACAGCGCGAGCAGCACGACCACGACCGCCACCGTCACCATGATCGCCAGCCGCTCGGGCGTCAGCAGGACCGGGCCGATCTCCAGCGGCTCGGCGCTGAACACGCCCTCGATCGTGCGGGGCGTGGACTGCCAGACCAGGCGGATGCCGTTCTTGATGATCAGCCCGATGGCCAGCGTCGCCAGGATCACGGTGAAGGGCGGCGACTTCAACAGCGGGCGGTATGCCACCCGCTCCACCACCACCCCCACCAGCGCGGACCCGACCATCACCGCGGGCAGCGCCAGCAGGTAGGGCAGGTGCAGCTCGGTGATGAATAGCCAGCCCATGTAGGCGCCGACGGTCACGGACTCGCCCTGGGCGAAGTTGACGATATCAGTGGCTATGTAGATCAGCACCAGCCCGATCGCGACCAGCGCATACAAGGCGCCGGCGGCGATGCCGCTGACCACCAGCTGCGGGACGATGTCGAACAGGTCTTCCACCGGCGGCGCCTTGCTACCAGGCCCCCGCTACCACGACAGGGTGTCGTTCGCGGGGAAGCGAGTCGACGGGATCGGCGCCTTGAAGTCGGCGATCGGCTCGAACCGACCCTTGGTCACCCGGAAGTAGCTCAGCCGCCGGTTGCCGGCATGGCTGTCGGTGAAGGTGAGCGGATGGATGACGTCCACCGCCCCGGGCCAGGTGCTGTGGGCCTGCCAGTCCTTGAACGTTTCCAGCGCCAGCACCAGGCTGCGGCCGGTCAGGTCGGTCCCGGCGCGCTTCATGCCCTCCGCCAAGGCGTACATCGTGCCGTAGTTGTAGACGTCCACGTAGTTGGGTCGGTCAACCGGGTAGCTGGGGTAGCGCTTCTTGTAGCGCGCCTCGAACTCGACCATCGCCGGGGCCGCGTTGCCGTTGAAGTACGGCGGGACGTAGTCGACCACCACGCCCTCCGCCGCCGGGCCGGCCACCGTCAGGAATCCGCTGTTCATCATGGAAGTGTCGCCCTTGACGGGCGTGCGGATGCCAAGCTCCCGCGCCTGCTTCACCGCCCGCGCGGCTTCCACGTACAGGCCGAACATCAGCACGTGCTCCGGCGCGCTGCGCCGCACGGCGAGCAGCTGCGAGCTGAAATCGGTGTCGCCGGGGTTGTAGCGCTGCTGCGTCAGCGTCTCGACGCCGAAGCGGTCCTTGATGCCGCGCACCACGTTGTCGGCCAGCGTCTGCGAGAACTCGTCGGCGCCGTTCATCACGGCGACCTTCTTCACCTTCAGGTAGTCACCGATGAAGTCGATGTCGTTCTCGGCGATGTCGCGGATGTCGATGGTGGCACCGTTGAACACCCAGCGGCTTTTCGCGTCGATGATCTTGGGGCTTGCGGCCGAGCCGTTCAGGTAAGGCGTGCTGCCGCGCTGCGCCTCGCCGCCGACCACGATGGCGACGTTGCTGAGGCCGCCGCCCAGGATCGCGAACACCTTGTCGCTTTCGATCATCTTGCGCGCGACCGTTTCCGCTTCCGACGCTTTGCCCGCGTCGTCGTAGGCGATCATCCGGACCCTGCGGCCGTTGACGCCGCCGGCCGCGTTGATCTCGCCGATCGCCATCAGCGCGCCGTCGCGGCCGCCGAGCCCGACCCAGCTTGCCGGCCCGGTGAGCGGGCCGTGGTAGCCGATGACGATGTCCTCCGCCGCATGGGCACGGCGGGCGAGCAGCGCCGTTCCGGCGGCGGCGGCGATGAAGCGGCGGCGGCTTTGCACCGTTATGTCCTCCCTTGCCGCCCGGATGGCGCGTCGGCGGGGCCGGGCGCGCCCTCCGTGCCGAGCGTTCGCGCGGGCGTCAGGAGTGCCAGACGCCGCCGTCAACGTTGATGGTCTGCCCGGTGATGTAGGTGGCGCCGTCGCTGCACAGGAACGTCACCACGGACGCGATCTCGTCCGCTTCGCCGAACCGGCCGAGCGGGATGGTGGACAGGATCGCGTCGCCCCGTTCCTTGAACACTTTGTCCGTCATGGGCGTGCGGATGGCATTGGGCGCGACTGCGTTGACCAACGTGTGCGGCGCATACTGCCGCGACAGCCCGCGGGTGAGGCCGACCACGCCGGCCTTGGCCACCGAGTAGGCGACCCGGCCCGGCACGCCCTTGCGCGCCGCGCCCGACGCGCAGAACACGATGCGCGACACGGCGCCGGGATCGCGCCGGGTTTGGAACGCGACGCCGAGGTCGTAGCCGTTCGTCAGGCTGGAGCCGAGCGCGCGGTCGTAGGCGGAACGGTCGTCCGGGTCGAGCGGATCGGGCTCGAACAGCCCGGCCATGTGGATCAGGCCGAATACCGGCCGGCCGGCCGCGTCCAGCGCGGCTGCGGCGTCACGCGGGGTGGCGAGCGGCGACACGTGCATGGCAGCCCGGCTGCCGTCCGGCAGGGCCGCATGCGCGGTGCGCAGCCAATCGGCGTCGATGTCAACCATCATCACGCTGGCCCCGAGCTCGCACAGCGGGCGGGCGCACACGCTGCCGATGCCGCCGGCGGCGCCCGTGATCACGAACTGGCGGTTCTCGATGCCTTTCAACCGGCCTGCCCTCCCAAGGACATGTTCGGGTATTCCATCCGACTTTATTACTGACCAGTATGAACAGTGATCCAACGGTTGACAAGCACGCCGTACGGTTCGATTGCTGGCCGGACGGTTACGGTTCATGTTGCACGGGCGTTTCGCGGGGCCTAGAAACAGTGCAAGCGCCTGATCGAGCGTGGGGGGAACGACGGTCCATGGCAGAGGCGAGGTCGTCACGTCCGGAGGCGGTAGTGGTCGGCCGGCCGGGCGATGTCCCGGAAGGCGGCAGCATCATCGTTAC
>CALMVT010000234.1:1680-2378 GCA_937873175.1 uncultured Acetobacteraceae bacterium | reverse complement strand
CGCTGCCCCCATCTTGGCGGCCCGCTGTGCGCCGGGCAGATCGTGACGGATGTGGTGTCGCCGGTGCCGGGCGACGTCCGTTCCTGCCCGGGCCGCACCTTCGTGACCTGCCCGTGGCACAATTGGGAGTTCGACATCCGGACCGGGCAGTCCTACTGGAACGACCGCCTGCGCGCGATGCCGTTCCCGGTGTCCGTGGAAGGCCGGGCGGCGGTAGCGGACCTTGGCACCGCCGACGGCGCCGGGCGTTCGGCCGGGCCTTACCAGGCGGAAACGGTGCCCGTGTCCGTCGAGGATGATGTCCTGGTGCTGCGGCTGCGCCCGGCGCAGCCCCCCCCTGCTGGAACCCGAGCCATGGACGCACAGGCATGACCACCGCACTGCTGGAAGACCGCACGCGTGACCAGCTCTGGTCCGGCCCGGTGATCGACTGCGACGTCCACGCCTGCGTCCCGTCGCTGGACGCGCTGTTCCCCTACCAGGACCAAGTGTGGGTGGAGGCGGCGCGCGAACGTGGCTACCGCGGCCCGACCGGGCTGGCGCTGACCTATCCCCCGCTCGCCCCCACCACGGCGCGTGCGGAATGGCGTCCCGCCGACGGCAAGGTGCCCGCCTCCGAGCTCGGGCAGCTGCAGGCCCACATCCTCGATCCGTGGCGGGTCGAGAAGGCAATCGTCAACTGCTACTACGGCATCGAC
>CALMVT010000234.1:0-1670 GCA_937873175.1 uncultured Acetobacteraceae bacterium | reverse complement strand
CGACAGCCTGCGGCATCCGGACTGGGCGATCGCGCTGGCGCGCTCCGTCAACGACTGGCTGATCGACCAGTGGCTGGACCGCGACCCTCGGCTGTCCGCCTCCCTGGTGATCCCGGCACGCGACCCGGTGACCGCGGCGGCGGAGATCGACCGGGTGGGCAAGCACCCCGGCTTCGTGCAGGTGCTGCTGCCCGTGCGGTCGGAACGGCTGTACGGCCAGCGCGTGTTCTGGCCGCTGTTCGAGGCGATCGAGCGCAACGATCTGGTGGCCAGCCTTCACTGGGGCGGCCTGGCCGAGCATGGGCCCACCCCCACCGGCTACGCGTCCTGGTATGTCGAGGAGTATGCCGAGGAGCCGCAGGTGTTCGGCGCCCAGCTCACCTCCATGATCGTGGAAGGGCTGTTCCAGAAGTTCCCGGGCCTGCGCGTGTCCGTGCTGGAAGGCGGCTTCACCTGGTTGCCGACCTGGGCGTGGAACCTGAACAAGAAGTGGAAGGGCCTGCGCCGTGAGTTCCCGTGGGTGGACCGCCTGCCGTCGGAGATCATCCGCGACCATTTCCGATTCTCGATCGCGCCCACGGACATGGGGCCGCCCGAGCAGATGCGCCGGATCATCGACTGGCTCGTGACCGACGACCTGCTGATGTACGCCAGCGACTACCCACACCTGCACACGGACGACCTGCACGCCCTGCTCGGCCTGATGCCGGAGGCGATGCGCGCCAACGTGATGTCGGGAACGGCACGGCGCTGGTATCGTTTCAAATAATGGCTCAAGAACAAGAGGTCGCGATGGACGGCATCACCGAAATCGACCGCATGGCCACCGAGAAGCTGGCCCTCATCGACGCCGACTTCCACCCGATGCCCACGCCCGCCGACAAGCAGGTGTCCGAGCACATGTCCCGCCGCTGGCTAGACTACATCGCGAAATACGGCATGGGCCACAGCTACTCTGGCCTGTACGCGCCGGCGCAGCGGGAGTTCACGCACCGGCTGGACGCGGTCAAGGACAACCGCGTCGGCATCGACCCGATCTGGGCGCGCGACCAAGTGCTGGACCCCTACGACATGAGCGGCGTGGTGCTGACCTGCCCGCAATCCTACATTCTCAACTCCGGCGGCAACATGCCGGAGGAGTTGTCGCGCGAGCTGGCGCAGGCGTTCAACAACGCGCTCGCCTACACCTGGATGGAGGCGGACCCGCGCTACTACGCCGCGATCGTGGTGCCGCGCGACATGCCGAACGTGGTCGACGAGATCCGGCGCTGCAAGGAAGGGCCATACGGCGATCGCTTCGTGTCCGTGCTGATGTCCCCGGCCGGGCAGGAGCCGATGGGCCGCCAGCGCTACTGGGACATCTTCGAGGCCGCGACCCACTACGACCTCCCCGTCACCTTTCATGTGCCGGGCATGGGGCGGCAGATCACCGGCGCCGGAAACACGAACTTCTACGGCGAGATGCACATGAACTTCGCATCCCTGCCGATGACGCTGATCCCGTCGCTGATCTTCGAGGGCGTGTTCGAGCGCTTCCCCACCCTGCGCATCGCGCTGATCGAGCTGGGCTGGTCCTGGGCGGTGCCATATTCCTGGCGGCTGGACAACACTTACGCCAAGCTGCGCGACGAGGTGCCGCACCTGAAGCGCAAGCCCTCCGACTACATGCG
>CALMVT010000233.1:17488-19531 GCA_937873175.1 uncultured Acetobacteraceae bacterium | reverse complement strand
TAACAGCGGTCCGCGGCGGGAACAGCGGCAAATGGAAGGGCGGGGCGTCAATTCGGCGCGTGAGGCCCGCCGGCGCCGGGCGAAGGCACGGACGCGAACCTCACGCCGATCCCGGTTCCATTTTCATCGAGGAACTGCACGCCGCCGGCTTCCAGGGCGCGGCGGATCGCGGCGAGGGTCGTTTCCCGGGGACGCACGGTCTCATTCTCGATCATGTTCAGCGTCACGGTGGAAACGGCGGCACGGTGTGCCAGGGTGGCTTGGGTCCATTTGAGCAACCCGCGGGCGGCGCGGATTTGGGCGGTGTTGATCATGGCCTCACAGCTTGGCACAAACTTGATGAAATCTAAAGTTTGTTGTTGACGCGCAGGAACAAGCGCGTGCATATCGCGCCACCAACGGGCCGAATGGGTTTGGGTTCTCTTGAAACGAACTCCCAAACCCGGGCTTTTATGACCGTTGGGGCTTTGGCGCCGGCCGAATGCCGAGGGTTATCCTCCATGACTGCCAGTGGGTTTGGAAGCCCACAGCCCCGCAAGGGGCGGCACCCCTTGGCGACACATGTCCGCGCCGCGTGCGTTGACCCGGGCGGGCCGGAGTTTCGACAGTTACCATAATCTGTGTGTCGTGGGATCAAAGCCCACCGGCGTTTCTTGGCGTCGTAGCTCAGTTGGCAGAGCAACAGTTATCGTCGGCGATCCCATGACCGCCCGGCTGTTTGAAGGAAGGAGGCTGGCATGACGTTACCTGAACGACCGCGAAGCGCCAAATGCGCCAGCGTCCGCCGATTTCGCCAACCCGGTTTGCGGCTGCGGAAACTGCTGACCCACGCATGACATCGCATTCCGACATTCCTCCGGCGGGCTGGAGGCCGAGGGTTACCTGGTTTGCTGCCCCAAATCCGGAGGCATCCGGCCGGACGCTGTAGCGTCCCTCGCCGACACATGCCCGCCGGGTCACTTCGACACGAGGCGGGCTATGACCAGCTATCTCAACCTTTTCTCGCGACGCGCCGCCGCAGCTACGGCCCAGGCGCTGCCCATCCTCGGCACCGTGCCGAACTCGGCCGGCGGGTACGGCTTTGCCGTCGATGACTGGGCGCGGCTCGACCGCTTCCTGATCCTGGGGTCGGAGGGCGGCAGCTACTACGCCGGCGAGCGTCCGCTCACGCGCGGCAACGCCGCGGCGGTGCTGCGCGCGGTCGCGGCCGATAGCCCGCGCGCCGTGTCGCGCATCGCCGCAATCAGCGAGGCCGGCCGCGCGCCGAAAAACGGCCCGGCCCTGTTCGCGCTCGCCTTGGCGGCATCGGCGGACGACCTCGCCACCCGGCGCGTGGCCCTGGCCGCCCTGCCGCGCGTGGCCCGGACCGGCACACACCTGTTCGAGTTCGCCGGGTTCGTGGAGGGCACGCGCGGCTGGGGCCGGGCGCTGCGCCGGGCGGTGGGGGCGTGGTACGGCGGCCAGCCTTTGGACCGGCTCGCCTACGAGGTCGTCAAGTACCGCCAGCGCGGCGGCTGGTCGCATCGCGACCTGCTGCGGCTCGCGCACCCGGACACGGCCGAGCCTGCCCGCGCGGCGCTGCTCGATTGGGTGTGCCGCGGCACGGAGGGTGCGGCGCTGCCAGCCCTGGCGCGCGCCGCGTCGGTGCTTGGCCGGGCCGGCACGGGGGCGGAGGCGGCGGCGCTGATCCGCGCGCACGACCTGCCGCGGGAAGCCGTACCGACGGCGCTGCTGAACGACCCGGCGGTGTGGGAAGCGCTGCTGGAGCGCATGCCGATCACGGCGCTGGTGCGGTCGCTTGCCAAGCTGACCGCGGTTGGCGTGGTGAAGCCGCTCGGCGAGCAGCTCCCCCTGGTGCTGTCGGCGCTCGGCGACATGGACCGCGTGGCCCGGGCGCGGCTGCACCCGCTGGCAATCCTCTTGGCGCTGCGCACCTATGCGGGGGGGCGGGGCGACCGCGGCGGCTTGCAGTGGGAGCCGGTGCAGCCGGTGATCGACGCGCTGAACGCGGCCTTCTACGCCGCGTTCAAAGCCGTCGAGCCG
>CALMVT010000233.1:0-17388 GCA_937873175.1 uncultured Acetobacteraceae bacterium | reverse complement strand
AGCCGTCGAGCCGACGGGCAAGCGGCTGTTGCTGGCGCTCGACGTGTCGGGATCGATGGCGGCGGGCCACGTCGCCGGGTCGTCGCTGACCCCGCGCGAAGCGTCGGCGGCGATGGCGCTAATGACGGCGGCAACGGAGGCGAACACCCACATCATGGGCTTCGCCGACACCCTGGTGCCGTTGCCGCTGTCGCCGTCCATGCGGCTGGACGACGCCGTGCGCGCCGTGTCCGGCCTGCCGTTCGGCGCCACGGACTGCGCGCAGCCGATGCTGCATGCGCTGGATCGGGGCCTCTCGGTCGATGCGTTCGTGGTTTACACGGACAGCGAAACCTGGGCCGGGGCGATCCACCCGGCGCAGGCGCTGCGCCATTACCGCGAGCGGACCGGCATCGCCGCGAAGCTCGTGGTGGTCGGCCTGGTGTCCAACGGGTTCAGCATCGCCGACCCGGCCGACGCCGGCATGCTGGACGTGGTGGGCTTCGACGCCACGGCACCCGCCGTGATCGCCGACTTCATCGGTTGAACCACTCCGGCAGCCCTTCAAGGGCTGCCGGGGCACCTTTCCTTTGCACAGGAGGACGACCATGCGTCGCCCCAGCGCCTACGAGACCCGCGCCCGCGAGCTGGCCAATCTCGCCGGCGTCGATCCGGACAGCCGCGTGGCCCGCCCCGGCGAGGCGCCGGGTGGCCGCGGCATGCCCGCCTGGTGCGCTTTCCGCGACGCCGCGCGGGCCGAGCACCTCCAGGCCGAGATCGCGTCGGTCGCCCTGCCCGAGCAGGCCGCCGCCTACCGGGACGCACCCCTGCAGGTGTTCGGCCCGCACGAGGACGCGACGCTCGCGCAGATGCGCAACTGCATGGTCGTGGGCCGGGTCGTGGCGGGCGTGGTGTGCGCGGACGGGCATCTCGGCTACGCGCAGCCCGTGGGCGGCGTGATCGCCTATGAGGGCCAGGTCAGCATTTCCGGCGTCGGCTTCGACATCGGCTGCGGCAACATGGCGGTGCGGCTCGACACGCCCTATGCGGCGGTGGCGGACCGGGCGGGCGCAATCCTGGCCGACATTCACCGGGCGGTGTCGTTCGGCATGGGGCGCGCGAACGCCGAGCGGGCCGAGCATCCGCTGCTCGACGACGAGGACGCTTGGCGCAATGCCGACATGGCCGCTTACCGGCAAAAGGCGGCAGCGCAGCTCGGCACGGTGGGGTCCGGCAACCATTACGTGGACCTCCTGCGCGACGAGGCCGGCTTCGTGTGGATCGGGGTGCACTTCGGCAGCCGCGGCCTGGGGCACACCTCGGCCACCAAGTACCTGAGGCTGGCCGGCGGCCAGGACGGCATGAACGTGCCGCCCGCGGTGGTGGACGAGGGGAGCGAGCTGGGCCGCCGCTACGTTGCGGCCATGGAACTGGCCGGCCGCTATGCCTACGCCGGGCGGGAGTGGGTGGTGGAGCGCGTGCGCCGGATCATCGGCGGCGCCGTGACCGACAGCGTGCACAACCACCACAACTATGCGTGGCGGGAAACGCATGCCGGACGGAACCTGTGGGTGGTGCGCAAGGGTGCCACCCCCGCCTGGCCCGGCCAGCGCGGCTTCGTGGGCGGCTCCATGGGCGATGATGCGGTGATCGTCGAGGGCGTGGACAGCCCAACCGCGCAGGCGGCGCTGTTTTCCACCATCCACGGCGCCGGGCGTCTGTTCGGGCGCATGCAGGCCAAGCGGACCTTTACCCGCGCGCAGATGGATGCGTGGCTGACCGATCGCGGCGTGTTGCTGGCCGGGGGCGACCTGGACGAAAGCCCGATGGCCTACCGCCGCCTGCCGGACGTGCTGGCGCAGCACGCCGGCACGGTCCGGGTGCAGCACAGCCTGCGCCCGTTCGCCGTGGCCATGGCCGGCGAAGGCGAGTTCGACCCCTTCAAGGATTGAAGGGCGATCCGGCAGGTGGGCGCGGGCCTCAAGCCCGGCCCACGCCCACCTGCCGGCACATGGACAGCAGCGGGCAAGCCGGGCATTTCGGCCGCAGCCCGGTGCAGACGTGCTTGCCAAAAGGCACTAGGCGCTCGTTGATCTCGATCCAGTATTCCTGCGGCAGCTTGCCGGCGAGGGCAGCCATAGTGCGCTCGGGCGTGGACCCGGAGACGTAGCCCCAGCGATTTGTGATCCGGTGGACGTGGACGTCCACGCAGATGGCCGGCTTGTTGAAGCCGACCGCCAAGGTGAGCGCGGCCACCTTGGGACCGACGCCGCGGAACGCGGTCAATTCCTCCGTCGTGTCCGGGACCGTGCCGCCGTGGCGTTCCAGGATAGTGCGGGACAGGGCAAGGATGTCGCGCGCCTTCGGCTCCGGGAAGGTGGCCCCGCGGAGAAGGGAGATCAGCTCGCCTTCGTCCAGCGCCGCTATCGCCGCGGGCGTGCGGGCGCGGGCGAACAGGCGGTGGCAGACGGGGATCGTGGTCTCGTCCAGCGTGCGGGCGCTGATCAGGCTGGCGACAAGCTGTTCGTAAGGGGTGTCGTACCCCTCGTCGCGGAGCTGGAACATCGCCGCCTTGGGCAAGCGGGCGCAGGCCGCGCGCAGGCGGCGAAACACCTCATGGATGTCGAAAGCTTCCTTGCCCGCGGCTGCGGCGTCCGGGGGCAAAGGGGTGGGGTCGTCAGGCAAGCCGGACCGTCCCGGTCAGCATGGTCAAGCGTTCATCCCCCAGCATAAGCGCCCTGCGGCTTCGGCACCGATCCTGTCGGCCATTCGCATCCTCCCTCGCGGCATCGGGCACATAAGCGCCGCGCGGGACGCGGGTTGCACGCGGTGTCGGCCTGCATGCCCAGCTCGCCGCCAATACAGGCCATCACGCTCATGGTGACAATGCAGCCAGTTCATCGGGTTTCACGTCCTGAAAGCTCTGCCGCTGGTGTTTGGCGTCGTTGTTGAGCAGAGCCGCGGCGGGGTCGAGCCGGTCTTGCAGCGCTTCCGTCGCGCCGGGCCATGTGACGGTTCCGCCAGCCGGCGCGAGACGCCGTTGTGCGAACTTTACGATCATGCAACCATCGGTCATTCCGACCAGAGAGACAACATGCGTGAAAGTGCCGGCTTAGAGGTCGCGGATTGCCTTTGCGGCAACGCGGACGAGGGAACGGTTAAGCAGGCCCTTGATCCGATTGAGCGTGGCTCTTGGACCTATCGTTGCTGCCCCGCCTGCAGCCTGGAGCGCCTTTCGCCCCGCCCGTCGATTTCGGCAATGGGCCGATACTATCCAGACGACTACACGCCCTTCACCGATCCGGCACCGCATCAGGCTCGTCGGGCCGACCGGGTGAAACGCGCGGTGTATGAGACTTACTTCGCCACCCCCGCCGAGCGCTCGGCGGGGGTGCGACGGTTCCGGCCGCTGCTGGCGGCACTGCTCCTTCCGCTGCGTCAGCACTCCGTCCTGTCCTTCGATCCACCTGCCCTCCCGCGCCGCGTTTTTGAATTCGGTGCCGGCACTGGCGCCGACCTGCTTGAATTCCGTAATGCTGGCTGGGAGGTCTCGGGCTGCGAACCATCCGCCGTCGCGGTCGCGGCTGCTGCCGCTCACGGGATCACGCTGCAGCAGTGCAACGCCGAGGACGCCGAGGTTCCGGCTGGCCTGTCCTGCGCTTACATGAACAATGTCTTCGAGCACCTGCACGATCCGATGGCCGTGCTGGCCCGTGCCCATGCCAACCTGCTGCCGAGCGGCATCGTCGTCGTTGTCGTTCCGAACCACGCGTCCTGGGCCGCCCGAATCTTCGGGAGCCAGTGGCCCGGCTACGATCCGCCCCGCCACATCTGGGGCTATACTCCACGCGGCATACAAGGGGTCTTCGAGCGCGCCGGGTTCAAGGAGGTGACCGTCTCCCACAAATACCCGCTGTCCACCTACTGCTGGGCCAACGGCCTGGGTGCCTGGCGCGCAGAGGGACGGGGCAAGGCTTTGAGGGGGCGCATGGCCAGGCTGCTGGGCCGCAGCCTGCTTCTGGGCGGCTTCGCCTCGACGTCCGCGGGCGCGGGCGACTACATCCGGGTCGTCGCCCGCAAGGCTTGAAGCAAAGTTGCTTTCTGCGCGTGGATACGTTTTGCAGCATGGTGGTTGGAACTCAGCGCTCGGCTAAGCTCATCAGGCAAACGCCTCCGTTTCCTCCACGATCTTTGCGGGATCAAGGTCCATGCCGAGGCCGGGCTGTTCCGGGGCATGGATCCGCCCCTGCATCGGCAGCACCGGATGGGCCAAGAAGTGCTGATGAGTCGCGGGCTTTGTTGCAATCTGCCGGTGACGGCGCACGCAGGGCTGCGATGGGGTGAGCGGTTCCGTCAGGCTGCTTCGAGTTCCATCCGCTGGCTGACCAGCTGGACAACCTCGGAAAGCGCACTGGCACCGAGCCCGAAGGCGCGCTCGACGATGCGGGCCTCGCCACAGACGTCGCGCGCGACGTTGAAGGCGGACGCCTGCCCCTTGCGAAAAGCGCGCATCACCTCGAAGCTCTAGATCGTCGCATGGGCCGTCCTCAGCGTCTTGAAGCCCCGGACGGGCCTGATCAGCTGTTTCAGCTTGCCGTGGTCGGCCTCGATGACGTTGTTCAGGTACTTGGCCTGTCGGTGGACGGTTCCCTTCGGGCACTTGCCTTCCTGCTTCAGCCCGGCGAGCGCCGCGGCATAGGTCGGGGCCTTGTCCGTGTTGATGACGTCCGTCAGGTCCTACTCCTTCAGGCCCGCCAGCGCCTTGCCGAGGAATCGCTTGGCCGCCGTGGTGCTGCGGGTGGGCGAGAGATAGAAATCGATGCTGTTCCCGTGCTTGTCGACGGCTCGATACAGGTAAGCCCACTCGCCGCGGACCTTCACGTACGTCTCGTCAACACGCCAGCTCGTCGAGCGTGGCTGACGCCATTGCCAGCACAGGCGCTTCTCCATCTCAGGCGCATACCGCTGCACCCAGCGGTAGATGGTGGTGTGGTCAATGGAAACGCCCCGCTCCCCCAGCATCTGCTCCAGGTCGCGGTCGCTGATCCCGTATCGGCAATACCAGCGGACGGCCCACAGCACGATCTCGCCCTCGAAGTGACGCCCCTTGAAGTCCGACACGGCCCCGCCACCCCCCCACGCCGGATCGCAGGCAAGTTTGCAACGGAGCCGCTGCGCATGGGGGTATGCTGGGTTCGGTGCCGCAGGCTGGCAATCGGCCCGTTTGCGGCCACGCGCGGCATTGGTTGGCGGATGTCCATACCAGCCGTCAGTACACGTGCTCCCGGATCGGCTGGTTGGCCGCGATGCGCTCAAAGGCGAAGGGCCGCAGGTCCACCGACCGCGCTTCCCCATGCAGGATCAGCTCGCTCGCGCCCGCGCCGGCGGCCGGGGAGTGCATCATGCCGTGGCCGCTGAAGCCGCAGGCCAGCACCAGGTTCGTGACCTCCGGGTGCCGCCCGATGATGGCGCTATGGTCGAACAGGTTGTGCTCATACAGCCCGGCCCAGGCGCGCAGCAGCCGCAACCGCTCGAAGCCCGGGATGCGGTGGGCCAAGGCGGGCCAGATCACGTCGTCGAACAGCGCGTGGTCCACGTCCAGGCCGAAATCGTCGGCGGCGTTCTCGGCCGCGGGCGTCGTGCCGCAGATATACAGATGCCCCTCCGGCCGGAACACGAGGCCCGACGGGTCGAAAACGAACGGGCCGTGCGGGATCTTCTCCGGGCTGTCGAACACGAAGATGCAGCGCTTCAGCGGCACCACCGGCACGTCCAGGCCAGCCATCCGGCCGATCTGCCCGCTCCATGGCCCGGCGGCGTTGACAACCGTGCCGCACAGGAGCCGCCCGCCGTCGGCCAGCAGAACCGCGCCGATCCGCCCGGCGCCCGCCATCTCCAACCCCGTCACGGTGCCGGCGATATACTCCACCCGCTGGGCGCGTGCCTTGCGCTTGAACGCTTGCAGCAGCGCCGGGCCGTCGAACCAGCCTTCCCCATCCGGCCCGTAAGACGCGATGCCGAGGTCGTCCACCCGCAGCCACGGGTGGCGCCGCCGCGCCTCCTCCGGGGTGAGCAGCTCGGTGTTGACGCCGCAGGACCGCTGCGTCGCGACCTTGGCCTTAAAGGCCGGGATGTCGCCGGGCGTCCCGAGGATGAGGTAGCCGGGTTCGCGCAGGCCGATCTCGGCCTCATAACCGTCCACGCTCAGCAGCTCCCGCACCCGGCGCAGGAAGCCGATGCTGTAGCCGGACATGCAGATGTTGGCCTCGGTGGCGAACTGCTGCCGGATGGCGCTGGTGGACAGCGAGGACGACGCAGCCGCATAGGTGGGATCGCGTTCAACAACGGCGACGCGCCCGGCAAAGGCCGGGTTGGCGGACAAGTGGTAAGCGACGGAGCTGCCGATCACGCCGCCGCCGATGATCACCACGTCGAAGCTGCGCTGCATTTCCTTGCCCCTGTTCAGCCCTGCGCCGCCCTCCAGCACGCTCGCCACACCCGCTCCGGCGTGGCGGGCATGTCCAGGTGGGCGATGCCCAGGGCGTCGGCGACCGCGGCCATGACGGTTTGCGGCGCGCCGATGGCGCCGGCCTGGCCCGATCCCTTGGCGCCCAGTGGGTTGCGGGCGGTGGGATGCTCGTTGAAGCGGACCTCCAACGGGGGCAGGTCGGCCGCCCGCGGCAGGGCGTAGTCCTGGAAGGAGGCGGTGAGCAACTGCCCGCCGCCGGGGTCGTAATGCACCCCCTCCATCAATGCCTGCCCGATGCCCTGTGCCAGACCGCCCTGGACCTGGCCCTCCGTCAGCAACGGGTTGACCAGGGTGCCGTAGTCGTCCACCGCGACGTAGCGCAGCAGCGCCACGGTTCCGGTGTCCGGATCGACCTCCACCTCCGCCACGTGAGCGCCATTCGGGAACACGAATTCCCCGTTCGGGTTGTGCGCATCGGCATCCAGGGCGCCGGGCGGCAGGGTGCGGACCAGCTCAAGCAGCCCGATGCTCGCGCCCTCCGCGGTGCCGAACGCGCCATCGGCGAAGCGGACCGCCGCCGGGTCGGACTGCAGCAGGCGTGCGGCCTCCGCATGGGCCTTGGCCAGCGCGGCGTCCAGCGCCATCACCAGGGCGGTGCCGGCCATCGGCAGGGAGCGCGCGCCGCCGTGGCCGCCGCCGGACGCGATGCGCCCGCTGTCCGCCTGCGCCAGCCGGCACGCCGTGACGGGCACGCCAAGCCGGGCGGCGGCGAGCTGCGCGAAGCTGGTTTCATGCCCCTGGCCGTTGGACTGGGTGCCCGACAGCAGCTCCACCGTGCCGTCGCGCCCGAAGCGGACCGCCCCGTCCTCGCCGGGCTTGCCGCGCGAGGTTTCCAGGAAGCAGGCGATCCCCTGGCCGAGCCACCGCCCGCGGCGGGCGGCCTCGGCCCGGCGCGCGGCGAAGCCCGCTTGGTCGGCCGCCCGCAGCGCCGTGTCCAGGTTGTCCCCGAACCGCCCGGTGTCCATCGTGGTGCCCAGCGCGCTCGTGTAAGGGAAGTCCCGGACCAGGTTGGCCCGGCGCAGCGCCACCCGGTCCCGGCCCAGCCGAAGCGCGGCGGCGTCCGCCAGGCGCTCGATGACGTAGTTCGCTTCCGGCTTGCCCGCGCCGCGGTAGGCGTCCACCGGGACCGTGTTGGTGAACGCGCCGCGCACGTCCATGAACACGGCGGGGATGGCATACACCCCGCCCATCGCCGTCGCGGGCGCCACCGTATGCGCGCCGGGGCCGAGGGCGGACACGTAGGCGCCCAGCTCGCCCGTGGTTTCCACGTGCAGCGCCAGGAAGCGGCCCTCGGCGTCCAGCGCCAGCCGCGCCCGCGTCAGGTTGCCGCGGCCGTGCACCCCGGACAGGAAATCCTCCGTCCGGTCGGCGATCCAGCGCACGGGCCGGCCGAGACGCCGCGCTGCCCACAGCAGGGCCACATGCTCGGGGTGCACGACGTTCTTCATGCCGAAGCCGCCGCCCACGTCGGGGCAGACGACGTGGATGGCATCGGGCGCAACCCCGAAGCAATGAGCCAGGTCGCGCCGGAGGCCGTGCACGTCCTGGCCACTCAGCAGCAGGCGCATCCGCCCGGTTTCCGGGTCGTGCTCGGCCAGCGCGGTGCGCGTTTCCAGGGACGCGGCAACGACGCGGTTGTTCACCAGGTCCAGGCTGACGGCGTGCGCCGCGGCGGCGAACGCGGCCTGGACGGCTGCCCGGTCCCCGCGCTGGTAATGAAAGGCCAGGTTGCCCGGCGCGTCCGGCCAAAGCTGCGGCGCACCCTCTGCCAAGGCATCGCCGGGCGCAGTCACCGCCGGCAAATCGTCATAATCCACCGCCACCTGCTCCAGCGCGTCGCGGGCGGCGGCGGCGGTGTCGGCCACGACCAGGGCGACCGGCTCCCCCACATGGCGCACACGCCCAAAGGCCAGGGCATGGCGCGGCGGCACGACCAGCCCGGCCTCCGGCGGCAGCGCCATGGCGCAGGGGATCGGGCGGATGCCGTCGGCCAGCAGGTCGGCCGCGGTGAACACGCCGCGGACGCCCGGCATGGCCGCCGCTTCAACCGTCCGGATGCGGAGCAGGGCCGCATGGGCGTGGGGAGAGCGCAGAACCAGCGCGTGTAAGTGCCCGGCCGCCGGCACGTCGTCCACATATCGCCCGCCGCCCTGCAGGAAGCGCCCATCCTCCACCCGCCGCACCGAGCGCGGGTCAGCGGCGGTGCCGTGCATCAGCGGCCTCCTTCGTGGCGCCGCGTCACTGGAACAGTGTCCCCGTCACGCCCCAGGTGTCCGGGACCAGGTAGCCCTCCGGATACGGATCGTCCGGGTCCAGGAAGTAGGTGTGGTGCCCGGTGATCCAGGCGCGGCCCTTGATGGCCGGCACGATGGCGGGGCGCCCGGCGACCTCGGTTTCCCTCACGATCCGGCCTGCGAAGCGGCTGCCGATAATGGACTCGTGCACCATGGCGTCCCCCGTCCGCATCTGCCCGCGGGCGTGCAGGACGGCCATGCGCGCGCTGGTGCCGGTCCCGGTCGGGCTGCGGTCGGATCGGCCCGGCGCCACGATGCAGGTGTTGCGCGTGACCGCGCCCACGCCGGCGAATGGCCGGTTGAGCTGCACGATGGAAACGCCGCTGATGCCGGGGGTTCCGGGATGCACCACGGATAGCTGCTCCCGCGCGGCCAAGCGCACCCGCTCGCCCAGCACGGCAAGTTCGCGCGCCTCGTCCGGCGTGATGCTGAAGCCGAGCCGGGTCGCGTCCACGACCGCGTAGAACATGCCGCCATAAGCGATGTCGGCGCTGACCGTGCCGTATCCTTCCACCTCCAGCGGCGCGTCGAGCCGGTCCACGAAGGCCGGCACGTTCTCGAACTCCACGGCCCGGCAGCGCCCATCCTGGCACTCGGCACGGGCGCGCACCGGGCCGGCCGGGGTATCGACCGTGACAATCGTTTCCGGCTCCGTCATCGCCACCAGGCCGGCTTCCAGCAGCACCGTCACGGTGCAGATCAGGTTGGAGCCTGACATCGCGACGTACTCGGTCGCCTCCATGATGATGATGCCGGCGTCGCAGCCGGGCTGCACCGGGGGGACCAGGAGGTTGACGTGGCGGCACACACTGCCGCGCGGCTCGCACAGCAGCAGGCGGCGGACGTGGTCATGGTCGCGCTCCATGGTCCGCATCTTCTCGAACATGGTGACGCCGGCCGGCGGCAGGACGCCGCCGATGATCACGTCCCCGACCTCGCCCTCCGCATGACAGCCGACGACCGATATGACCCGCTTGGAACGCATGAACTGGCCTCCTTTCCCGTCGTGTCACGCCCCCCGCGCGTCCGTGCCCCAACGGCGGTGCAGGAAGCGTTCCCACGGCGCGAACAGCACCTTGTCGGCCAGCAACCCGATCAGCACGATGACCAACATCACCGCGACCACCTGCTCCATGGCGTTCAGCTCCCGCCCGTAGTGCAGGAGCTGGCCCAGGCCGAAGCCGCTGAGGATGGTGACGTAGATCTCGGCCGCCATCAGCGAGCGCCAGGCGAAGGCCCAGCCCTGCTTCATGCCGCTGACCAGGAACGGCAGCGAGGCCGGCAAGATCACCCGCGTCCAGCGGTGGAAGCCCGCCGAGCCCATGGTCCGCGCCGCGCGGGCGTAAACCGTCGGGATGCTGCGCGCGCCCGTGTCGGTCGCGATCATCACGGACCAGGTGGTGCCCATGACCACGACGAACAGCATCGCGCCCTCGCTTTGGCCGAACCACAGCAGGGCGAGCGGAATCCAGCACACGCTGGGCAGCGTTTGCAGCCCGAGCGCCAGCACGCCCACCGTGTCCTCCACGACTTCCCACGTGCTGGACAGCAGGCCCAGCGGCAGCCCGATGGCGACGCCCATGGCATAGCCGACCAGCAGCCGGCGCAGCGTGACACCCGTGGCTTCCAGCAGGCTCCCATCCGCAAGAGCGGCCAGGAGGTACTCGGCGACGCTGCCCGGCGACGGCAGCAGCACCGGCGACCAGCGCCCGCTCCAGGCCATGGCCTGCCACGCCGCGACGAGAACGGCGAAGAACAGCGCGGCAATCAGCGCGCGCCTCACAACATCGCGTCCCGCGTGTAGTAGCTTTTCAGCGCCGCGGTGACACGGGACGCATAGCCGGACAGCTCGGCGCTGTTGATGTCGCGGGGGCGGGGCAGGGGGATGTCGAACACTTCGCGCAATTGCCCGGGGTGTGGGGAGAACAGCACCACCCGGTCGGCCAGGCAAACCGCCTCGCGCACGTTGTGGGTGACGAGAAGGATCGTCTTGCGCCGGGTCCGCCAGATTTCCTGCAGGTCGTCGTAAAGCTGCTCGCGGGTGAGGGCGTC
The DNA here is from genome assembly GCA_937873175.1 of uncultured Acetobacteraceae bacterium. Taxonomy (GTDB): domain Bacteria; phylum Pseudomonadota; class Alphaproteobacteria; order Acetobacterales; family Acetobacteraceae; genus CAHJXG01. Next base: position 6,534 of record CALMVT010000233.1, on the reverse strand, counting down.
CAGCGCCGAGAACGGCTCGTCCATCAGCAGCACCCGCGGGTCGGGGGCCAGCGCGCGGGCGAGCGCCACGCGCTGGCGCATCCCGCCGGACAGCTCGTGCACGTTGGCGCGGGCGAAGCGCTCCAGCTTGACCAGGCGCAGGTGCTCCATCGCCGTCTCGACCCGCTGCCGGCGCCCGAGATCCGGCACCAGCTTCAGCCCGAACAAGACGTTGCCGAGCGCGTCAAGCCAGGGGAACAGGGCCGATTCCTGGAACATGACCAGCCGGTGCCGTTCCGGCCCGGTGACGGGCACGCCGTCCGCCTCAACCCGGCCCGCATCCGGCCTGGTCAGCCCGGCAACGATGTCGAGCAGGGTGGACTTGCCGCATCCGCTCGGCCCGACCAGGGAAACGAACTCGCCGGGCCGCACGTGCAGGCTCACGTCGTCGAGGGCATGCACGTTGTCCCGGCGCGTGCGGAACCACTTGGACACGCCCTCGACGAGCAGCTCGCCCAGGCGTTCGTCCCCAAGCGGAACCGTGTTGATCGCCGGCGTGTCCAGGGCCACGACGCTAGGGCTTCTCGACCAGGCGGGACAGGTCGGGCGCCGTGCGCAGGAAGCCGGCGTCCTTGGCCTTCGCGACAAAGCCTTCCAGCGCATCGCGCGACACGGTTGGGGTCAGCACGATCCGCGCCCAGGCGCGCGAAACCAGCTCGGGTTTGACCCCCGTGCGCGTTTGCGCCGCCAACTCCTCGCGCGCAAGCCGCTGCGCGTCCTCGGGGTTGGCCTCCATCCACGCCGTCAGCTCCTCATGCGCCGCGACGAAGCGCCCAGCGAGGCCGCGCCGGTCCCGAAGGAACTTGGCGCTGGAAACGAGCACGGTGGTCACGGCCTCCCGTTCCTCCACGAGCACCTGGCCGCCCGCTTCCAGTTCCAAGCGCGTCACCCAGGGTTCGACGGTCCACACGGCGTCCAGCTGCCGGCGCTGGAACAGCGCGAGCTGGTCCGGGTTGGCCGTCGGGATCACCTGGGCGTCGCCGCCGGTCGGCGTGACGCGCAGGCCCCCGGCGGACAGCCAGGCGCGGGCGGCCACGTCCTGGGTGTTGCCGAGCTGGGGGGTTGCGATCCGCTTGCCCCGGAAGTCGGCCGGCCCCCGCAGCCCGGCGTCCGGCTGCACCACCAGGGCCGCGCCCCCTTCAGCCGCCCCGGCAATGATGCGGATGTCCTCGCCGCGCGCCTTTGCGTAGGCGTTGATCGCCGGGCTAGGGCCGACATAGGTGAGGTCGAGGCTTTCGGCGAAGATCGCCTCCATCGCGCTCGGACCCGCGTTGTAGATGAACCAGTCCAGCTTCACGCCGGGCCCGAGGCGCTGCTCGAACCAGCCCTGTCCCCGCCGCGCCATTCCGCGGGCGACAAGGGCTTGGGCGTGGGTGATGTTCGGGAAGTGGCCGATGCGGAGCGTGACGGTCTGGGCAGAAGCCGGGCCGGGGCAAGGGGCGGCCAGCAGCGCCAAGCCCAGGGCGAAGCAGGCGCGGCGACCGCGGCGCGGCACGGCAGGCTGGCGGCCCGGCCGGGTCAGGCCGTCTTCATGCGATGGGCGCATCGGACCTCCATGGAGGCGAGTGGTGCCGGGGCGCGGCGTGGTGCCCAGCTCTCGGTCAGAACTTCCGCCGCGCCGCCTTTGCGCTGCCGATAGGGTGCCCAGGGGGCTTTTCGCGGCCAGCCGGGCGCTGCGCATCGCCGTGCGGGTCGAGGTTGTGATCGTCAATGGATACGCGAACATAGCCGATCGGCATGGCGCCTCAGTGGTCAGGGACCCCGTCCAGGCCGAAAGAACTGGGCCTTAAGAAGTATGGCCGGGTTCCATGCCGGAGGTCGAGCCGTAAATGCCTGCGTCCAGGGCCGGGGCCGGCGTGCGCCGTGTGGCCATGCGGCCGATCGCAGTGCAGCAAAGCCACACATGCGGGAAAACCATGGATTCCCGCATCGACTTCCCTGCCGTGTTGCAGCCACCGAACCGAACATATGCTAACAAGCCGTCACACTAACAATTCCGCAGCGACCCGTGCCGATTGAGCGCGTCGGGGAAGCTTTGCCGAGTGTCTTGGAACAGCGAAGCTCCGTATGGGAGTAACAATCGCGGTGAAGCGCGTGGTCAGGTAGTTAAGAAATCACTTTAAGTGAGCAGCTGTAGGCGTCCGGTGCACCTTTTTTTCGACACAATCCACCTTCAACTTTCTATCTCCCATGGCGTTGAGGACAAGCTGCGGCGGGTTGCTCAAGGATGTCAGTAATGTGGAAGCAGGACCGGTATCTTCGCCTAGTGATCGTCGGGGGTGGACCCGCTGGTCTCGCCCCGTTGCTGGCTGCGCACCGCGATGGTGAACTCGGCGCTTTGCTGGACGACGGCGTGGCGGTTGTCGAGCAATCGGGCCGCCTGGGCGCCGGTTCGATCGGCGGCTACGCCATTAACTCGGACAGCAGCGGCCGCACCTTTGTTGATTGTCTGTTGAGCGATGTCGCCGAAACGCGAAGACAGCCACAAACCGCAAAGCGGTTTCGGCGAGTTCGCGGCTGGGACACCGAGCTGACGCGGCTTGCGGACCATCCCCTGACCCGGCGGCTGGCCGATGCGGGGGACGGAACGGTTGCGCTGCACGACGCCGGGCAGTTTTTGGGGCTGGTGGGCGAGGCAATGGGCAGGGTCATCGCGGAGCACCCCGCAAGCGGTGTCCTGACAACCCACCACGCCACATCCCTCGCGCGGATCGCCGGCGGCTGGAGCGTCCGCGTCCGCGACCTGGCCACGGGCGCCGGGCGAACGCTGCTGACCCGCCACGTCGTGCTGGCGACCGGCGCGGAGCAGCCGGTTCAACGCTTGGCGGCGGAAACGGTGGCCGGCGTCAACCTCGTGCAACGCTGCGCCGGCCGCCTGCTGCAGTCGGGGGACGTGCTTTCAACCGGCGGCCTTGAGCACGTGGCGGACCTGCTGGCGGGCAGGCCCGACCCCCGGGTGGTGATCGTGGGCGGGTCAACCAGCGCCGCTTCCGTCGCCCATGCCCTGCTGCACCGCTTGCCGGATGTCCGGTTCGGCACGGGCGGCGTCACCCTGCTGCACCGCCGCGAGCTGCGCATCTATTACCCGGATCGCGCTTCGGCCCTTGCGGACGGTTACATCGAGTGGACGGAGGACGACGTTTGCCCGGTCAGCGGCAAGGTGTTCCGGTTCGCCGGGTTCCGGCTGGACGCGCGGGAGCTGGTCATGCAGGCGCGCGGCATCGGCGGCCGGCCCCCGGAGCCGCGGGTCCGCCTGCACCGGCTCGGCGTCGACGACGCGGGCGCGGTGCGGCTGCTGGACGGGGCCGACCTGGTGATCGCCGCCCTGGGCTATCGGCCCCGGGCGTTGCCGGTGCACGGCCGCAATGGGCAGCCGATCACGCTGTTGTCGCAAACCGGTCCGCAGCAGCCCTTGGTGGACGGCCAGTGCCGGGTGCTGGACGGCGACGGGCGGCCGGTGCCCGGCCTGTTCGGGATCGGCCTCGGCGCCGGCTTCGTGCCGCGCGGCCGTTTGGGCGGGGAAGCGAGCTTTCGCGGCCAGGCCAACGGACTCTGGCTGTGGCAGCATGATGTCGGCTCGATGATCGTCGACGCCGTGGTGCGGCCGTTCAGCTCCGTCCCCGCGCTGCCGGGCGGCCTGCTGTGCCGGGCGTTCGCGGTTCCAAGGCCCGCTCCCAGCCTTGCCGTCGCCGTTGAGGGAGGTTGACGGTGCCAGTGCCCTTGATCCGCCCAAGCCCGCCGCCCTTGAGCCAGGCCGCAGCGCGGCTCCGCGCGATCGAGGACAGCGGCGTGTTCAGCAACTTCGGCCCCGTCAACACCCGGCTTGAGCAGGACATGGTCGCCCGCCTGTTCGCCGGCGAAGGCGCCTGCCTGGCCGTGTGCAACGCCACGATCGGGCTGATGCTTGCGGTGCAGCAGGCCATCGGCGCCCGGCCGGCCCTGCGGCAAACGCAAAGCGGTCCCGCAAGGCCGCGCTACGCGCTGATGCCGTCCTTCACCTTTGCCGCCGCCGCCCAGGCTGCCCTGTGGTGCGGGCTGACGCCGCTGTTCTGCGACATCAACCCGACAAGCTGGACGGCGTGCGCCGTTGACGAGGAGCGGCTGCTCGCCCGCCACGGCAGCGACATCGCCGTTGTCATGCCATACGCCACGTTCGGCTACGACCTTGACCTTTCGCGCTACACGGCGCTGACCCGGCGCTTCGGCGTGCCCGTGGTGGTGGACGCCGCCGCCTCGCTTGGCACGGCGTCGGCCGACGGCCGCGGGTTCGGGACCGGGTTCAACGGCCTGGTCGTTTACTCGATGCACGCAACCAAGTCCTTCGCAACCGGCGAGGGCGGCATCGTTTACAGTGCGGACCTGGACGCAATCGCCCGGCTGCGGCAGATGTGCAACTTCGGGTTCACGGCGAAACCAGCCGCAAACTCAGCCGCAAACGGCTTTGCCTCAGCCGCAAACCCTTCGGGTTTCGGCGATTCGGCGACTTCGCGTTTCGGCGAGCCGACCGGCGATTTGCGCAGCCAGCCGCGGACGGCGACGATGCTTGGCCTGAACGGCAAGCTCAGCGAGGTCGGCGCGCTGCTGGCGCATCTCCGCCTCGACCGGTATCATGAGGTCCTGTCGCACCGGGCGGCCCTGATGCGCGGCTATCGGCAGGCCCTGCCGGAGCTGACCTACCAGCCGGAACTGCCGGGCATGCAGGCGCACCAGTTCGCGCCCGGGCTGCTGCCCCCGGCGCTGGCGCCGCATCGCGGCGAGATCACGGCGGCGCTGGCCAAGCAGGGCATCGGCTCCGCCACGTATTTCAGCCCCCATCTGCTGCAGCAGGACTTCTTCGCCGAGCACGGGGTCGGGGGGGCGCTGCCGGCGACGGACGACGTGGCCAGCCGCGTCATCAGCCTGCCGTTGTTCGACAGCATGACCCCATTGAATCTGGTCGAGGTGGCCACCGCCGTGCGGCAAGAGTTGAGGCGGGCGGCGCGGCGGGACGCGCGGCGGCGAACCCTGCGCGTCGGGCCGCCGGCGCTGCCGGCCGTGGCCCTGGCACAGCATGTCCCTTTGGATCGGACGCCCGCGCAGACTTGACGAAGAAAGCCCTGGCATGCGCTACGCCGTGATCTTCAAGACGTATGCTTGGGATGCGTTCGTGCATCGCCAGGCGTCCCGCTGCGAAGCCGCAGCGGGTCCGGGCGACTTCTTCGTTTCGGTTGACGAAACTAACGGTCTCGCCGGCCCGATCCCCTTCAACCGCGTGGTCCGCACCAGCAACGCCGAGATCACCGCCCTGGGGTTCGCCGACCGGTTCGAGAAGGGTTCGCTGCTTTGGTGGAACCCGGATTACGTGCATTACCATTTCGGGGAACGGCATCCCGAGTATGACTACTACGTGTTTGTCGAGTATGACGCCGTGGTCCGGACCAGCATCGGGCGCATGGTCGAGCAGATGGCGGCACAGCGGGCCGATCTGGTCGATTTCCCCAGCTGCACGCCCATGCGGGACTGGTACTGGACCCTTTACCATCAGCAAACCTACACCTTCGAGGAGCTGCGGGGATCGTTGATCTGCGTGACGGCGTTTTCCCGCCGTGCGCTGCGGATGCTGGCCCGGCGGCGCCGGGAGATGACGGGGGATGGCGCCGTGCGCTTTTGGCCGATGGCGGAAGTGTTCATCCCGACCGAGATCGCCCGGGCCGGATACCATTCCATGTCCCTGGCCGAGTTCGCCGCCGTGGACCAATACCAATGGTTCCCGCCGGTCCTGGAAGACGACCTGGCCGGCACGGGCGGAGACGCCTTTCTGCATCCCGTGCTCAATCGCGATCGGTATGTCGCGGCGATGCTGAAATCGACCGCCCGGTTCCGCAGCTTCCTATACCCGCGGAGCAGGATGTGGCAGTCGCTCCAGCGCTTTCCCAAGCAGGAATACATGCCCATGCTGTACGGCGCGGCGTATCGCCGGCTGCGCACGAGCCTTCAGGAAAAGGCGCAGCTCCGGCGGCTGCGGCGCACTCTCGCCCCGGTCGGCGGCGAACCAACGCGACGGTGAGGCGGAGTACTGCCTGCCCAACTGGGCAGTAGGAAAGCTCCCGCCCGGGATGCACATGGGTGGCAAAGGAGCCACCCATGTCAGAATCCGCCCCTACCAGCCTGCAAGCCTTCTCCGCCTCTCTCGCCGATCTTGTCGGGCGCGCGGCGTCCAGTGTCGTGGCGGTTGCGTCCCGCCGTGCGCGCTCCAGCGGCTTCGCTTGGCGCGAAAACCTCGTTGTCACCGCCGAGGAGGCGCTTGCCGATGAGGGCGACGTTGCCGTCACCCTGCCCGGCGGGGAACAGCGCCGCGCCACCGTGGCCGGACGCGACCCGTCCACCGACATCGCCCTGCTGAGGGTGGACGGCGGCGGGCTGGTGCCGGCGGTGTTGGGGGACGCGCCGCCCCGCACCGGCGCGCTGGCCGTGGCCGTGGGCAGCGGCAACTCCGGGCCAGTGGCGGCCCTCGGC
>CALMVT010000232.1:300-3711 GCA_937873175.1 uncultured Acetobacteraceae bacterium | reverse complement strand
CCGAAAGACGCCTGCGCCGCGACGTCCGCCTTGGGATGGCGCGGGCGCGTGGACATCCGGGCAAACCGGAGCCGATGCAGCAGCTTGCCCACGCTGCGCTCATGCAAAGCGACACCGAAGCGGCGCGCGATCCGCGCCTGGATGTCCACGCAGCGCCAGCGCACGACGCCGTCCACTTCGACGTCGGGTCCGATGCGTATCCAGTCCGCAACCTGCGCTTCCTGCTCGGGCGAAAGCCGGGGCGGCGCTCCGCCCCCATACCGGTCGCCCAGGCCTGCCAAGCCGTCCGCGTTGTAGCGATGCACCCAGTCGCATAGGGTTTGCCGATCCATGCCTGCCGACTGCGCCGCATCCGCGCGCTTGCGACCATCCAAAACCAGTGCCAGCGCCAGCAGCCGACGTGCAACAGAGCTGTCCGCTGAGCAGGCCGCGTATCGGCGCAGTTCCGCCGCTGTGTGCTCCGTCCGCGTGATCGCAACCGTCATGTTCGCCTCCACATTCGTGCAGGCAATCTCAACCATTCAGCCCCGGGCCAAACCTACTCACGTTTGAGTCAGAGCAAATGGCCGTTGGTATTACACCAACGCCGTCAGCTTCGATCAGCTACTCGCTCTGGGAACCCAGTAACCAGAACTGAATGGCCCTGAGTCCGCCCTAGCGCTGTCCCGCGACCTGGACGTGCAATACAAGACGGCCTTCGTGTTGTCCCACAAGCTGCGGGAGGCGATGGCGTCCGAGGTCAAGGGCTACAAGCTCGGCGGGGCCGGCAAGACGGTGGAGGTCGATGGCGCCTACTTCGGCGGCTACGTGAAGCCCGCCAACCACAAGGAGAACCGCCGCGACCGGCGCTTGGTCAAGAACCAGACCGGCAAGCGGCAGTGCGTCGTGGTGATCCGCGAGCGCGACGGCATGGTGATGCCGGCAGCGTTCCCAACGGAAGGGTCAGCCCTGGCCTACATCCGCAACCACGTCGCGGCTGAGACCGAAATCCACGCCGACGAGGCGAATAGCTGGAATGAGCTGCACGCCCGCTACGTCGTGAAGCGGATCAATCACCAGCTTTCCTACAGCGACGGCATCGCCTGCACCAACGGGGCGGAAAGCTTTTTCAGCCGCCTGCGGCGGGGCGAAGTCGGGCACCATCACCACATCGCGGGTGCCTACCTGGCCCGCTACGCCCAGGAGAGCGCCTTCCGTGAGGGCCGTCGCCGGGACGACAACGGGACGCAGGTTCGTGGCGTGGTCGCGCTGGCGTTGAAGGCGCGGCCTTCGGTGGACTTCTGCGGGTACTGGCAGCGGAGCCGCTAACTAAAAAAGCTTTCGCTACAGTTACGCAAATGCGCGAGCGGGTCTCCTCAGAACATACTTAACGGGAATACCACAAAAAACCGAAAGCTTTTCGTGCATCTGAAACTGCGACGTAGGAGAATACTCAACGATCAATTCCCCACCAGCATCGGATTTTCGATACACAACGTTTGCGGTGCCGTATGGCACCGCAAGGTGTTTCAAGAGTTCTTTTGCTATCTGCGATCTTTCGTTGGCCATGCAATGTAAGTACGTTCCACCCTCTCAAGAACCCACGAGCGTCACCCCAAATCCGTTGAGAATGGGGCGTATTGGTAGCGTATAGGCGGCATCTGGCTCACGCCCTGCAAAAATTAACCCTATTGCTGCGCGTTTGCTATCACTTTCCTGAGTGACCACCAATGAGCCAGAATCTCCAGGCAATGAGAATGGCCCGCCGTCGCCGCGGATAAGAAACACTGGCTCAAAGAAAACCTGGCCCTGGAAGCTCGTAGATTCATGCGGAGAGTGCCAAGCGGTGGTTTTATAGTTGACCGGAAAGGGACCGGCAATTTCTGCCTCTATAACTCCTGTTGTATGGGTTGTTGTTCGGCCGACCTTTTCAACCTTCATGTCTTCTTCTGGGTCAAGAACGCGCGTAGGAGTAGGGTAGAACGAGCCTTGATGTGAACTGAGTTGTGCTTTGGGGTTCAATCTGAACAGAGCTGCGTCCGTGTTCCCCCCAATGTTTACCGAATTGGGATCGCCCTGACGCATGGGCAAAACCGAATGGTGCCAGCCAACCGTAAACGGGTCATGGAAACCGACCTGCACATCCATGATGCCGGGAGCGGCAACAGGAAGCCCGACCCGAGTATTGTTACAACCGCCAGTGACATGGTTATTCGTAAGGCCGTAACGGACTCCTTGCGCGTCCTCCACAATAGCCCCTAGCGTCCCGGCGCTACGCGCATTTCCGGGGCTGATCGACGAGCCGCAAGCATAGTGGCTGCGGAAAAGGCTGTAGGGTTCTCCACCCAATACCTCATCAGCGACAGTGTCGGTGATAGTAAGCGGGCGAAGTTGCCTATATAGGACCTTGACCGATCCTGAGATGTTAAATGGCAGAGATTTTTCTTGAGCTTTTGCCACTCGTTTATTTGTATAGACAAACACAATATTCTTTTTAGAGTTGAAGCCAACAGCGGTTACAGATTGGCGTTCGAGCGTGTCGGTCGCCTCTGCGGTAAACGCCATGGCCGACGCCTGATAGGCGTCAGAGCGCGACTCCGGGACAGAGGATGATCCTAAGCGAAGCAGATTGCGCTCTGAGGCAAGCTGCCGAATGGCAAAAGCGGCCTCACGTGCATTTAAGTCGGTAGACATCTCACTCATGCTCCTAACGCATTAGCGGGGAGCCGCGAGAGACTTGACTAAGGGTGTTATGTCCTCCAAAAAGGAGTGCGTACAACACCGATCCGCTCGCGGCTCCCCAAGAGCCCACGGATGCCTACGGGAAGGGGCCTGCCAGGGCCCCTTTTTCGTAACCGTCAACATCGGTAGGCTAACGTACGTTGATCCGTCCGCGCAAGGGCGCACGGTTATAAAATCCTAGAAGTTGGGCGCCAGAATCGTTGGGCTGCACTAGATGTTGAGTCTGTTGCCCTTCTCAGACGAGTCGCCACCGCACCCCCGGCCCGCTCCCCTCCTCAGATGCCAGTGTCCCGCGCTCCCGCATCCCTCGCAGACTGGCCCCAACTCGATCCCGCAGGGTCTGACAAAGCGCCCGATCAGCTAGGTTCAGCCCCCGCGCCGTCATCACGCGCTGGGTAATCTCCCGATGGCTCAGCGCCTCGCCAGCCTTCCGCAGCAGGCTCAGGATCAGCCGCGACGTGTCCCCACGGTGCGCCTCGTGGCGCCGGGGCGTCGGGCGCACCTTCACCGCGTCGAGGTTTATGTCGGGCTGGAACAGCCGTATGGTGGCGTCCACGGCGTCGATGTCGAGGATGAGCTGCCGCACCCGCGACTGCGCCGCGTCCAGCTCGACGGCGACCTCCTGGCGCTTGCGGATCAAGCCGGAAAGGGTGGACTTCCCCCCTGAGCGTGGAGGGATAAGATCAGAGC
>CALMVT010000232.1:0-290 GCA_937873175.1 uncultured Acetobacteraceae bacterium | reverse complement strand
GGGTGGCGCGGGCCAGGGTGCAGGACAAGGCAGTGCGGAAGGCGCTGGATGGCAAGATGGCGCCGATCAGCGAGGCCATGGCCCGCCAGGACGAGGCGCTTACCGCCGCCGAGGAAGTGCTGGGCAGGGCGGGTATGCGTGGGAGGTTGGCGGTGCATCTCAACCCGAAGCGCCAGCAGACGCCCACGCAGGAGCGCAGGCAAAGCGGGCCAAGGCCGTTCTGAATACAGCTTCGCGTTGGACTTCCCCCCTGAGCGTGGAGGGATAAGATCAGAGCATCATGCGGCGAT
>CALMVT010000231.1 GCA_937873175.1 uncultured Acetobacteraceae bacterium | reverse complement strand
AGCGCGGTCAACGAGATCGTGGCCAAGCGCATGAACAAGAAACAACAGATGCGCTGGAACAGGACCACGGTGCAGCCCTTCCTCGACGTGCGCACGGCCGTGCTGAACGACACGCTCGAGGACGCCTTCCGCAGGCGCTACTCCGGCTTCCGCCCCGCAAACGACGACGACGACGACGACGACGTAAACGCAACAGCAGCGTAATCACCCCCACAGGTTTGCATGCTCTCGCGGGCGATGGCCATAGACGCGATGTCCCGCGGCCTGCGCCGGCGGCGGCCGTCGCCGGGCGGGGGTGCCCGGCGCCCCGGTAGCGGCGGGCGGGACGGGTCAGGCAGCCCGCATCCTGAACTTGGGGATCGCCCGGCAGCCGTATTCCCCTGCGTTGCAGGGCACGGTCAGGTTTTGCACGTCATCGTTGCTCGCGGTTGTCCCGGTCCCGATGAAATGATCGCCGGGCAGGGGATCGGGCAGCACCTCGAAGCGGACCCAAGTGCAGGCGTTGACCTGCGGATCAACGATCCGGGCGGCTGCCACATGCCACCGTCCGCGCGCACGGCCACCCGGACGGCGCCAGATCGAGGCGCCGAGGCACAGCCGCGCCGCCGCGCTCCCGGCAGCGGCAGGAAGGCTCAAATCGGGGCTGCCTGCGTCAAACGACCTCGATCCCCGGCGCCCCCGCCTCCAACGTTCCGATGATTGCAGCCTGCGCGAACCCGGCGTCCCGCACATGGCGCAGCAAGGCATCCGCCCCGTCCGGCGCCACAGCGATCAGCAGGCCGCCGCTCGTCTGCGGGTCGCACAGCAGGCCGCGGCGCCAGTCCGCCAGGCTGGCAGGGAGCGTGACCGCATCGGCATAGCTGCTCCAGTTGCGCCCTGACGCGCCGGTGCCGAACCCCGCCACCGCCAGCGCCGACGCACCGTCCAGCACCGGCACGTCAGCCAAACGCAGCCGCGCCCGCAGCCCGGCGCCCCGCGCCATCTCCAGGGCGTGGCCCAGCAGCCCGAAGCCCGTCACATCGGTGCAGGAGTGGACCGTCGTCATGTCCGGCAGATCCGCGCCTACCTTGTTGATGCGCGTGGTCGCCGCGATCATCGTGCGGTAGCCGTCCGCACCAAGCTCGCCCCGCTTCAGCGCAGCGCTAAGGATGCCGACTCCCAGGCCCTTGGTCAGGACCAGCATGTCGCCGGGGCGCGCGCCGGTGTTGCGGAGGATGCGCCGAGGGTGGACGGTGCCGAGCGCGACCAGGCCATAGATCGGTTCCAGCGAGTCGATGGAGTGGCCGCCCGCAATGGGTATGCCGACGTCGGCGCAGACGGCGGCGCCGCCGGCGAGGATCCGCCGCACGTCATCCACCGGCACCTTGCCAATTGGAATGCCCAGGATCGCCAGTGCCAGCAGCGGGCGGCCGCCCATGGCGTAAACGTCCGACAAGGCATTGGTGGCGGCGATGCGCCCGAAGTCGTAGGGGTCGTCCACCATGGGCATGAAGAAGTCGGTGGTCGCCACCAGCGCCGTCGTGTCGTTTAGCCGATACACCGCGGCGTCGTCCGCCGTCTCCGATCCGACCAAAAGATCCGGGAACAGGCCGCGCGCCGGCATCCCCGCCAGGATGTCCTGCAACACGGAGGGCGCCAGCTTGCACCCGCAGCCGCCGCCGTGGGCCAGGGAGGTCAGGGTGGGCTTGGCCGGGTCCATGTCCATGGCGAGCTCCTCAAGGGTTGGGCAGCATTCGTGCGAGTGCCGGCTCGCCCGGTATGGCGGTGCGGGGCGAGCGAAAGAAGGATAGCACGGCCTTGCCATTCCGCTCCGTTGCAAGCCTTCGCATTGGACGCCCCATGGATTGCGTCCCGCAACCCGTTCATGCAGCCCTCCTGCGGTCCTGGATCAGCAACGCCACCAAACTCGTCCACCCGGTCTGGTGCGACGCGCCCAGGCCCTGCCCGGCCTCGCCGTGGAAAAACTCGTGGAACAGCAGCGCAGGCTCCCCACCAAGGCCACAGGCAGGCGACCCGCCGACCTGCAAAGCCGGGCGGGTACCGCCCGGCGCGAGGAGGAACAAGCGTACCAGCCGGTCGCTGACCTCCTCGGCAGCCTCCGCCAGGGTCCGCATCACCCCGGAGCCGACGGGGCACTCCACGCGGAAATCGTCCCCATAGTAGCTGTGAAAGCGCCGCAGGTAACTACTCACCCGCCTCACGCTTGCTCAGGCGGTTTGCATGACCACTTTGCCAGCCAATGCGGCCTGTAGCGCTCCGAATGCGGTGAGCCCATGCAAGCGCCCGGTGGCGATGATGCTGACGGCCGCGGCATAGACCCGGGCGCCCCACTCGGCGCGGAACCCGCCCGTCATCTTGCGGAAGATCGCCAAAGGCCGCATGGCACGCTTGCAGGCGTTATTGGTGTAGGGCACGTCGCGTCGGATGACGAATCGGAACAGGTCGTTGCGGTCGCGGTGCATGGCGCGGAACAGGCGGCGCGCGGCGGGCCGTTCCGGCATCGGCCCCGACAGCAGCCGGTCCAGTTGTCGTTCCAGGCCCGCGTGGTATGGCGCCAAGGTGCTGTCCTTCAGCGCCGCCCGTCGCTTGCCGATTGCCATGGCCCGCAACAGCAGCAGGCGAAAGCCCGGCGCAAACCCGCCATCCCAGCGGCAAACGCTTCGCGTTTCCGCCGCCTCGCTCGCATAGGCGGCGTCGCAGCAGATGGGCCAGGCACATCTGCCGTGTCGCGCCATGGCCCTGCTGGCCGCCGTATCGGTCCGCCATCTAGACCTCCGGCTGCGCACCGCCCATGAACGTGGTCACGACGGACGCCGCCCGGGTATCGGCGATCACGTGGCAGATCGCCGTCGAACCCAGCAGCACCCATTGCCACCACGTCTTGCTCCTGACCCGCGCCGAAGTTTCGTCCGAGCCCACGAACGGGCTTTTGCGCACCGCCGCCGCGATTGGTGCGGCAGCAGCAAGCAACGGCGCCTCGGCACGGGCCAGGATGTTGGCAACCGCACCTTGGCTGAGGGTCAGGCCGAACACCTCGGACAACAGGCGGACCAGACGCTTGAAGCCGATCGCTTGCGTCACGTGCAGATGGATGATCAGCGCGCACAGCCCTAGCCCGAACGGCGAGCCGGGCTCGAACCCCTCCGGTGCAGGAGCAGCCACGCGCTTGCGGCAGCACGGGCACACGCCGCGACGGCGGTTGATGCGGGTCACCACCGGGCTGATCGGCGGCAGGTCGATATGGTCGTAGGCGTGGACGTCAGGCTGGTCGGCGGGGCCAAGCGCGTGGCCGCAGCACGGGCAAGCATCAAGCGTCGCCTCGATGGTGCGATCAGGATGAACTGCCAGCGCGCGGGTGACGCCGGGACGACCGCGGCGAGGCGTCTTCGGGCGCTCCGGGCGGTTTGGCTTGTGGCCCTTGGACAGCGGCGTGCCCGAGTTGCTGGGCGTTTTGCGCGGCGCGTCGAGCCTGGCTTCCAGCTCCGCGATCCGCGCCGTCAACGCACCGATCTGCGCAGCTTGCGCCTCGGTCTGCCCCTGCTGCGCCAGGAGCAAGGCAAGCAGGTCGTCCTTGGAAAGGGCCTTGAGGATCTCGCTGTGCACGGGAGGCGATGAACCAATCCAACCCTCGCCCTGTCAAGCCGGACGTCCATGCCGCCCATGGTCAGGCAGTCAGGACAGGTGAGTAGTTACCAAGCAGAAGGAAAGCAGCCGGGCAGTCGCCGCGGGCCGGCGCAGGGATTGAGCCGAGGGCAGTCCAGGCGCTCCGCGCAACGTAGGCCAGGACGGGCGGATACTTTTCGGGGGGACGCTGCAGAAGGCGGGCAGTCAGGATGCCTCAATGCCGGCTATTCGGCTTGGCATGGCTGGATCAGCGCTGGGTGGGACGTTTGATCGGTGGGCTGTCGAAGGGCAGGGCGTCAACCGTTCTGCAAATCACGCCGAGGTGAGACGGCACGAGACCGGCAGGTTGCTCAGCGCTCTGCCATGGGACGCTAACGTTTCTGCTGCTCGGCGGTATAGGTTTCAGCCTGCGCAGACTTTCCGAAGGCGGGTATGGGGTCGGCTGCGCCGCCGCGCTTGGCACACCGTCCACTTCCGGCAACGCGCTCGCGCTTCCCGTCCCGACGGCGTTGCTCAAGCTGCCGTTCCCTCCGCCTCCGCTCGTTTCAGGTTGCTCCGCAGCGCCCGGATCTCGCGTGTCAGCCGCACAAGGTCGGCGACCGGCAACCCGGCGCTTTCAACGATGCAGCGCGTCACGTCGGCCGCTTCGAGCTGCATCGCGCGGCCTTTCCCGGTCAGCGCCACCACCACCCGCCGCTCATCCGTTCTCGACCGGCTTCGGGTCAGCAGCCCTAACCCTTCCAGCCGCTTCAGCAGCGGCGTCAGTGTGCTCGTGTCCAGCGCCAGCCGCTCGCCCAACCGCCCCACCGTCACTCCATCCGCGCCCCACAGCGCCACCAACACGAGGTACTGCGGATACGTCAGGCCCAGGCGCTGCAGCGGGCGGCGGTAGGCCCGGTTGAACGCGAAGCCGGTCGAATGCACGGCAAAGCACAGCAGCTCGTCCAAGTCGGGCGCAGGCAAGGAGGAAGCGGCAGGATCATGCATCGCGCCGGGCATAGATCGCACGCGATCAGATCGCAAGCGTTGACATCGCCCTGGCCCAGATTTAATGCAGCGCACGATACTATCGTGGACGATATATCAAGCTCTGGAAAGGACCCCACCATGCCCGTTGACGCGAAGTACCAGACCCAAGCCACAGCGAGCGGCGGCGGCCGCGACGGCAAGACGGCACTGGCTGACGGCACCATGGCGCTGCAGCTCACCGTGCCGAAGGAGCTGGGCGGCCCGGGTGGCGACGGCGCCAATCCGGAGAAGCTGTTCGCGCTCGGCTACTCCGCCTGCTTCCTGGGCGCCATGCGGGTCGCCTCGGCCCAGACCAAGATCAAGGTTCCGGACGGCTCGACGGTGACAGCGACCATCGGAATCGGCCCGCGCTCGGAGGGCGGGTTCGGCATCACCGCCGCGCTCGACGTCACCCTTCCCAGCCTGCCCGAGGCGGAGGCGCACAAGCTTGTCGAAGCGACGCACGGCATCTGTCCCTATTCGAACGCGATCAAGGCCAGCGTGGACGTGAAGACCACGACCCACGCCTGAGCACAGAGCGGGGTGCTGTTTCATCGGTGCCCCGCATCCCTCCAGCCCGAGCGATCCCGATGACGCCGACGCGCATCCCGAACGTTGTCTTCCACACCCGCGTGCGCAACGACGCGCTGGGCGGTCCCAACCCGTTCGAGTGGAGGGCCATCACTAGCCAGGACGTGTTCGCGGGAAAGCGCATCGTCCTTTTCGCGCTGCCGGGCGCTTTCACGCCGGCCTGCTCGGACAGTCATTTGCCGGGCTACGAACGTTTCCACGACGATTTCCGCCAACTCGGCGTCGACCAGGTGGTCTGTCTGGCCGTCAACGACGCTTTCGTGATGTTCCAGTGGGCGAGTAGCCGGAATATCGAGAAAGTGTTCATGCTGCCGGACGGCAACGCCGATTTCACCCGCCGCATGGGCATGCTCGTGGACCGCTCGCATCACGGCATGGCGATGCGCAGTTGGCGCTACTCGATGTATGTGGCTGACGGCGCGATCGAGAAGCTTTTTGCCGAGCCGGATGTCCGCGACAATCCCGATGGCGTCGGGCTTTCCGTGTCGGATGC
>CALMVT010000230.1 GCA_937873175.1 uncultured Acetobacteraceae bacterium | reverse complement strand
CTTTCGCGCGTGGACAAGCGTTTGGCCGGGCAGTCGTGGGACACGACTTGGGCGCAGATGCAGCGCCTGATCGAGGAGGCGGCCAGTGGTGTCCGGCAGCAGCCCGCAGAACCCAGGGACGGCTCTGCCCCCCTTTGAGTGGCTTATGCTGTAAAGTTGCAGAACTGCTGAAAAACGGGAACTATGGCTGCCTAAAGCTCCAGCTGGCCTCGGACATCGAACGAACCATCGGTTTCTGCCGAGAAAGCAGAACCGAAACCAGCCGGCATGTCGCACCGAAACGCAGACCAAAAGCTTGCTGTTGAACGGCAGCCGTTCGTGACGCCCCCGCAGCGTAGCGCGAGCGGTTGCCCCGGCAGGTTGCAGCCGCCGCGATCCTGCGCTTCTGAATAGGAGGATGAGATGGAACGCCCCCTGGACGTCGTCTTTCACAACACGGATCCATCGGTCGCGATGGAAACGAAGATCCGCCAGCACGTTGACAAGCTGGCAGCGCGCCACCCGCATCTGATCGGCTGCCGGGTCTCGATCGAGGCATTGCACAACCAGCACAGGACGGGGGACGTGTTCGACGTGCATATCGTGCTGTCGCTACCGGGACGCGACCTGGCCGTGTTCCGTGCGCCGCACCACACCAAGGACCGGCTCGCCCACCCAGACGTTCATGCTTCGCTGCGCGAGGCATTCCGCACGGCAGAACGACAGTTTTCATCGCACAAGGACAAGCCTGGGTAGGACAACGGCGCCCCGATCGGCTTCGCCCTCGCGGGCCAAGTTTCGCAAGCGTGTCCAGAAGAGGACCATGCCTTGGATCCTCAACAATCCCGACACCCAACCCGGCGCGGGGCACCTTCGACATGCCGAGGGTTGGAGGACGCCGCGCACTACATAGCAGAGGCGGGCAGCGCCGCCTTGCCGCGGCCAAGGTCTGGCCGGCCCGAACGAAACGGCCCGGCGCTGGTCGCAGCGCCGGGCCAGGGTTGCTAGGAGCGGTCCTCGGTATGGGTGTGGTGAGCGTCCTGTTCGCCACCCCCGCCCGAACGGCGGCTGCGCGCCGGGTTCGTCGGCGTGCCGGGCGCCGGCGCAGTTCCGGCGCGGTCGCCGCCACCCTTGTGGCCGGTTGGCTGGTGGTTCCTGCCCGGATGCTCCCGGTCCTGATGACTGCTGCCGGGTCCGCCGAAGCGGCCGGTATGCTCGTTCTTCGTGCTCATGCTCAACGATCCTGCTGCAGGCCCTTGTTGGTCGTGTTCTGCTTCGTATTTCCAGCTTGCCTTTGTTCGTCCAAGTTGCCGTCGGGCGACCCAGAAGCCGGATTTCCGGCCACGTCAGCCTTGCTGAGGTCGTCGCCGCCGTACTTTGGCCGCTGGTCGGGGGGAACAGGGGGTGGGTGTGCAGACATGCCGTTTTCCTCCTTGGTGTTATCAGCCAACGTGCCGGCATCGGGCCGGTTCGCGCCGTGGGCGGCCAAGCCACGTCACCGTGGGGGGCAGCCTCAGTTGTAGCCGCCGCCTTCGGGGCGCTCCTTGACGGCCTCCTCCTGGACTTGAATGTCCACGGGGTGTTGCTGGCCCGGGTCGGCTGGCGCTGCCGGGGCTGGGGCCGGCGTTTCGGGTTTGCTCTCGTCCTTCGGCTCGTCGTCCGTGCTGCTCATCTGGGCTTCCCCTCGCTGGACCCAGCCATTCCAACGCCACCCCGGATGCACGCGCTGCCCGCCTGCAAGCGATGCTCGATCACGCCTGCTCCAGCAGCCCGGCGCATGTGGGTAGGGTTTGTAAAGGTTGGCTCTTCCCAAGTGCGGCTTCACCCCGGCCATCACCTGAAACGATGGTGGAGCCACCCTAATTGTTACGTTTCTAAACAGATATTGTGATGCCCCCTAGAGTCGCCCTGACGAACGCGGCGGGAACGGCGCGCCGCCTCTGTCAGCTTTCTTCGGCTGTGGCTTTGCCGCGCGTGCGGGCCGGCACGGCGGCCAAGCTGTTGCCGAGCGTGCTGAGGATGCCGAGCGCGACGCGCGACGGCGCCGGCTCGCATTCCTGCTCCGCCGCGCGGCGCCGGGCGGCGATCGCGGCGTCTAGCGCTTCGCCCACCTGCTCGGCGCTCACGACGTGCTCCTCGACCAGGGTGATGAGCAGGCTTTCCAGCAGGTCAAGGGCGGCCTCTCCCTGCGCCACGCGCAGGGTCGCCTCGTCGATCCGCCCGCGTCGCGTCACGGCCCGTGCCGGCCGAACGCCGGCTCGGCATGCTCGAACAGGTCCTGCAGGGGGTAGGCCAGCTTCTCCAGCCTGGCGAGGTCGGTGATCTGCACCCTGCCGGCCCGCATCATGGCGATCCCCTCCTCGCGCAAAGTCCGGAGCACCCGGCTGACGTGCACATTGGTGAGCCCGAGCAGGTCGGCAACCTGCTGCTGCGTCATCGGGCAGTCATACTCCGTGGCCAGGGCGTCGATCTGCCCCGCAAGCGCGAGCCGGCCGCGCAGGTCGAGCAACAGCAGCGCCAAGCGCTCCTCGGCGTTGCCGCGCCCGAGGCCGACCACCCAGTTGTGCAGCCGCCGCTCCTCCTCGACCACCTGCCAGGTCAGCCGCACGGAGATGTCGAAGTCCCGGGCGGCGGCATCGCGCAGCGCGCGCTGATCGATGCACTCCACGACCGCTTCCGAGACGGCTTCGACCGCGTCCACGTGGCGGGTCACGAACATGGACTTCACGCCGAACAGGTCGCCGGGCAGGAACACGGCGATGATCTGGCTGCGCCCGTCGGGCAGCGGCCGCACGCGCGACACCCAGCCGGCGCGCACGCGGTGCACGAGGTCGTGCTCGCCCCCCATCTCGATGATGGCAGTGCCCGCGTCGAATGTCCGGACGGAGGCCGCCATGAGCCGGGCGACGGCCTCGTCCCCGCGTTCCAGGCAGGGGCCGATCTCGGGGCGGTGGAGGGCGAAGCGGGCTGAGTCGGGCATTTGCTTGGGGCACCTTTGGCTCCGTCCGTCGCAGCGGGGCCTGCGCCGGTCAAGCCCGGCACTGTCCGTCACAGCGTTTTGAGGGAGGGGGTGTCCGAAAGGACACCGCGCGTTGTTCCCTGTTTAACCGAGGTTAACCGGCGCACGGCGACGCTGGGCCTAGTTTCCGCGCCCTGGAACCGCCCCGTCCGGCACGTCGGATGGGTGTCTGAGGGAGAGCAGCGAGCATGGCCAACGGGGTGTGCGACATCTGCGGCGTGCGGCTGGCGACGGTGCGGGCGCAGGTCAGCAGCGACGGCCAGCGGCAGACGCTAGAACTGTGCGATACGGACTACCGGCGCCTGGCGCGCCAGCAGCGGCGGCCTAGCTCGCCGCTCGAGTCCTTGTTCGGCGGACAGGGCAGCAGCCTGTTCGACGAGGTCTTCGGCGACGGCCTGCTGGGCGGCGGCGGCGGCCGGAAGGGGAGAGATGCGCGCGAGACCGGAAACGAGGGCGCACGCCGCTCCATCCCGGTCCGCGCCGGGCGGGGCCGCGGCGGCGCAGCCGGCACAGCCGGCACAGCCGAGCGCTTGAGCAGCCACGCCGAGGAGATCCTGCAGGACGCCGCCCGGCATGCGACGGAAACGGGCCGGCGCGAGGTGGACACGGAGCACCTGATGCTCGCGCTAACGCGCGTTCCGGGCAACGCCGGGGTGCTTCCACCTGCTGCCGGCCGGCATTGATGATCAGGGAAGCCGAATTCTGCATTCCCGACTAGGTGGGTTTAGAACAAAGCTTAGTAGTCTGCCCTATGCCCTAACGTTACGCATCAGTAAAGTAAAATACATCATATGAATGCCAGATACAAAGCGTCCAGTACCTGCAGCATTGCCATGCCGCTTGCATTGCACACCCGCACTGATTTTGCCCCACTTTATGTTGAACGAACCATCTGGACCCCTGTCCCTTAAGGATGTCCACTAAGCCTATTTTCCTTCCTCTGACCTCATCAACAAGGCAATCTGCATGATTCATTCCCGCACCGACTGGGCGGCGTTCGGCGTCGCGCTGGCGACCAGCGCCCTGAACATCGCGCCGGCTGGTATGCGGCGCGGCGCCGCCAAGCCGCAACGGCTTGATGCGCGCGGCCCCACCGGCGAGTTTGCGCCCACCGCGACCCTGGCCGCGGCAAGCTGATGGACCACCTTTCCGATGGTGACGGCGGCATCCTGCCGCCGGCGCCGGTGGTCCGCCTTCCTGCGCGTCGTTTGGCGGCCCCGGCTTCCGTGCCCGAGTATGACTGGCTGGTGGTTGGCGCGGGCTTCGCCGGCAGCGTGCTGGCCGAACGCCTGGCGTCCGAGCGGGGAGAGCGGGTTTTGGTCATCGACCGCCGCCCCCATGTCGCCGGCAACGCTTTTGACCACCTGGACGCGGCGGGCCTGCTGGTCCACCGATACGGGCCGCACATCTTCCACACCAACTCGCGCGCCGTGTTCGAGCACCTGTCGCGCTTCACCGCGTGGCGGCCCTACCAGCACCGGGTGCTGGGCCGCGTGGATGGCCGCCTGGTGCCGATCCCGATCAACCTCGACACGGTCAACACGCTGTATGGGCTTGACCTCGCTTCGGAGGATCTGGACGCCTGGTTCGCCGCCCGCGCGGAGCCGGTGGACGCCATACGCACCTCGGAAGACGTGGTCGTGTCCAAGGTCGGGCGCGAGCTGTATGAGAAGTTCTTCCGCGGCTACACCCGCAAGCAATGGGGCCTCGACCCGTCGGAGC
>CALMVT010000229.1 GCA_937873175.1 uncultured Acetobacteraceae bacterium | reverse complement strand
CCTGCCCAGAAGCTGGCATGAGCAGATGTTCGTGGCGCACCTGTTCCGGCATCCCGACTACAACCGGCCGACCTCGGTGGAGCTTTCGCAACTCCATCTCGGCGCATAGGAAAGCTTGGGGGCCGCCCCTTACAGGGCGTCAGCGCGCGAAAGCACCCGCCCGGCCACCGCGTCCAAGCGGGCCAGCAGCGCCGGGTCGCGCTGGTCCGGCGCGGTGATGATGGCGTGTTGCAGCGCGCGGTCGCAGCCGGTCGGGCAAGGGCCGCGCGGGGCGCCCAGCCGGGGGATCACGGCGCCCACCAATTTGCGGGCGGCGTCGGCGTTGGCCTGCATGACCGCAATCACCGCCTCCACCGTCACGGCCTCGTGCCCGGTGTGCCAGCAGTCGTAGTCCGTCACCATGGCGACGGTCGCGTAGCAAAGCTCGGCTTCCCGCGCCAGCTTGGCTTCCGGCATGTTGGTCATGCCGATTACGCTGCACCCCCAGCTTCGATACAGGTTGCTTTCGGCCCGCGTGGAGAACTGCGGGCCTTCCATCACCAGGTAGGTGCCGCCCCGCGTCACCGGCAGGCCGATCTCCCCGGCCGCCGCCTCCGCCGCGTCGCCGATGCGCGGGCACACGGGATCGGCCACCGAAACATGCGCCACGCAGCCCGCGCCGAAAAAGCTTTTTTCCCGCGCGAAGCTGCGGTCGATGAACTGGTCCACGATCACGAAATGGCCCGGCGGCAAGTCCTCCCGCAAGCTGCCCACCGCCGAAAGCGACAGCACGTCCGTCACCCCGGACCGCTTCAAGGCGTCGATGTTGGCGCGGTAGTTCAGGTCCGTCGGCGACAGGCGGTGGCCCCGGCCGTGCCGCGGCAGGAACACGCAGCGCACGCCGCCCAGCGTGCCGAACAGCAGCTCGTCGGACGGGTCGCCCCACGGCGTCTCTACCCGGCGCCACTGCTTGTCCTGCAGCCCCTCGATGTCATACAGGCCGGAGCCGCCAATGATGCCGATCACCGGCGTGATCTCGTCCGCCATGCTGCCCGCCCCGCAAAAGAAAACGCCGCGCGGCCTTACCGCGCGGCGTTCATCCCGTCCAGACGGAGAGGACGGTCAGTGCACGTCTTTCCAAACCTTCTTCTTCACGGCGTAGGTCAGCCCGGTCATCATGGCCAGGAAGATCACGATCTTCACGCCCATGCGCTTGCGGGTTTCCAACTCCGGGTTGGAGGTCCAGGTCAGGAATTGCACCACGTCGCGGGACATCTGATCCACCGTGGCCTGGGTGCCATCCGCGTATGTCACGGCGCCGTCCTGCAACGGGGGCGCCATGGCAAGCTGGTTGCCCGGGAAATACTCATTGTAGTACTGCCCCTCGCTGACCTTTACCCCGGGCGGCGGGTCGCGGTAGCCGTTCAACAGGGCATGGACGTAATCGGAACCGTTTTCCCGTGCCTTGATGATCAGCGACTGGTCCGGCGGCAGCGCGCCGCCGTTGGCGGCCCGGGCTGCCTTGTCGTTGGCGAACGGCGACCGAAAATGGTCAGACGGCAAGGCGGGACGCTCCACCGGCTGGCCCGAATCGTCTGTTCCGCCCGGCACCGTGGCGCTGGCGGCAATCGCCTTGACCTGCTCCTCGCTCAGCCCGATGGCCGTGAGGTTGCGGTAGTACATCTCCTTCATGGAATGGCAGTTGGAGCAGACTTCCTTGTACACCTGGAAGCCGCGCTGCATGGATGCGCGGTCGAAGGTGCCGAACGGGCCGTTGAAGCTCCAGGATTCCTTAGGCGCCCTGACGGCCTCGTGCCCCTGTGCGAATGCACAGGGGGCCAAGGCCGCGCTCGCCAGCAGACCGAGCGCGAGGGCGGCAGCGCGCATCACGACTTCTCCATCGGCTTGGCCGTGGCGCCCTGCGGCAGCGGGCCACCGCCGCCCCCGGGAGGCGGACGACGCACCACCGGCCGGGCAATGCTTTCCGGAAGCGGCAGCGGCTTCTCCAGCTTGCCCAGGATCGGCAGCAGCACCAGGAAGTGCAGGAACCAGTAGGCTGTGGCCACCCGGCCGAGCACGACGTAGATGCCCTCCGGCGGCTTGCCGCCGACGTAGCCGAGCACCAGGAAGCTCGCCACCATCACCAGGATCAACTGCTTGTAGATCGGCCGGAACCGCGAGGAGCGCACGGGCGACGTGTCCAGCCAGGGCAGGAAGAACAGCACGGCGATCGAGCTGAACATCAGGATCACGCCGCCGAGCTTGTTCGGCACCGACCGCAGGATGGCGTAGTACGGCAGGAAGTACCATTCCGGCACGATATGCGCCGGCGTCACCAGCGGGTTGGCCGGGATGTAGTTGTCCGGGTGGTTCAGGAAGTTGGGTGCGAAGAACACGAGGCCCGCGAACACCAGCAGGTAAACGCAGATGCCGATGCTGTCCTTGGCCGTGTAGTACGGGTGGAACGGCAGCGTGTCCTGCGGGGTCTTCACGTCGATGCCCAGCGGGTTGTTCGACCCGGTGATGTGCAGCGCCACGATGTGCAGGAACACCACGCCGGTGATCATGAACGGCATCAGGTAGTGCAGGCTGTAAAAGCGGTTGAGCGTCGGGTTGTCCACGCTGAACCCGCCCCACAGCCAGGTCACGATGGATTCGCCGACGATGGGAATGGCGGAGAACAGGTTGGTGATGACCGTGGCGCCCCAATAGGACATCTGGCCCCAGGGCAGCACGTAGCCCATGAACGCCGTCGCCATCATCAGCAGCAGGATCACCACGCCGAGCATGAACAGCAGCTCGCGCGGCGCCTTGTAAGACCCGTAGTACAGGGCGCGGAAGATGTGGATATACACGACGATGAAGAACATCGACGCGCCGTTGGCATGGACGTAGCGCAGCAGCCAGCCGTAGTTCACGTCGCGCATGATGCGCTCGACACTGTCAAAGGCGAGGGTGGTGTGCGCGGTGTAGTTCATCGCCAGGAAGATGCCCGTGGCGATCATGATGGCCAGCGAGATCATCGCCAGCGCGCCGAAGTTCCAGAAGTAATTGAAATTCTTCGGCGTCGGGAAGGAGCCGTACTCCTTCTGCATCATTGTGAAAATGGGCATCCGGGTGTCGATCCAGTTGACAACCGGGTTCTCGAATTCCGACTTGTGTAGGCCGGCCATGTGCTTTCTCCTCAGCCGATCTTGATCTTGGTGTCGCCGATGAAGGCGTAGGGCGGCAGGCCCAGGTTGGACGGCGCCGGGCCGTGCCGGACGCGGCCGGACGTGTCGTATTGGCTGCCGTGGCAGGGGCAGAACCAGCCGCCGAAATCCCCGCGGGGGTCGCTCGTCTTGTTGCCCAGCGGCACGCAGCCGAGATGCGTGCAGATGCCGATCACCACCAGCCACTTCTCCTTGCCCGGCTTTACCCGGTCCGCGTCGGATTGCGGGTCGATGAGCTGGTTGAGCGGCGTGCCTTCGGCTTCCTTGATTTCCTGCGCGCTGCGGTTGCGCAGGAAGATCGGCTTGCCGCGCCACACGGCGGTGATGGCCTGGCCTTCCTGGATCGGCGCCAGATCGACCTCGATGCTGGACAAGGCCAGCACGTCCTTGGCCGGGCTCATGCTATCGATGAACGGCCAGGCGATGGCGCCCACCCCGATCACGACGGCGCTGCCGGTCACCAGCTTGAGCAGGTCGCGCTTGGTGGGGTCGTCAACCCCGACGGTGGTGATGGCGCTGCGAACGGTTGCGCTGGCTGTGTCGGCCATGGAAAACCCTCTATGTCACTGCGCCGCGGGGGCGTTGGAACGGTGTGGTCGCTTTCCCGTCGTCATAGACAGGCGCGCAGCCCCCTGCAACATGCGGGCGAAAGAGACTACTTTGCCTTCAGCAGATTGGAAGGCTTGGATATGCCGCAAGGGCAGCCCGCGCAGACGCCAGCACCCGGAGGGCGTCCGGAGCACGAAGCCATGAAACAAGCGGCGCAAACCTGGTTCGAGGCGCTGCGCGACGAGATGACGGCCGAGTTCGAGGCGATCGAGGCCGCGCCGGGCACCCCGCTGTCCGACCAGCCGCCCGGCCGGTTCGCGCGGGAACCGTGGTCCCGCCCCACCGCGGACGGCTCGCCCGGCGGCGGCGGCGTCATCAGCGTCATGCGCGGCCGGGTGTTCGAGAAGGTCGGCGTCAACGTGTCCACCGTTTGGGGGGAGTTCAGCCCCGAGTTCCGCCGCCAGATCCCGGGCGCCGAGGAGGACCCGCGCTTCTGGGCCTCCGGCATCAGCGTGGTGGCGCATCCGCAAAGCCCGCGCGTGCCCGCCGCCCACATGAACACGCGCATGCTGGTCACCACCCGCGGCTGGTTCGGCGGTGGCGGCGACCTGACGCCCATGCGCCTCGATGCGCCGGACGCGCAGGAGGACGCCGCCACATTCCACGCCGGGTTCCGCGCCGCCTGCGACGCGCATGACCCGGCTTACTACCCCAAGTTCAAGGCGTGGTGCGACGAGTACTTCTTCCTGCCCCACCGGAACGAGCCGCGCGGCGCCGGCGGCATCTTCTTCGACCATCTGCACAGCGGCAGCGCCGCCGCGGACTTCGCCTTCACGCAGGACGTGGGCCGGGCTTTCCTGTCCTCCTACGCCGCCATCGTGCGCAGGCGGATGGGCGAGGGCTGGACGCCCGCGGAGCGCGACCATCAACTGGTGCGCCGCGGCCGCTATGTGGAATTCAACCTCCTGCACGACCGCGGCACGCTGTTCGGCCTCAAGACCGGCGGCAACGTGGAGGCCATCCTGATGAGCCTGCCGCCCGAGGTGCGCTGGCGGTAGGACCGCCCTTTGCCGTCACCGCGTTTCATTGCAACGGAGAGCACGATGCCAAACGTTCTGCGCCTCGCCACCGCCCTGCTCGTCTTGCTGGCCGCGCCGGCATTCGCCCAAACGCCCAGCCCGTCGCCGGCCACCCCGCGCGGCGTGCCCGCGCCGACCGCCCCCGCATCGAGCGCGCCGCAGCCCAGGGCCTCGCCGAC
>CALMVT010000228.1 GCA_937873175.1 uncultured Acetobacteraceae bacterium | reverse complement strand
GGCGGGCCGCGGTGGACTACGCGCAGCCGGTGCCGCTGGCGAGCGCGCGGGCGCAGGCGTTCTACGGCCTCGCGGCGACGCCGAGCCTTGCGGGCGGGCGGGTGAAGCTGCAACTGGCGCTGCTGTCCCCGGCCGGCCGACCCATCGCGATCACCGCGGACCTCGCGGGTTTCTGGCGCGGCGCCTGGGCCGACGCCCGCAAGGACATGCGCGGCCGCTATCCCCGGCACGACTGGCCGGAGCGCCCATCCGGCGATTGAGCTTTTGCAACGTGCGTTTTCGCCCCATCTTAGCCATAAACTCGTCGTCAAGGAGCCTTCAACCATGAAACCCGGCCTTCGCGCTGTCCTGGCTGCGACGGCGCTCGTGCTGTCCGGCTGCTCGAACTTCCCGGCCCGGGCGCAGCCGCTGGGGTCGTTCCGCGCCGTGGGCGCCGCGCCGATGAGCTTCGCGCCCTTGGTCAAGCGCGTGGTGCCGGCCGTGGTCAACATTGCGGTGACGGAAGGACGCAGCCCGACTGACGTGACCGCCTCGATCCCGCCGGAACTGCGCGGCACGCCGTTTGAGCGGCAGTTCCGCGAGCGGTTCCGCAACCGGCGGGAGCAGGTGCTCGGCGCAGGCTCCGGCTTCATCGTGGACCCGAACGGGCTGATCGTCACCAACAACCACGTCGTGGGCCGCGCCGACCGCATCACCGTGGCCCTGTCAGACGGAACGGAGCTGCCGGCGCGGCTGATCGGCTCAGACGACCTGACGGACATCGCGGTGATCCGGGTGAGCAGCCCGACCCCGCTTCCCTACGTGAAATGGGGCGACAGCCGCGCGGTGGAGGTCGGCGACTGGATCATGGCCGCGGGCAACCCGTTCGGGCTGGGCAGCTCGGTCACGGCGGGGATCGTGTCGGCGCGCGGGCGGGACATCGGCGCCGGGCCGTTCGACGATTTCCTGCAGATCGACGCGCCGATCAACCCCGGCAACTCCGGCGGCCCGACCTTCAACCTGGACGGCGAGGTGATCGCGGTGAACACCGCCATCGTGTCGCCCACCGGCGGGTCGGTCGGCATCGGCTTCGCGGTGCCGAGCGAGATCGCGATCCGGATCGTGTCGGATTTGCGGGACAAGGGGCGGATCGACCGCGGCTGGCTGGGCGTGTCCGTGCAGGACGCGCCGGGCCGCGTGGCGCACACTGGGGTGGAGATCGCGGGCATCGATCGCACCGGCCCCGCGGCGCGCGCCGGGCTGCGGCCCGGCGACGTGGTGCTGGCCGTGAACGGCGACCGGGTGGACAGCGCCCGC
The DNA here is from genome assembly GCA_937873175.1 of uncultured Acetobacteraceae bacterium. Classification (GTDB taxonomy): domain Bacteria; phylum Pseudomonadota; class Alphaproteobacteria; order Acetobacterales; family Acetobacteraceae; genus CAHJXG01. The sequence continues at coordinate 26,748 of CALMVT010000228.1, read as the reverse complement.
GGCCTGATCCGCGCGGTGGCCGCCGCCCCGCCCGGCAGCGCCGTCAAGCTGTCCGTCCGCCGCAGCGGGCAAAGCTTCGAGCTGCCGGTCACCGTCGGCCGACGCGCCCAGGAGGCACCGAGCTGAGCCATGCGCATCCTGGTGGTTGAGGACGACTCGGACGTGGCCGGCCTCGTGACCAAGGGCCTGCGGGAAGCCGGGCACGAGGCGGCGCAGGCGGACAACGGCGTGGATGGCCTGTCGCTCGCCACCCGGGAACCGTTCGACGCCATAATCCTGGACCGCATGCTGCCCGGCGGTCTGGACGGCTTGAGGGTGCTGGAAACGCTGCGCGCGCAGGACAATCAAACCCCGGTGCTGTTCTTGTCGGCCATGGTCGGCGTGGATGACCGGGTGCGGGGATTGCAGGCGGGCGGCGACGACTACCTGACCAAGCCGTTCGCGTTCAGCGAGCTGCTCGCCCGGGTGGAGGCGTTGATGCGCCGGGGCCGGGCGGCGCGGAGCGCAGCGCAAAGCGCGACGCGGCTCGTGGTCGGCGACCTGGAACTGGATTTGCTGTCCCGCACGGTGCGCCGCCGCGGGCAGAAGATCGACCTGCAGCCGCGGGAGTTCCGCCTCCTGGAGTTCCTGATGCGGCATGCCGGGCAGGTGGTGACGCGCACCATGCTTTTGGAAGGCGTCTGGGATTATCATTTTGATCCACAAACTAATGTGATCGACGTGCACGTGTCCCGGCTCCGCCAGAAGATCGACAAGCCGTTCGACGCGGCGTCCATCCAGACCGTCCGCAGCGCCGGCTACATGCTGCGCGGCGAATAAGCGCGGTGCAGCCGAACGGCGCCGGGCTGCGCTGCCTGCTTTGCTCCGCAGGCGCCCGCTTGGCGCTGGCCTATGCCGGGCTGTTCGCCTCCACCGTGCTGACGCTGATGCTGCTCCTGTGGTGGGCCACAATCGGCCTGCTGAACGCCCAGGTGGACGCCACCATCCGTGCCGACGCGCAGGTGCTGTTGAAGCGGTGGCAGGATGGCGGCAACGCGGCGCTGCTGGCGAACATCGAAGCCCGTCTGGCCGGCGACGCCGACGACGACGCCGTTTACCTCGTGCTTGGCCCGGCGGGCCAGCGCCTGGGCGGCAGCCTTGCGGCCTGGCCTGCGGCCGTGGCGGAGGAGGGCGTCATCTACGAGCTGCCGATCCGGCATCACGGGGAGGCCAGCCTGGCGCGGCTGCGCCGGTTCGCGCTGCCCGACGGCGCCGCGCTGCTGGTCGGGCGCGACGTGCAGGCCCGCGCCGCGCTGCAGCGCCTGCTGACCGAGATGTTGGCGTGGGCGTTGCTGCCGGTCGGCATCCTGGGGCTGGCCGGGGCGTTCACGGTGCGGCGCGTGTTCACGCGCATGATGGGGCACGTCACGAAAACCACGGCGGCCATCTCGGCGGGCGAGCTGCCGCCGCGCATCGGGCTGTCGGGGCGGGAGGACGAATTTGACCGGCTGGCTTCCATGTTCAACGACATGCTGGACCGCATCAGCCGGCTGATGGACGGCGTGCGCCAGGTGTCCGACGCCATCGCGCACGACCTGCGCACCCCGATTACCCGCGCCCGCGCCCGGCTGGAGGACGCGGCGGCCCATGCCGGCAGCGCCGCCGAGCTTCGCGCCGCCGTGGACCGTGCGGTGATGGACCTTGATGGCGTCACCGCGGTGTTCCAGGCGCTGCTGCGCATCGCGGAGATCGAGGCCGGCGCCGGGCGCTACGCCTTTGCGGCGCTGGATGTCGGCCCGTTGCTGGCGGACCTGGCCGAACTCTATGGCGCGGTGGCGGAGGAGCGCGGGCTGACGCTGACGTTCCAAACTGCCAAGCCGCTGCCGGTTTGGGGCGACCGGGAACTGATCCAGCAGGCGGTGGCGAACCTGCTGGACAACGCGATCAAGTTCTCGCCGCCCGGCGGCACGGTCACGCTGCGGGCGCGACGCGTCCCCGGCGCGTGGCCGGAGTCGCTGGAAATCGCGGTGCTCGACGGCGGGCCCGGCATCCCGCCGCTGGACCAGGCCCGCGCGACCGACCGGTTCTTCCGCGGGGAGGCGGCGCGCAACACGCCGGGCTACGGCCTGGGGCTGACGCTGGTGCGGGCGGTGGCGGAGCTGCACGGCGGCGTCCTGCGCCTCTTGGACGCGGCGCCGGGGCTGCATGCGTTGCTGACGCTGCCGGCCAGCCGGCAATCGTCGTTCGATATATCAGAAGCCCGGAAGCGCGGTTTCGCACCGGAAGGTCACCACCAGAACGTCGCGGTGCGCAGGCTGCTCCGGATCTAAGGGCTGCACGGGCGTGACCCCATGGAACACCCGATGGTCGTTCACCAGCGCCGCGTCCATCGGCGCTTCCAAGGTGAAGCTGCCGAGCAGCGTGCGTTCCAGGCCGTGGATACTGGTGGTGCCCGACAGGATGTTGACCCGGCCAATCATCAGCACCAGCACCCAATCCACGCCGTCTTGGTGCATGCCCTCGGGCGTCGGCTGGCCGGCTTGGCCGGGTCGCGCCTCGATGCGGAACTGGTGCGCCTCGACGTGCCAGGCGGGGGCGGGGGTCAGGCCGTCGAACAAGGCGTGGCAGAAACGCAGGATGGCCCCAAACGCGGCGGACCCGGCCGCGGCGGGCGTGACCGGGTCGAACCACCGGGCGATGCCGCCGTTCAGCGCGTTGTAGTCGCGGCTTTGGTAATGCGGCTGGTCCGGCTTGCGCGTGGCGCCCGCCCCGCTCACCAGGAACGCGGCGTGGCGGCGTTTCCGGTAGCGTCCGCCGTCGGCCATGTAGGTGTCGAGGCCCAGGTCGTCCCAGGTGCGGGCGAAGCCGTCCCAATCGGACAGGCCGCCCGCCCGCAACGCTTCGGCCATCGCCGGCGCCTGCACGAAGGCGTAGCCGCGGTCGCGCAGCGCCGTTTTCCAGGGATCGGGACCGTTCATGCCACCTTCTCCTTGACCGGTGCCTGGACTGGAGCCGGCGGGGCCGGGTCTGCGTCCGGCGCCGGCGCGGGCACCGTGCTCAGCACGCGGTAGGAGGTGAGCGGGCTTTCAACCGCAAGCTCGTCGAAGCGCACCTTTATCCGACGGTTCAGCTCGCGGCCCACCGACCAGCGGCTGGCGGGCTGCGTTTTCATCCGCACGCGCAGCACCCAGGCCGAGTCGATGAACTTCTCGACGCCCATCACATCCAGCTCATCCAGCACCAGCGAGGCCCATTTCGGGTCGCGCCGCATCTCGGCCGCCAGGTCGCGCACCACCCCGATGACGTGCGCCGGCTCCTCGTTCAGCCCCACGCTGATGTCGAGCACCGCGTAACCGTAGTCGCGGGTCTGGTTGGTGACGGTTGTCACCGCGCTGAACGGGACGATGTGCACGGCGCCGTCAACCGCGCGCAGGCGGATGGTGCGGATCGACAGCGCCTCCACCGTGCCGGTCAGGCCGCCGAGCGTCACGATGTCGCCGACCTGCATCGTGTTTTCCAGCAGCAGGAACAAGCCGGTGATCAGGTCCCGCACCAGCGTCTGCGACCCGAAGCCGACGGCGATGCCGATCACCCCGGCGCCGGCCAGCAGCGGCGCCACGTTGACGCCAAGCTCGCTCAGTACGACCAGCGAAACGACCAGCAGGATGGCGATCAGCAGCAGCGTGCGCAGCATCGGCAGCAGCGTGCGCAGCCGCCCGGCGCGCGCCAGGTGCGCTTCCGCCGACAAGCGCGCGAGGTGCTGGGCGATCGCGGCGTTCGCGCCCTCCCACACCAGCACCGCGAGCAGGACCGTGACCGCGATCACCGTCAACGCCGACGCGACGCGCCCGCCCAGGCCGTTGCGCATCAGCCAATCCACCGGGCCGAGGTTCCACACCTCAAGCAGCCCGAGGACGGTGGCGACCGCCAGAACGGCCGTGATGGCGGTGCGCAGCACGGGCCGGTAGAACATGGCGCGCTCGGCCAGTCCCGGGTGGCGGGCCAGCAGTTCCGGGTTGAAGCGCAGCGCGCGGTCGAGGCCGCCGATCAGCATGACCGCGGCCAGCCGGGACGCCAGCAGGACGGCGAGCGTGACCAGGGAGAAATAGATCAGCCGCACGTAGCCGTTGCGCAGCTCCGCCGCCCAAACCAGCCAAAGCGCGGCAAGAAAGAACACGGCGATCAGGTGCCAGATGTCGGCCAGACGGTTCTGCAGCGATGCCCAAACGCCCGGCATGACCGGGATCGCGCGGATGGCGGCCGCCACGTGCGACCGGGACTGCAGCACGGCCACGATCAGGCCGCCGTGCAGGACGAGCGCAAACAGCTTCAGCAGCGCATCATGCGCGGTCTGATACATGCCGAACAGCAGCCCGACCTCGGCCAGCACGTAGCCGGTGACGCTTACGGCGAGCAGCCAGCGTATCCACCGGGTCAGGAACCCCGCCGCCCAGTTTGAAATGGTCAGCAGCCGCAGCCGGGGCGCGGCCGGGGACACCAGCATGGTCGTGCCGCTCAGCGCCGCCCGGCTGACGACATAGGCGTTGAGCACCTCCTGGATGGCCAGCCGGGAGATCGCGGGTCCGCCCAGCTCGGTGCCGAGCAGCAGAAAGGACACCCCGGCAAAGGCGGCGATGGGCAGCATGTCCAGCAGCAGGCGTCCGAGCAGGTAAGGCAGCCGCCGCAGCGTGCCCACCGTCCGGTTGAGCTGGCGGCTTTGGTCTTGCTCGGTTTCGCCGGCCTCGGCGGTGGCCAGCCCGGACTCGGGCGCCGGCAAGGAAGCGGCGGCCGGGTCCGAAACCGCGGGGGTCCACATGCCCAGGGCGACGCGCATCCGGCGCAGCAGGCGGATGGCGGCGAGTTCGACGACCAGCCCGCTCCCGACAACCACCGCGAGCCGCCAAAGCGCGTCGAGCAGGCGGGCTCGGAAGTCCGGCGTTTCGGCCTGGGTCGCGATCCAGCGCCACAGCAGCGGCAGGTCGTTCACCGAATGGATCGCCGTGGCAAGCTGCGATCCTGTTTTAGCAATCGCCGTCGCGGTCTGGTCAACGACCTCGGCGCCCAGGCTGTCGGGCTTGAGCGGCAGGATCTGGCTCGGCGCGGCGGCGGGGGCCGGGGTTGAAGGGGCACTCGTGGCCGCAGAAGCCGCCGGGTCTGCAGGAGTAGCCGCCGCCGCGGGAGCAGGCGTGCCCGTGGCCGGCGCGGCTTTGGCCAGGCTCTCCAGCACCGTCGTGAACTCAGCCCGGCGCTTGTCGTCCCGCAGCAGGTCCAGCACCTGCTGGGCTTGCGCAGGCGCCAGCGCCGGGGCGGCCTGATCCGGCGCCGCTCCGGCCGCGGCGGCTTGGGAAGCGGCCGGGGCCGGCGATGCCGGCGCCTGGCTGTGCCCGGGCGACGCGAGGCCAAGCACAAGAACCAGCAGGATCAAGGGCAGGAAGCGCGTTTGCATGCGAAAGGTCGAACACCCGTGCGCAAACCGTGTCAATGGCGTGCCGGGGGTGACATCGCCGACTGAGCGCCCAGCTTTATGCCATAGTTAGGTGCTGCTGATGACGACGTTTCTGACGATTCTGATGGGTTTGGCGATGCTGGGGACGGTGGGCGTGCTGTTCGCCGGTTTGATCGGCTTGGCGCGCGGCGGCGAGAACGCGCGCTTATCCAACACCTTGATGCGCTGGCGCGTCCTGCTGCAGGCCGTGGCGTTGGTTTTATTTGTCATCCTGCTTTCGCTTTTGCGGAGCTGATGGCAGGCGTGGCCCGGTTTGACATCCCGATGGCCTGCCCCATAAGGTTTGGCCGATTTGCCGTGCCGCGGAGGGCTGCCGGGCCTGGCCTCGCCCGGCATGTGCCCCCTCACCCATAACTTAATGGCAATCCCATGAAGCTCCTCGTCCCCGTCAAGCGCGTTGTCGATTACAACGTGAAGGTGCGCGTCAAGGCGGACGGCTCCGGCGTCGAAACGGCGGGCGTCAAGATGTCGATGAACCCCTTCGACGAGATCGCGGTCGAGGAAGCGGTGCGCCTCAAGGAAAAAGGCATCGCCACCGAGATCGTCGCGGTGTCCATGGGCATCGCGGCCTGCGCGGAAACGATCCGCACGGCGCTCGCCATGGGCGCGGACCGTGGCGTCCTGGTGGAAACGGACGTGGAGCTGCAGCCGCTGGCGGTTGCTAAGCTGCTCAAGGCGCTGGCCGACAAGGAGCAGCCCGGCCTCATCATCATGGGCAAGCAGGCGATCGACGACGACATGAACGCGACCGGGCAGATGCTGGCGGCCTTGCTGGACTGGCCGCAGGGCACCTTTGCGAGCCGGGTCGCGATCGAGGGCGACAAGCTGGTGGTGACGCGGGAGATCGACGGGGGCTTGGAAACCCTGGAACTCAACATGCCCTGCATCATCACCACCGACCTGCGCCTCAACGAGCCTCGCTATGCGTCCTTGCCCAACATCATGAAGGCGCGCAAGAAGCCCATCGAGACGATCAAGCCCGCCGACCTCGGCGTGGACCCGGCACCCCGGTTGCGCCTGGTCAAGGTAGCGGAGCCGCCGCGCCGCAGCGCCGGCGTCAAGGTCGGCTCGGTGGCCGAGCTTGTGCAGAAACTGCGAACCGAAGCGAAGGTGATCTGACATGGCATCGCTCGTCCTGCTCGACCACGACCACGGCCAGATCAAGCAGCCGTCCCGCAGCGCCGTTGCCGCCGCCGCCCAGTTGGGCGAGGTGCACGCGCTGGTGGCCGGGGAGAACATCGGCGACGCCGCGGCTGCCGCGGCGAAGCTCCCGGGCGTGACCAAGGTGCACGTCGCCGACAGCCCGGTTTACGCCCACAGCCTGGCGGAGCCGTTGGCGGCGCTGCTGGTGTCGATGGCCGGGCACCACGACCATATCATGGCGGCCAGCACGGCGACCGGTAAGAACGTGATGCCGCGCGTCGCCGCCCTCTTGGACGTGCAGCCGATCAGCGACATCGCCGGGATCGTCGATGCCGACACCTTTGTCCGCCCGATCTACGCGGGCAACGCCATGGCCACGGTCGCGTCCTCCGACCCCAAGAAGGTTATCACGGTCCGCGCCGCAAGTTTCGACCCGGTGGCGGCGGAGGGTGGCGACGCTGCCATCGAGCCGGTCTCGGTCCCCGACGCGCCGGCTACCTCGCGCTTCGTTTCGGCGGAGCTGTCCAAAAGCGAGCGGCCGGAGCTGACCGCGGCGCGCATCGTGATCTCCGGCGGGCGCGGCATGCAGAACGGCGAGAATTTCAAGCTGCTGGAGCCGATCGCCGACAAGCTGGGTGCCGCCGTCGGCGCGTCGCGGGCGGCGGTGGATGCGGGCTACGTGCCGAACGACTATCAGGTGGGGCAGACCGGCAAGATCGTGGCGCCGGAGCTTTACCTGGCGGTGGGCATCAGCGGCGCGATCCAGCACCTGGCGGGCATGAAGGACAGCAAGGTCATCGTAGCCATCAACAAGGACGAGGACGCGCCGATCTTCCAGGTGGCGGATTACGGCTTCGTGGGCGACTTGTTCAACGCGCTGCCGGAGCTTGAAGCGGAGCTGGGGCGGGCTTCTTGACCACAGGCCCAGAACAGGCTGCGCCGCCCGACGTGCGGGCGGTGGGTGTGGTCGGCGCCGGGCAGATGGGCAGCGGCATCGCCCATGTCTGCGCGCTGGCCGGGCTGCCCGTCGTGCTGCTGGACACCAAAGCGGACGCGCTCGACAAGGCGATGGCGGCGATAGCCCGCAACATGGACCGCCAGGTGGCCAAGGAGGCGATCACCGCCGGGCAGAAGGCAGACGCGCTGGCGCGGGTCACGCCCAGCGGCGACTACGCGGACTTCGCCGACGCCGACCTGGTGATCGAGACGGTGACGGAGAAGGAGGAGGTGAAGCGCGCCATCTTCCGCGCCCTGACCCCGCATTTGAAGCCGTCCTGCATCCTGGCGAGCAACACCAGCAGCATCAGCATCACGCGCCTGGCTGCCGGCACCGACCGGCCGGACCGCTTCATCGGCATCCATTTCATGAACCCGGTCCCGGTTATGAAGCTCATCGAGGTCATCCGCGGCATCGCGACGGCCGAGCCGACGTTCCAGGCGGTGCAGGCCCTCGCCGCCCGGCTCGACAAAACGACGGCGGTGTCCGAGGACTTCCCGGCCTTTATCGTTAACCGCATCCTGGTGCCGATGATCAACGAGGCGGTTTACGCCCTGTATGAAGGCGTCGCCGGCGTGACCGCGATCGACAGCGCGCTGCGGCTCGGCGCCAACCACAAGATGGGGCCACTGGAGCTGGCCGACTTCATCGGGCTGGATACCTGCCTCAGCATCATGCAGGTGCTGCACGAAGGGCTGGCGGACAGCAAATACCGCCCCTGCCCGCTGCTGGTGAAGTACGTCGAGGCCGGCTGGCTGGGCCGCAAGACCGGGCGGGGCTTCTACGACTACGGGGCGACGCCGCCGCGTCCGACGCGATAATCGGCCCACGCGGTCAGAACAGCCCCTCGACCAAGCCGTCCGCATCCAACCGGATCGAGTTCGCCGCCGGAACCCGCGGCAAGCCGGGCATGGTCATGACGTCCCCGCACACCGCAACGACGAAGCCCGCGCCCGCGGACAGCCGCACCTCGCGCACCGGCAGCACATGGTTCACCGGGGCGCCCATGGCGGTCGGGTCGGCGCTGAAGCTGTACTGGGTCTTGGCGATGCACACGGGGAGGTCGCGGTGGCCCGCTGCCTCGAACGCCTGCAGCCGCTTCGTCACCGCGGGCGCGAGCGAGATGTCGCTCGCCCGGTAAATCTGCTGCGCCACCGTCCGGATCTTGTCCGCAAGCCCCAGGGATGCCGGGTAAAGCGGCTTGTAACGCGCCTCGCCGCTTTCAATCCGCGCCAGGACGGCACGGGCCAGCGCCTCGGCGCCCGCGGCACCGTTCGCCCAATGCGTGCACAGCACCGTTTCGACGCCCCGATCCTTCATCGCGGCCTGCACAACCGCGAACTCGCGCGGCGTGTCGGACACGAACTGGTTAAGCGCGACCACGACGGGCAGGCCGAACTTCTGCAGGTTCTCGACGTGCCGCGTCAGGTTGACCAGGCCGCGCTGCACCGCCGTCGGGTCCTCCCGCCCAAGGTCGGACTTGGCCACGCCGCCGTGCATCTTGAGCGCCCGCAGCGTCGCCACGATCACCGCGCATTGCGGTGTCAGCCCGGCGCTTGGGCACTTGATGTCGAGGAACTTCTCGCCGCCCAGGTCGGCACCGAACCCGGCCTCCGTCACCACGGTGTCGGCCAGCTTCAGGCCGAGCCGGGTGGCCATCACCGAGTTGCAGCCATGGGCGATGTTGGCGAACGGCCCGCCATGGATCAGCGCCGGCGATCCTTCCAGCGTCTGCACCAGGTTGGGCGCCAGCGCGTCGCGCAGCAGGGCCGCCATGGCGCCGTCCGCCTGCAGGTCCCGCGCCGTCACCGCCGATCCGTCCCGCCGCGACGCCACCTGCATGCGCCCGAGCCGGTCCTGAAGGTCGCCGAGGTTCCGCGCCAGGCAGAACACGGCCATTACCTCGCTCGCCACGGTAATGTCGAAGCTGTCCTCCCGCGGTGACCCGTTGGCAGCGCCGCCCAGCCCGTTCACGACGTTGCGCAGCGCCCGGTCGTTCATGTCCAGCGCCCGCCGCCACATGACCCGGCGCGGGTCGATCCCCAGCGCGTTGCCCCAGTACAGGTGATTGTCCAGTAGCGCGGCCAGCAGGTTATTCGCCGACGTGATCGCGTGGAAGTCGCCGGTGAAGTGCAGGTTGATCTCGTCCATCGGCGCCACCTGCGCCCGCCCGCCGCCGGTGGCCCCCCCCTTCACGCCGAAGCAGGGACCCAGCGACGGCTCCCGCAGGCAGATCATCGTGCGTCGCCCCACGCGGTTCAGCGCGTCGCCCAGCCCAATGGTCGTGGTAGTCTTGCCCTCCCCGGCCGCGGTCGGGCTGATGCCCGTGACCAGCACCAGCGCACCGTCCGGCCGGCCCTCCTGGGCCTGGATGAAATCGAGGCCGATCTTTGCCTTGAACCGCCCGTACGGTTCCAGCGCCTCCGCCGGAATGCCGGCGGACTCCGCCACCTCGCGGATCGGGCGCAGCCGCGCGGCGCGGGCGATCTCCAGGTCGCTGGGCATCAGGCCGCTTCCCGGGTGCGCAGGCCCAGAGCGGCCATGGCGTCCCCGATGGCCCGCACGGCGCCCCCCATGTCCTCCGGCGTGACCGCGCCGATGCAGCCCACCCGGAAGCTCGGCGCTGGCGTGTTGTAGAAATTGCTGATCAGCACCCCGCGCGCCTTCAGTTGGTCCACAAAGGCTTGCAGGTTCCAGGCCGGATCGGCCGGCGCCGCAACGTTGACGACCACCGGCCCCTGGATGCCGGGCGGCAGGCACGGCTGCAGGCCGAGGCCGAGCACGCCATCGTAAAGGGCGCGCATGTTCGCCGTGTAGCGCGCGAGCCGCGCCGGCTGCCCGCCCTCGGCGTCGAACCGGTCAAGCGCCGCGGCGAAGGCCGCGACGGCCTGGGCCGCGGGGGTAAAGCGGGAGGTGCCCCGGCCCCACCGCTCGGCGTTCTCATAAACGTCGGCAAGGTCCAGCGACCAGCTCCCAGCCCGCCCGGCGCCGGCACGGAGGCTGTCCGCCCGCGCCACCGTCAGCGACATGCCGGGCAGCGCCTCGATGCACTTGTTGGAGGTGAAGGTGAGGCTGTCCACCATCGGCAGGCGGCCGATGTCCAGCGGCATGGCCCCGAATGCCGATACGGCGTCGATCAGCACCCGCCGGCCTTCCCGCCCAGCGGCCTCGGCCAAGGCCGGCGCGTCGTGCACGATGCCCGTCGCGGTTTCGCTGTAAACAACCGCCAGGTGCGTGATCGCCGGGTCGGCGGCCAGCGCCGCCTGCACCGCCGCGGGATCGATCCGCTCCGTCGGCAACACCGGGAGCGTCACGACTCGGCGTCCCGCCTCGGCGGCCAGCCGGACCAGACGGTCGGCGTACTGCCCTGTCAGCGGCACCAGGATCGTCCCGCCCGGCGCCACGAAGGTGCGGACGGCCGCCTCCATCGCGAAGTGGCCGCAGCCCGGCAGCGGCAGCGCCGCGTGCTCGCCCGGCCGCCCGCCGGCGATGGCGAGCACGCACTCCACCACCCGGGCCAGCAGGTCGCGGAATTCCAGGTCCCAAGGCGCATAGTCCACGGCCGCTGCGGCGCGCACGGACGAGTGGGTGGTGACGGGTCCTGGTATCAGAAGGAGCATGGTGGCATGGGGCCTATGGTGTTGGGTGGGAATGTCCCGTGGGAACCAGCATCGCAGAGGGCCTGCGTTCTTGCTAGAACCGCAGCATGACATCGTTCCTGCCGTTGCCGGATTGGGTTCCCCCATGGGCTCAACTGGCGCTCCTGGTTGCCGCCCTGTTGTTTGGCCTCATGTTCCTGCTGATGCCGTTTGCCGTGTTCGGCGTCAAAGGTCGGCTGGATCTGCTGGAAGCGCGCCTCGACGAGATCCAGGGCGAGATCCGGAGCCTTTCCCTGCGCCTGCCGGAGCCGGACCTGGACGACGCCCCCGCACCCCCCAGCAACACGACTTCCCCCGGCGGTCGCGGCGGCTACGCCCATCCGGACCGGCATGCCGGCCCGCGTTACGAGGATTACGCGGTCCAGCGTCCCCCCATCCCGCCCGCGTCCCAGGACCGCCGCCCGCCGCCCCCCAGCCCGTCCCGCGCCCGCACGGAGCCGCGGCTTTATTGAACTGCCGCTTGCGCGGGGATCGCCGCGCGGTGCTTGATGAGAAACACACCATGCGGAGCAGCCGCCGATGCGCGTGAGCGTCGTCCAGATGAACCCCGGCGCCGATAAGGCCGCCAATATCGCCCAGGCCACCCGGCTGATCGACGGTGCCGTGGAGGCCGACCGCCCCGACGTGGTGAGCCTGCCCGAAATGTGGACCTGCCTCGGCGGCGACCGCGCCGCCAAGCAGGCGGCGGCCGAGGTGTTGCCCGCGCAAGGCTCGAACCGGCTGGGTGGCCCCGCCTACGAGTTCCTGCGCCGGGTCGCGCGGGAGCGCGGCATCCACATCCACGGCGGCTCCATGGGCGAGCAGGAGGCGGACGGCACCCGGCTGTTCAACACCACGGTGGTGTTCGACCCGGGAGGCGCTGAGGTCGCGCGCTATCGCAAGATCCACCTGTTCGACATCACGACGCCTGACGGCCAGGGCTACCGGGAAAGCGCCAGCTACGGCGGCGGCGCAGAGGTCGTGACGTTCGAGGCGGGCGGCGTGCGGGTGGGCTGCGCGATCTGCTACGACCTGCGCTTTCCCGAGCTGTTCCTGGCGCTGCGGCGGGCCGGTGCGGTGCTGATCCTTTTGCCATCCGCGTTCACGGTGCCGACCGGGCGGGACCATTGGGAGGTGCTGATCCGCGCCCGCGCCATCGAAACCCAATGCTGGATGGCGGCCCCGGCCACCTGGGGCCGGCACCGCGACGGCGCCGGGCAGGACCGCTTCACTTACGGGCGTTCGCTTGTGTGCGACCCTTGGGGGCAGGTGGTCGCGACGGTGTCGGACGGCGTGGGCTGGAACACGGCGCGCATCGACCTGGCGCTGCTCGATCGGGTCCGCCGGGACATGCCTGTGCTTGAGCACCGGCGCGACGACGTTTTCGGCCCGAAGATTCCACGGCTGGCATGAAGAACGTGGAGGCGGGACCGGATGGCGGGGCGGCGGGGCTGATGCCGGAGGCCGCCGGGCCGCTGCTTGGAATGCCGGCAACGGTCGGGGTTCCCTTTTTCTCTAAACCGGTCAGGCGCATCGCGTTTGTCGCGTCCCCAACCGTCCTGGCGACGGAAAGCCGCGAACGCCTGATGCTCCTGCATGGCAACTGCCCCATGCAGGACGCGGACGTGGTCGTTTGCCTCGGCGGCGACGGCTTCATGCTGGAAACGCTTCACCGCATCATGGCCAGCGAAGCGGCGACGCCGGTTTATGGGATGAACTGCGGCTCGGTGGGGTTCCTGATGAACGCCTTTGCCGAGAACGACCTGCTGGCCCGGTTGGGCCGGGCGCAGGCGGCGGTGCTGCACCCGCTCCGCATGCACGCGGTCACCCACACCGGCGCGGTCGAGGAGGCTTTGGCGTTGAATGAGGTGTCGCTGCTGCGTCAGTTGCGCCAGGCGGCGAAGATCCGCATCACGGTGGATGGCCGGGTGCGGCTGCCTGAGCTGATCTGCGACGGCGTGCTGGTGTCTACGCCGGCGGGATCAACCGCCTACAACCTGTCCGCGCATGGCCCGATCGTGCCGCTGTCCGCCAACCTGCTGCCCTTGACGCCCATTAGCGCCTTCCGCCCCCGCCGCTGGCGCGGCGCCTTGCTGCCCAGCACCGCGGACGTGCTGTTCGAGATTTTGGAGCTGGATAAGCGCCCGGTGGCAGCGGTGGCAGACTTCACGGAAGTCCGTGATGTCGCCTCCGTCGCCATCAGCGAGGATCGGACGGTCGTCACGACGATCCTGTTCGATCCGGAGCAGGGCTTGTCCGAGCGGATCGTCGCTGAACAGTTCACCGTATAAGGCGGGGGACGCCGAAGCCGTAGGTATCGGGCTGCTTTGGCGTCCTCCCGTCCACTTTCACCCACGCACCGTGTCATGCGCTCCTATCAAGCGGCGGCGAGTGCCGCGGCGCTCATCGCCGGCGTGGGGCGCGGCAGGATGCCGCTCTTCGCCTCGGGCGCCGACGCCAGCAGTTGGCTCAGGACGGCATTCGGCACGGAGGGCTTGGCCTGGTCGCGCACTGTGTAGCCGCGCCCCCAAACGGTACCGATGACCTCGCCGGCGCCCGCCGCTGCCAGCTTCTTGCGCAGCTTGCAGATGAACACGTCGATGATCTTCACCTCCGGCTCGTCCATGCCGCCGTAGAGGTGGTTGAGGAAGGCTTCCTTGGTCAGCACGGTGCCCTTGCGCAGCACCATCAGCTCCAGCATCGCGTATTCCTTTCCGGTCAGGTGGACTGGCTCGCTGGACACCAGCACCTCGCGGCTTTCGAGGTTGAGCTGCAGCGCGCCGACCCGCAGCGTCGGCTGGCTGTAACCCTTGCTGCGGCGCACGATGGCCTTCATGCGCGCGACCAGCTCGGTGCTGTCGAACGGCTTGGTGATGAAGTCGTCTGCGCCGACTCCGAACGCCTTCACCTTGTCCTGCGGACGGCTCAGGCTGGACATCGCGATGACGGGCGCCTCGATCCGGTTGGAGCGCATCCGCCGCACAACCTCGTAGCCATCCATGTCGGGCAGCATCAGGTCGAGCAGCACGATGTCGTAGTCGTAATGGCGCACCAGGTCGAGCGCCTCGTCCCCGGTTTCGACGTGGTCGACGATGCTGCCGTTCGCCTTCAAGAGCTGCATCACGCTGCGGGCCGTTGCGAGTTCATTTTGAACCAGTAGCACACGCATGGGTTGTTCCTTCCTCGTCCGCGAAAAGAATATGCAACCTATACGTGAAAATGTCTAGACAAAATTCACCTTTATGGCGTATAAAGAGTGAGACACGAATTTAAATAGGTTGGATCGAGCTTGGCGATGAGCAGAATGCGAAACGTCAGATGACTCCGAGCCAAGCGCAAGTTAACGGGACCCCGCATGGCGGTCTCATCCAGCGGTTGCAGGCAGCCCCGGCCGCAATCGGCCAAGCCGGCGCGTTAAGCCTGCATGGACGGGTCGCCGCGATCTCCGGCATGATGGTGGAAGTTGCGGGGCTGGCCGGCCATGCCGCCGTGGGCGACCGCATCACCCTTGCGCCGCAGAACGGCCCGCAACACGGCAAGTCCCAGGCCGCGGCCCGTATCCCGGCGGAGATCGTGGGCTTTCGTGGGGGCCATGCCCGCGCGCTGGCGTTCGGCACGCTGACCGGCATCGGGCCGGGCTGCACAGCGGCCACGCCGCATTCCGGCGCACGCGGCGCGCAACTCGCCGTGAGCGACGCCTGGCTCGGCCGCGTCGTTGATCCCATGGGCAGCGCCTTGGACGGGCTGGGGCCGCTTCCTTCCGGCACGTCGCCCTGCCCGGTCAACGCCGCGCCGCCCTGCGCTGCGACCCGGGCGCGGCTTGGCCCGCGTGTCGGCCTGGGCGTCCGCGTGCTCGACCTGTTCACCACCATGCGGCAAGGCCAGCGCCTGGGCTTGTTCGCCGGGTCCGGCGTCGGCAAGTCCACCTTGTTGTCCATGCTGGCGCAGCGGGCACAGTGCGATGTCGCCGTGCTGGCCCTGATCGGCGAGCGCGGCCGGGAAGTGCGGGAATTCCTGGAGGACGATCTGGGCGCGGAGGGCCTCGCCCGCTCGGTCGTCGTGGTCGCCACCTCGGACCAGCCCCCGCTGATGCGTCGGGAAGCCGCTTACAGCGCAATGACCATCGCCGAGCACTTCCGCGACCAGGGCAAGTCCGTCCTGCTCCTGATGGACAGCGTGACCCGCTTCTGCCTGGCGATGCGCGAGATCGGCCTTGCCGCCGGGGAGCCGCCGGCGACTCGCGGCTACCCGCCCAGCGTCTTCGCCGAGCTGCCGCGCCTGTTGGAGCGCGCCGGCCCCGGTCCGGAACGGGGCGCGGCCACCGGGCACATCACGGCGCTGTTCACCGTGCTGGTGGAAGGCGACGACCACAACGAGCCGGTGGCCGACGCGGTGCGCGGCATCCTGGACGGCCACGTCGTGCTGGACCGCAAGATCGGCGAAACCGGACGCTACCCGGCGGTGGACGTGCTGCGCTCCTTGTCGCGGACGGTGCCGGGCTGCAACAGCGCGACCGAGAACCGGTGGACCCGGCGGGCACGGAGCATCCTGGCGCTGCACGCCGAGTTGGCCGACCTGGTTCGCCTGGGCGCCTACCGTCCGGGCACGGACGCCGCCTCCGACGAGGCACTTCGTCTTGCTCCCGCAATAGAAGGTGTGCTGCAACAAAGGAAGGGCGAGTGGTGCGGGCTGGATGACGCCTTCGAATCGTTGCGCATGGCTTTGGAGGAACCGGATGAAGCATAAGGCTATTCAAACCGTGGCGCGCTTGCGCCGCCTCGCGCTTGACGACGCGAGCCAAGCCCTGTCCCGGGCGCTGGTCGCCGAGACCGCCGCCGCCGCCCGCGCCGATGACGCCACACGGCAGATCGCGGACGAAGCCGCGGCGGCCTCAAGCCTGACCGGAACGGATGCCACCGTCGAAGCCTTCGCAGCCTGGCTGCCCGGCGCGCGCCAGCACGCCACCGAGGCGCGGGAAGCCTGCGAGCGCGCCGGGGCCGAGGTCGCTCGTCTGCGCGCCGTGCTGACCGCGAGCCGCGCCGCATATGAGGCCGTGGAGTCCCTTTTGGCGCAGCGCAGGGAAGCGGAGGCCAAAGAACGTGACCGCCGCAGCGAGACCGAACTGGACGAGGCCGGGCGGCAAACGGAGCCGCGGTAGCGCGCCGCAAGCGGCATCCCCGCAACAAGGCCTGGATCTCACGGCGCCGTTCCGCCCGGCGGACCCGCGGCCAGCGCCGCTTGCGTTGGCCGCCGGGCTGTTGGATATCGGGCTGATGCCAGACCTTGCCGCGTCCCTGCCCTTCACCGTGCAGCCGTCCGCCCTCATTTGGGCGGACCCTGCCGAGGGCACCCCCGCCGACCTTCAGGCCATCCGGTGCCCGAACTGCGACTCGGACGATGCCAAGGCACTCGTGCTGACCTTTGACGGGCGGCAGCACAGGATTCTCGCGTCGAAGCAGCTCAGCGTGCTGCGCTGCCCGGCTTGCGGCTGCCGCTTTTATGACGACCAGCGCCAGCCCGACTACGCTGACCCGGAGATGAACGACTATGGATGCGTGCCGTTCTACGTGCAGCAAGGCGCCGGGATCGGGTTGATCACCCGCCCCTTGGCGCAAGCCTCAGCGCCGCCCGGCAGCAGCTACATGGAGGTCGGCTGCGGCTACGGCTTCGGCCTCGACTTCGCGCTCAACAGCCGCGGGTGGAATGGCGTCGGCATCGACCCGGCGCCGCTCGCCGAGGTCGGCCGCGAGGCGTTGGGCGTTGCCATCGAGTCGCGTTACCTGCGCGACGACGATGAGGCCCGGGGCACCATCGATGTAGTGATGGCGTCGGAAACCATCGAGCACGTGCCCTCCCCCGCAGCCTTTGTCCGCACGCTGCGCGCCATGCTGCGTCCGGGCGGGCTGCTGGTGCTGACCACGCCGAACAGCGACGACATCGTTCCCGGAACATCGCCGGGCGCCATCGTTTCCCTGTTGTCGCCGACCCTGCATCTCGTGATCCAGAACCGCGCAAGCCTCGCCGACCTGCTGCGCCGGGCCGGCTTCGCCCATGTGGACGTGCAGGTCGATGGGCATTCGCTGGTCGCCTTCGCGAGCGACGCGCCCCTGGCCTTGGAGCATGACCCCGCGGCCTTGAGGCAGCTTTACCGGGCGCACCTCGCGCGGCGCGCGGAGTCGTTCGACGACGCAAGCGACGTGTTCCTGGGATATGCCGGGCGCTCGTTCCAGGAAAGCGTGAACGACGGCGACATGGAGGCAGCCGCCCGCGCCTGGGCCTTGCTGGTGCCAGCCTGCCGAGACCGCTTCGGTTTTGACCTTGACCAGCTCCAGGCGCTGCCGCCGGCGCTCGCGACCTGCGATCTTGAGGTCATGGCCCGCCTGGTTCCCTTGAACCTGGGCGGCCTGCTATATGCGCGGGGCATCCAGCGCTTGAACGCGGGCGTTCCGCGGCCTGAACTCGAAACGCAGTTCACCCTGGCGGCCCAAGCGGCTGCGGCCATGCGCCGGGCGTTGAACGAGTTGTCCATGGAGGACGGCCAAACCGAGGACATCGGCTGGACGGCCTCGGCAGAGGCGCTGCTCTGCGCCGCTGCCGGGGGCGCCGAGGGTGTGGCCGCCCGGCTCGTCGCGTTGCCCGCGGCGCCGGCGGACGGGGTGGCCCGGCGCCGGGCCGTCCTGGGCCGCGCCGTCGGCAATCTGGTCAACGTGGGGCGTTACGCCCTGGCCCGCGAGGTCGCACAGTCGGCGGCCCTCGGCATTCCGGCCGGCAACGCGCCGCTGGACCATGACGAGCGGGACCTCACGTTCAGCCTCGCCGTGCTGGAGGTGCAGACGGGAGCGGATGGGCACGCGCTCGGCGACCCGGCGGCGGCGCGGCGCGGCTTCATGCGGGTCCGCGGCTCGGCGGCGCCGGGATCGGATTTATGGCGCGCGGCGGTGCGGGGCGAAATGCTGGCCATCGACCTCGCGCCCGCGGTGGAACATGTGGAGTCGCTGGCCTCCGCGATCCTCGCCGTGCAGCCCGATCCCGAGGTGGCCCGGTGGGCCTTTCCCAAGCTGGTCAACGCCGGGCGTTACGACGCGGCGCAGCGGTTAGAGCAATCGGGCGCTTTGACCGAACCCACGGCCGGGCAGCCGCTTGCGGAACAGGATCGGGACATCGTGTTCTGCCTGGCGGTGCTGGGCCTGCAAGGGCCGCAGCCGCCGGTCGAGGCAGTTGCCGCGGCCCGGCGGCGGTTCGCGCGGGTGCGCGAGGCAACCGCGCCGGGTCTGCCGCTTTGGTGGGCCGCGTTCCACGGAGAGCTGCAGGCGCTTGAGCAATCCGGCCACGAGCCTGGGATGGCGGCGCTCATCGTCTCGGTCGTCGAAAACCATCCAGAGGTCAAGCTGGGCTATGCCGAGATGATGCGCCTGGTGAGCGCGGGGCAGCATGACGCCGCGCGGAAGTTGGTGCGCCGCTCCAACCTGGAAGCCGGTTTTGCGCAGCCCGGCAGCGCCTTGCCGCTTGACGCCCACGACCGGGACTGCTTGTTCTTCCTTGCCGTCCTGGACGCGCAGATCGGCCCGGATGGCCGCGCGGAAGGCCAGCCGGCGCTGGGCCGCAGCCGCTTCGCCCGTGTGCGCGCCGCGGTGCCGCCGGGTTCGGACCTTTGGTGGGCGGCACTGCGCGGCGAACTGCAATCGCTCGACCTAATGGACGCGCAGGACGAGGCGGCCGCGCTGACGGCTGAGATCGCGGCGGCGCATCCCGGACTGTCCTTGCCGGACGACATCGCGGCCCGCATCGCCACCCCTCCGAACGCAGAGGCCAGGCGCGCTTAACGTGGCCAACAGCATCCTGCGGCAGCTTCTCAGGCCGCCCTACCGCTACGTCCGGTATGAACTGCTGCCTTCCCTCGGCCATCTTGCGATGAGCCGCAGCAGCCCGCACCGCTTGCTCAGCCGCTGGCCGGAGGGCGAGATGGCGCTCGGCCCCAAGGTGTGCGTTTACGTCCATTGGGACGGCGCCGGGGAAGTGCGGGACCACGTGCTGCATCACGTGCGCAGTTTAGCGGAGGCCGGCCTGTCCATCGTGTTCGTCACGAACGCCGGCTTCCTGCGGCCCGCCGCCATGGCCGCGCTGCAGGACGTGTGCGCCGGCGTGCTGATCCGCAGCAACGTCGGGTATGACTTCGGCGCGTGGCGCGAAGGCTTCGAGATCCTGCAGTTGCCGCGTCCGAACACCGAGATGGTGGTGATGGCGAACGACAGCGTTTATGGCCCGATGCGCCCATTGCACGATCTGATCGATGCGTTTGATTTCAGCCAGGCCGACATCTGGGGCTGCACGGAAAGCTGGCAGACCCGCTACCACCTGCAATCCTACCTGATGGCGTTCAGCCCCCGCGTGGTCGCAAGCGACGCTTGGCGCGCGTTCTGGTCCACCGTGCGTCCGACGTGGTCGAAGACGTGGCTGGTCCGCTTGTACGAGATCGGCCTGACGCAAACCTTGATCAAGGCCGGCTTCACCTGCCGGGCCATCTGGCCGTATCAGCGCCTGGTCAACGACCTGGACCCTGAGCTGCTGACCGACCATACGGAGGGCGGCCCGAACCTTGCGGACCCGACCGTGCGGGTGCGGCAATACCACACCCGGCACATCCGCAACCTCGCCGTCGCCCGCCTGCCGCTCAACCCAACCAGCGACTTGTGGCGCCAACTCTTGCAGACGCAGTTCCCGTTCATCAAGCGCGAGTTGCTGCGCGACAACCCGACCCATGTTCCGGATGTCGCGGAGTGGCGGGATGTCGCCAGGGCGCAATTCTCCGCGAACCTGCAGCCGATCGAGCGGGACTTGCAGCGCACGCTGAAGAACCGGACGCCCTGATCGCATCCCCCGGCGTCACGGCCTGGCCGGGCCACGAGCCTCCCGTCAGGCTGAAAGCTTCTCCAACTCGCGCAGGACGCTTTCGCCCATGACGGAGGTGCCGACCTTGGCGGTGCCCTGCCCCATGACATCGGCAGTGCGCAAGCCGCTCGCCAGCACGTTGGTGCAGGCGCGCTCGATCAACGCGGCCTCCTCCTCCATGTCAAAGGAATAGCGCAGCAGCATGGCGAAGCTTAGCATCTGGCCCATCGGGTTGGCGACGCCCTTGCCCGCGATGTCGGGCGCGCTGCCGTGGATCGGCTCATACAGCGCATGACGCCGGCCGGAGCTGTCGGGTGCACCGAGCGTCGCCGAGGGCAGCATCCCCAAGCTGCCCGTCAGCATGGAAGCCAGGTCGGATAAAAGGTCGCCAAACAAGTTGGTGGTAACGATCACATCAAACTGCCGGGGGTTGCGCACCAACTGCATGGCGCAGTTGTCGGCATACATGTGGGCCAGTGTCACGTCGCCGTATTCCCGCTCATGCAAGGCGGTGACGACCTGGCGCCACAGCAGGCCGCTTTCCATGACGTTGGCCTTTTCCACGCTGCACACGCGGTTCTGCCGCTTGCGCGCCAGTTCGAACGACACGCGCGCCACCCGCTCGATCTCGTGCGTCGAGTAGGCTTCCGTGTTGATGCCACGCTGCTGACCGTCCGGCAGGGTCTCGATCCCGCGCGGCTCGCCGAAATACAGGCCCCCCGTGCTTTCCCGCACGATCATCAGGTCGAGGCCGCGTACCACGTCGGGCTTCAGCGTGCTGGCGTCCACCAGCGGCTCCAGCACGATGGCCGGGCGCAGGTTGGCGAACAGGCCCAGCTCCCGCCGCAGCGTCAAGATGGCGATCTCCGGCCGCATGTCGAAGCCCAGCTTGTCCCAGCGCGGCCCCCCGACCGAGCCAAACAGCACGGCGTCGGCCGCAAGCGCCTTGGCGACTACCTCCTCCGTGATCGGCGTGCCGCGCCCGTCGATGCTGGCGCCGCCCACCAAGTCCTCGCTGATGTCGAAGCTGACGCTGCGCCGGCGCTCCATCCAGTCGATCACCCGGCGGACTTCGCGCATCACTTCCGGGCCGATGCCGTCGCCGGGGAGCACCAGGAGCTTCTTGTTGGCAGCCATGTCGTGCGTGTCCTAAGTGACGGTAATGCCGGGCATCCAGGGAGCCTGCTGCCGGAGGCGCGCTTCATAGGCGTTGATCGCCGGGGCACGCTGCATAGTTTGACCGATGTCGTCGAGGCCGTTGAGCAGCAGGTGGCGGCGCAGCGCGTCCACGGCGAACGGGATCTCCTCGCCGTTCGGCCGCACCACCACCTGGCGCGGAAGGTCGATGGTCAGCCGCGCGTTACCCCCCATGCGGGCGTCCTCCATCAACTGATCACAAACCTCGCGCGGCAGGGCGATGGGTAGGATGCCGTTCTTGAAGCAATTGGTGTGGAAGATGTCGGCGAAGCTCGGTGCGATCACGCAGCGTATGCCGAAATCCAGCAGCGCCCAAGGCGCGTGCTCGCGCGAAGAGCCGCAGCCGAAGTTCTCATGCGCGATCAGCACCTCGGCGTGGCGATACGGCTCCGTGTTCAGCACAAAGTCCGGGCGCTCGGCACCTGTGCCGTCGAAGCGCAGCGTGTCGAACAGGTGCACGCCCAGCCCTGTGCGCTTGATGGTCTTGAGGAACCGGGCCGGGATGATCTTGTCGGTATCGACGTTGGCCAGCGGCAACGGCGCCGCGATGCCGGTCAGCACGGTGAAGGGCTGCATCACGCCATCTCCCGCACGTCGGTCAAGCGGCCGGTGACGGCGGCAGCAGCGGCCATGGCGGGCGACAAGAGGTGGGTCCGCCCGCCGGGGCCTTGCCGCCCTTCGAAGTTGCGGTTGCTGGTGCTGGCGCAGCGCTGGCCCGGCTTGAGCTTGTCGGGGTTCATGCCCAGGCACATGCTGCACCCGGCCTCCCGCCACTCGAACCCGGCATCCAGCATGACCCGATCGAGGCCTTCCGCCTCCGCCTGCTGCTTCACCAGGCCGCTGCCCGGCACCACCATGGCCCGCACGCCGGGGGCGACGTGCTTGCCGCGGGCCACCCGTGCGGCGGCGCGGATGTCCTCGATGCGGCCATTGGTGCAGCTGCCGATGAACACGACATCGACCGGGATGCTCGCCAGCTCCTGGCCCGGCGTCAGCGCCATGTAGTCGAGCATGCGCTGCATCTGCGCCCGCGCGGCCTCGTCCGCGACGGAGGCCGGGTCGGGCACCGCGCCGGTGATCGGCAGCACCGTTTCCGGGCTGGTGCCCCATGTCACCATCGGCGCGATCTCCGACGCATGCAGCGTCACCACCCGGTCGTATTGCGCCCCGGGGTCGGACGGCAGGGTACGCCAGTATTCCACGGCACGGTCGAACGCCTCGCCCTTGGGCGCGTAGGGGCGGCCCTTGATGTAAGCAAAGGTGGTCTCGTCCGGCGCGATCATGCCGGCCCGCGCCCCGGCCTCGATGCTCATGTTGCAGATCGTCATGCGGCCGGCCATGTCCAGCTTGCGGATCACCTCGCCGGCGTACTCGATCACGTGGCCGGTGCCGCCCGCCGTGCCGATTTCGCCGATGATCGCCAGCACGATGTCCTTGGCCGTGCATCCCAACGGCAGCTCGCCGTCCACCTGCACCCGCATGTTCTTCGCCGGCTTCTGCAGCAGGGTCTGGGTGGCGAGGACGTGCTCCACTTCCGACGTGCCGATGCCGAAGGCGAGCGCGCCCATCGCGCCGTGGGTGCTGGTGTGGCTGTCGCCGCACACGATGGTCATGCCGGGCAGGCTGATGCCCTGCTCCGGCCCGATGATGTGCACGATGCCCTGGCGCGCGTCCCGCACAGGGAAGTAGGGCACGCCGAACTCGGCGACATTGGCTTCCAGGGTTTCGACCTGGATGCGGCTTTCAGGTTCGGCGATGCCTTGGCTGCGGTCGCTGGTTTGGATGTTGTGGTCCACCACCGCGATGGTCGCATCGGGCCGGCGCACCGCGCGGCCGGCCAGCCGCAAGCCCTCGAACGCCTGCGGGCTGGTGACCTCGTGCACGAGGTGCCGGTCGATGTACAGCACGCAGGTGCCGTCATCGAGGCGCTCGACGATGTGGCTGTCCCAAACCTTGTCGAACAGGGTTTTGGCTGTGTCGGCCATGCGGAAACTCCTGCGGTTACTCGGCCGCGGCGATCGCGGGCGGGGCGGCCATGGACGTGACCTCGCGCGCGCGCTCGGCAATGCGGGCGGACTTGCCGCTGCGGCCGCGCAAGTAATACAGCTTGGCCCGGCGCACGTCGCCGCGGCGCACCACCACAATCTCGGCGATCGTCGGCGCATACAGCGGGAACACCCGCTCCACGCCCTCGCCGTAGCTGATCTTGCGCACGGTGAAGTTGCTGTTCAGGCCCTTGTTCGAGCGGGCGATGCAAACGCCCTCATAGGCCTGCACGCGGGTCCGCTCGCCCTCGACGACCTTGACCATGACCTTCAGCGTGTCGCCGGGCTGGAACGGCGGCACGGCCCGGGCGGCGGTAAGCTTGGCGACCTGTTCCGCCTCGTATTGCTGGATGATGTTCATGGGTGTCGTCCTTTCTGAAAAAGTTACGGCCCGGCGGGCGCGCTGTCCACGCGGGCGCGCCACAGGTCCGGCCTGCGTAAGCGTGTGGCCTGCTCGGCCTGCGCCCGGCGCCAGGCCGCGATGGCGGCGTGGTGGCCGGACAGCAGCACGTCGGGCACGCTGCGGCCCTGCCACTCGGCGGGCCTTGTGTAGTGCGGGTATTCCAGCAGCCCGGCGCTGAAGCTTTCCTCCTCCGCGCTGGCCTCGGCGCCCATGACGCCGGGCAGCAGGCGGATGCAGGCGTCAAGCAGCACCAGAGCGGGCAGTTCGCCGCCGGACAGCACGTAGTCGCCGATGCTGACCTCCTCGGCGTCGCGCGCGTCCAGCACGCGCTGATCCACGCCCTCGTAGCGACCGCAGAGCAGCCGGACCCCCGGCCCCCCGGCCAGCGCACGCACGCGGTCCTGCACCAGCGGCTGGCCGCGCGGGGTCAAATACAGCAATGGCCGGCCATCGTCGGATCCGATGGCCGTATCCAGCACGTCCGGGCGCATCACCATGCCCGCGCCGCCGCCGAACGGGGTGTCGTCCACCGAGCGGTGCCGCCCCTTTGCCGCGTCGCGGATGTCCCGGACCTCCAACCGCCACAGCCCGGCCGCAAGCGCGCGCCCGGCCAACGACTGCCCGAGCGGCCCGGGGAACATCGGCGGGAACAGCGTCAGGACGGTCGCGTGCCAGCTCATTCCGCCGCCCGCGTCTCGTCCGGCACCAGCACTTCGTCGAGCGGCACCACAACCAAGGTTCCGGCCGCCGGGTCAACCTCCGGCACGCAGGCCGTCGTGAAGGGCAGCAGCAGCGGCGCCGCACCGTCCCGCTCGATTTCCAGGCTCGTCCCCGCGCCGTAATCGTGCACGACCGCCACGCGCCCAACCCGGCGGCCCGTCCGGTCCAGCGCTGCCATGCCCACCAAGTCCGCCAGGTAGAACTCATCCGGCTCCGGCGGCGGCAGGCGGTCGCGCTCGACGTAAAGCCGCGTGTTGGTCAGGCGTTCCGCCGCATTGCGGTCCACAAGGGTGCGGCCCTCGGCATCAACAAGCGCCGCAACGCCCTCTCCGCGCCACGCGAGCGTCCAGGTCCGGCCGCCGTCGTCCAGCAACGGTCCGTAGCCCGCGAGGTCCGCCGGGTTCGCGGTGTAGCTGTGCACGTGCACCAGCCCCCGCACCCCATGCGGCCGGCCGACGACGCCCATCAGGATGCGGCGGCTTGTCACATCAGCCGGCGGCCTTCGCCGCGCGCTCCTGCGCCTTCTTCTTGGGCGCGGACTGGATGGGCTGCTCGCGGTAGGTCGGCATCGGCGCCAGGCCGGCATGGCCGAGGAACTTCGCCACCCGCTCGGTCGGCAACGCGCCCTGGCCGACCCAATGCTGGATGCGCTCGCCTTCGAGGCGCACGCGGTCCTCGTGCTGCGCCGGCAGCATCGGGTTGTAGCTGCCGACCTTTTCCAGAAAACGCCCGTCGCGCGGGCTGCGGCTGTCGGCGATGACAATGTGGTAGTACGGACGCTTCTTCGCGCCGGCGCGTGATAGGCGAATCTTGAGACCCATTCAGATATTCCTTTGTTTGCTAGAAAGGGCGCCGCTGGTGCTGCTTCGGCATCAGCGCGCCCATGCCCTGTCGCATCAGCCCCTTCTGCCCCAGCTTGTTCATGCGCTTCATCATCGTGGACATGTCGTCGAACTGCTTCAACAGGCGGTTGATCTCCTGCACGCTGGTGCCCGACCCGGCGGCGATGCGCTTCTTGCGGCTCGCCTTGATCACGTCCGGCGTGCGCCGCTCTTTCATCGTCATGGACGAGATGATCGCTGCCTGCCGCTTCAGGATGCCCTGGTCGAGGTTCGCGTCCTCGATCTGCGCCTTCATCTTGCCGATGCCGGGCAGCATGCCGAGAATGCCGGACAGGCTGCCCATCTTGGTGATCTGCTTGAGCTGCTTCGCATAGTCGTCGAGGTCGAACGTGCCGCGCACCATCTTGCGCGCGAGCTTCTCCGCTTCTTCCTCATCCAGCGTTTCTTCGGCGCGCTCCACCAGGCCGACGATGTCGCCCATGCCGAGGATGCGGCCGGCCACCCGCTCGGGGTGGAATTCCTCCAAGGCGTCCAGCTTCTCGCCGGAGCCGGTCAGCTTGATCGGCGCCCCGGTGATCTGCCGCATGGACAGGGCTGCGCCGCCGCGGGCGTCGCCGTCCATGCGGGTCATCACGATGCCGGTCACGCCCACCGCGTCATTGAAGGCGCGGGCCGTGTTCACCGCGTCCTGGCCGGTCATGGCGTCCACGACCAGCAGGGTTTCTGCGGGGTTGGTCGCTTCGCGGACGGCGCGCACTTCGTCCATCAGCGCCTGGTCGATGGACAGCCGCCCGGCGGTGTCCAGGATCACCACGTCGAACACCTCGCGCCGCCCGGTGTCCATGGCCCGCCGGGCTATCTCCACGGGGGTCTGGCCCGCCACGATGGGCAGGGACGCGACGCCGGCCTGTTGCGCCAGTTGCTGCAATTGCAGCTGCGCCGCCGGGCGCTGGGTGTCGAGGCTGGCGAGCAGCACCCGCTTGCGGTCGCGCCGCAACAGGCGCAGCGCGATCTTGCCGGAGGTCGTGGTCTTGCCGGAGCCTTGCAGCCCGACCATCAGCACCGGCACGGGCGCCGCTGTGTTCAGGTTGAGCGGCACCGCCCCGGCGCCGCCCAGCGCCTCCACCAGCACGTCGTTGACGATCTTGATGACAAGCTGCCCGGGGCTGACGCTTTCCAGCACCTCGGCGCCCAGGCTGCGCTCGCGCACCGTGCTCACGAAGTCGCGCACCACCGGAAGCGCCACGTCGGCCTCGAGCAAAGCCAAGCGCACCTCGCGGAGCGCGTCGGCGATGTCGGCCTCGTTCAGCGCGCCGCGGCTGCGCAGCCGGTCGAACACCCCGGTAAGCTTGCCCGACAGCGTGTCGAACATCACGTCACCCCAACGAA
>CALMVT010000227.1 GCA_937873175.1 uncultured Acetobacteraceae bacterium | reverse complement strand
GCCGCAGTGCGGGTGCTGGAACCCGGTTGGCACCGTCCCTGCAGGTGCGTAGACGATATTGTCGGTGCCGTTCAGCCCGACGCCGGACGGGATGTGGTTCAGCTGGAGCAGGGCGCGCATGGTGTAGGCGATGGCGTGGTCGGCGCAGGCCGTGTCGCCGCTGACGCCGAGGCCGCCGATCACCTCGTTGCCGCTGCCATACAGCGCCACGCCGCCGCCAAAGGTGATGACGCCGCCCGGGTTGAAGCCGACCCCGTTGCCGCGCGCCAGCCCCATGGAGTTGTCCGTCGTGATCGTGTTGAAGAACGGGTTGAACGGGTTCGAGTTGTTCAAGCCGTACAGCGAGCCGCCCGGCTGGGTCGCGGCGTACAGGTTGGCGGTGGACAGGGCCAGCTTGTTGTTGGAAAAGTCGTTGGCCGTTTCCGCCTTCGCGATGGCAATGGCGCGGCTGCCGGGCCAGGCGTCGCCGACCTTGGCCGTGCCGCAAAGCACGCCGTTGCGGTCCACCACGGCGGCCCACATCATGTTCGGCGAGAAGATGCCGCCGTTGCCGCCGGCGACGACCTGGTTCAGTGCGGTCTCCACTGCGGAAACGACGCCGTTGCCCAGGAGGCAGCCCTTGATCCCGTCATCCGCAAAGGCCGGCATGCCTGCCGCACACAAGGCTACGCCAGCGAGCAACGCTTGTTTCACCATGCCCTCCTTGCACCCTGGAAAGAGAAAGTCGGCTATCGTTGATGAGCTGCAGCCACCAGGCACCCTGGCGCATGCTGACGTGAGTCAGCCGGAGCGGCGTCGGCTCGTATTGTATAAATCCGACGCCGCCCGGCCTCAGCTCCAGATGGCGAAAGGGTGGCGCGCCCCGGCCTGCCAGCGCTGACGCATCAACGCCCGCGCAACGTCGGCCGCGTCGTTGAGATACGCCGAGGGCGTCATCCCCAGGAAATGCCGGAGCTCGCGGATGAAGTGGGATTGGTCGTAGAAGTCGCCGCCTGCCATGTCGCCGGGGCCGGTAGCCTGCCCGCACGCGAGGGCGGCCGCCGACCGCAGGACGCGATGTTTCCTGGCGAGAACCTTCAAGGGCGCGCCGTGGGCCGCGAGCGCGATGCGCGTCGCCTGGCGCTGCGACACGTCGATGCTTCTCAGGAGATGGTTGAGCGAAAGATCAGGCCGTTTCGAATGCGAGGTTGCCGCTGGTCGGTCCGACGACCGCCACGCCGGGGACGGCCGCCGCCGTGCCATCGCAAAAACGGTAGCGGACGCCACTCCGCACGAGCCAGTTCGCCTGGCCGAGCAACGCGCCCAGACCGGCCGCATAGGCACGCCCTGACGTTCTGAAAATGTAGTGGAAAGCAACCAGATGCCGTAACGCCTCGCTCGGCGCGAAGTAGGCGATACAGTAATCCATGACCACTCCCTCAGGTCGGCGTGCCTTTCAGAACTTAAGACCAGTACAATCCGGATTTCAAAGCGCCTTCTTCGAAAGCACCATGCCGCGGTGGTTAAACTAATTGTCGGGGTGTTGGGCGAACCGTGATCCCGCGGTGACTGTTCAGCAGACAACGAGAATATCACGCCAATTTGGGAGCGTCGGGGTTGACTCTGGAAGGGGTGAAAAAAGCTGTGGCGGCGCACGGCATGCGCCTTGCCGGAGGACGTCAAGCCTCCAGAGGAAAAGGGAGCGGCCCTGCACGCCCAACTTTTGCTCCGCCCAAGCATGGTCAGGAGCACCGATCGACGCATCGATGCCCTTCACCAATGGTTGCTGTCTACAGCGGGCGCAACCGCGACGGCACGCGGCCGGTGCGAGGCGTGCCGCCCGGCCACGGCCAGCACGAGCCGCAGCGCGCCCGGCATGGCAAAGCTCGCCGCGAGCGCCGCAGCGAAGACGAAACCGGCCCGTGGCGGCAGTACGCCGACGCAGGCCGCCCAGGCGAAGCTCACGTTCCGCACCGACCCGGCCACCACCAGCGTCAGCCCGCCCCGCGTGCCCGGCGCCAACAGGCCGACAAGCGACGCGGCGGCGGTGCACGCGG
>CALMVT010000226.1 GCA_937873175.1 uncultured Acetobacteraceae bacterium | reverse complement strand
CGTCCTTGCCCCCGAACCGGTCGGCCTGGGCCAGCCCGCCGTTGCTCTGCATGAAATACAGCCTGACGCCCCGAAGCTCCGCCGCGACCTGCTCGACGTAGCGGCGCAGGATGGGCGAAAGATAGGCGTCCACCACCGTCGTGTCGCCGCGAGGCACCAGGCGCAGCAAGGGGCTCACCTCGTGGCTCGCGGACACCTGGGCGAAGCCGGCCTCCTCCGCCAGCGCCTTGAGGCGGCGCTCCATGTCCGGGTGTTTCCAGGCGTGGATCAGCGCGATGGCGCAGGCCGCGATGCCGTCCGCCCGGGCGGCGGTGAAGGCGGCGCGGGCGGTGTCCTCGTCCAACGGCTCCACTTCCTCGCCGTCGATGCCGACGCGGCCGGGCAGCTCGGCCACCCGCTCATACAATAGGGTCGGCAGGGTCACATGCAGGTCGAACAGCCGCGGGCGGGCCTGGTTGCCGATGCGCAGCAGGTCGCCGAAGCCCCGGTTCACCACCAGCAGGGTGCGCTCCCCCTTGCGCTCCAAGAGCGCGTTGGTGGCGACGGTGGTGCCCATCTTCACCTGGTCCACCAGCCCCGGCGGGATCGGCTCGCCCGGCGCGACCCCCAGCGCCGCCTTGATCCCGGCGATGGCGGCGTCGCGGTAGCGCCCGGGGTTCTCGCTCAACAGCTTGCGGGTGGTGAGGCTGCCGTCCGGGGCGCGCGCCACCAGGTCCGTGAAGGTGCCGCCGCGGTCGATCCAGAACTGCCATCCGGCCATCGCGCCACCCTCCGTTGCCCGCGCGCTGTCCTTACGGGTGGCGGCGGGACGCGACAAGGCCCGCCGCGGCGTGCTACGCCGCCCCACCCGCAGCTTGAGGGTCTAACCATGCTACGCCGCCTGATCCCGTTTCTCGGAGCTTTGCTGATGACCCAACCCGCTTTGGCCGCCGACTCCTTCACGACGATGCCGTCCGGGGTGCAATACCACGATGAGGTCGTGGGCACCGGGCCGCAGCCCAAATCCGGGCAGAGCGTTTCCGTGCATTACACGGGATGGCTCGACAACGGCGGCCAGCGCGGCAAGAAGTTCGACAGCTCGCGCGACCGCGGCACGCCGTTCAGCTTCACCCTGGGCGTGCAGCAGGTGATCGCCGGCTGGGACAACGGGGTGGCGACCATGCACGTGGGCGGCAAGCGCACGCTGATCATCCCGCCCGACCAGGGCTACGGCGCGCGCGGGGCCGGCGGC
This sequence comes from uncultured Acetobacteraceae bacterium, assembly GCA_937873175.1. Taxonomy (GTDB): domain Bacteria; phylum Pseudomonadota; class Alphaproteobacteria; order Acetobacterales; family Acetobacteraceae; genus CAHJXG01. The sequence goes on along the minus strand of CALMVT010000226.1, from coordinate 17,756 downwards.
GTGATCCCGCCCAACGCGACGCTGATCTTCGACGTCGAGCTGCTCGGCGTGCGCTGAGCGATGGCGGAGGCTGATCCGCCTGGCGTCGTTGCCATCGTCGGCGCCGGGCTGATCGGGCGGGCGTGGGCGGCCGTGTTCGCGCGGGCCGGGTGGACGGTCCGGCTGTTCGACCCGCACGGCCCGACGCTGGATGCGGCGCCGGGGCTGATCCGGGACGAATTGGAAGCGCTGCACGCGCACGGGCTGGCGGACGACCCCGCGGGCGCAGCCGCCCGGGTGGGCGCAGCCGGCAGCCTGGCGGAGGTGGTCGCGGGCGCCGGCTTCGTGCAGGAGAACGGGCCGGAAACGGTGGACGCCAAGCAGGCGCTGTTCGCCGAGCTGGACCGTCTGGCGCCGCCGGACGCGGTGCTTGCGTCCTCCACCTCCGCCATTGTCGCGTCGCGCTTCACCGAGGGGTTGGCCGGACGCGCCCGCTGCCTGGTCGGCCATCCCGTGAACCCGCCGCACTTGATCCCGCTCGTCGAGATCTGCGGCGCGCCCTGGACGGGGCCTGCCGCCATCCAGCGCGCCCGGGCCGTGTACAACGGCGTGGGGCAGGTGGCGGTGACGGTGAACCGGGAAGTGGAAGGGTTCGTGCTCAACCGCTTGCAGGGCGCGCTGCTGGCCGAGGCATTCCGGCTGGTGGGGGAAGGGGTGATGTCGGCGGAGGACCTGGACGAGACGGTGCGCAACGGTTTGGGCCTGCGCTGGTCGTTCCTGGGGCCGTTCGCCACCATCGAGCTGAACGCGCCGGGCGGCATCCCCGACTACTGCGCGCGCTACACCGGATTCTACAAGCGCCTGGCTGCCGACCCGGCGGGTCCTTCGGCCTACGAGGGCGCCAATGCGGAGCGCGTCGCGGCATCCTGGCCGCACGCGCCGACGCCTGAACGCCTCCAGGCCCGGACCCGCTGGCGCAACGGACGCTTGGCGGCGCTGCTGGCGCACAAGCGGGGGCAGACGCCGGAACCCTGACCGGCGCCGCGCTTCCGGATTACGATAAGATCAGCCCGGCTTCCAGCGGCGCCGCGTCGTCCAGGACGCGGCTGCGGGCGTGGCGGTTGAAGGCGGCGCGGATGCGGTCAAGCGCCCGCATCGCGGCCGGGTCGGCCGAATCGGCCCGGAGGGCGTTGAACCCGGCGAACACCGCCTCCGTCCAATCGGTCAGCACGTCGGCGCCGGCAGCAGCCGGGACGAGCCTGCGCTGATGGCGGAGGCGCGGCTCAAGGAACGCATCCACCTCGGCGCCGGCCGCGTCCAGCCTGGGGAAACGGATGCCCGCCTCCGTTTCGATGCGCGCCGCCATCTTGCGCCAATCCTCCAGCAGCTCATCAAACAGCACGAAGCTGCGCCGCATGCCGCGGGTGTCGAACTCGGCATCAAGCTGGTTGCGCAGCCAATACAGCAGCCCGTGCTGCAGGGTCGAGGCGTCCCGGGCGGCGAGCGACTGCGCGACCTCCATCGGGTCGCGGTATATGAACACCGGGACGGCCCGCGCGCCCACCTGCCCGAGCAGCCGCCACCACAGCGGGAGTAGCCGGGCCATGCGCGGCTCCTTCAGCACGGCGAGCTGGAAATCGTCGTAATCTTCGGTGAACGCGGCCTGAAGCCGGTCGGCGTATTCCGGGCAAGTTGCCGTGTCGTACCAGCCCGGCGGAAACGGCCGCCAATCGTCCCAGGCGCTGCCGGCCCCGGCGAGCAGGCTGTCGTGGATGTCGGCGATGACAACAGGCTCGAAATGCCCCTTCTCGTTGCTGCTGCGCGCGCCCATGAGGCGCTTCGGCAAGGTGCCGCCGAGCAGCCCAAGCGTGCCCGCCAACGCGGACGTGCCGCTGCGGGCGCCGATGACGACCAAAACGGTGCGTTCGTCTTTGACTTTTTCGCTGTTGATCATTACGGATTGACCTTTATTTCTTTTCGTTGGCCGGGGTAGAAGCTTTGGGCCGCTGCGTGGTGATGTCCAGGACGACGCCGCAAAACGTTTCCCATTGTTGCCGATGGGGAACCCCAGGGCGCAGCCGAACCGGCGAATTGGCGACGGGCCAATTTTGAGGGTAACCCGCGGCGCGGATATGGGTTATGGCAGTCGCTGCGTTCATTGCGCGCTGGAGGGCATCCCGCGTGCCTCTATTGGAGGAAGTTCTGATGAAGGTTTCAGCTTTGGCCTATGCGGCGGTTGTCGGCCTGGCGCTCGCCGGCTGCTCGAATCCGCAGCCGGTGTCCCAGGCGTCCCGGCCGGCGGCTGACACCGGCAACATGGCCTATCCCGCCCCGCAGCCGCAGGGCGAGATCGGCACCACGGCGACCAGCGGGCGCCAGCCGGCTGACACCGGCAACATGGCTTATCCAACGCCGCTGCCACAGGGCCAGGTTGGCAGCTCGATGCCCACTGGCCGGCGCCGGCCCACCGACACCGGCAGCATGGCCTTTCCGCGGCCGTTGCCGCAGGGCAACATCGGGACCACGCAAGTCCCGTAAGCACGGCCTTGGACGAGGACTGATTGCCGATATCTCCAGGCCCCCCGGCTGAAGACCTGGAGCGCCGCTGCCCGGCAGGCCCGTTGCCACGATGGCGCAGCGCCTGAGCGGGCGCGGCAGGCTGGGCCGGGCCGTCCGCATGTTGCGGGGCAGGCGGCTGCTGCGTTGGCGCGAGGCGCAGCCCAACCGTCCCATCCCCGTCAGCCGCCCGGTGGAGCGGCTGGCGGCCGAGCAGCTGTTTTCCCGCGTCGCCGGCACGGCGCCGGTACAGGGCAATGCCGTGCGCCTGCTGCGGGACGGGGTGGAAAATTACGCGGCGTGGCTGGATGCCATCGCCGGCGCCCGGCGGTCCATCCACTTCGAGAACTACATCTTCCGCGGCGACGCCATTGGCCGGAAGTTCGCCGCCGCCCTGTCCGCCAAGGCGCGGGACGGTGTTGCGGTCCGCGTCCTGTATGACTGGATGGGCAGCTTCCGCCAGGTGCCGCGTGGGTTCTGGCGCGACCTTCGCGCCGCCGGGGTGGAGGTGCGCTGCTTCAACCGGCCTCGGCTCGACAGCCCGTTCGGCTGGCTGAGCCGCAACCACCGTAAAACCGTGAGCGTGGATGGCGAGATCGGCTTCGTCGCCGGGCTGTGCGTGGGGGACGAGTGGGTGGGCGACCCGGCACGCCGGGTCCCGGCCTGGCGCGACACCGGCATCACGATCCAAGGCCCCGCCTTGGCCGACCTCGATGCGGCATTCGACGAAAGCTGGTCGCACGCCGCCGGGCAGCCGCCCGATCCGGCCGCAACCCCGCCCGACCCGCCGGAGGACGCGGAGGCGCCGGCGCAGCCGGGCCAGGTCACGCTGCGGGTGATCGCCAGCAAGCCCAACACGATGGGGCTGTATCGGTTCGACCAGCTCATCGCCGGGATGGCCCGGCGATCGCTTTGGCTGACCGACGCTTATTTCGTCGGCACGACCGCCTACGTCCGTGCCTTGTGCGACGCGGCGTTGGATGGGGTGGACGTGCGGCTGCTGGTGCCGGGCGCGTCCGACATCCCGGTGGCCCAGGCGCTGTCGCGGGCCGGGTATCGCCCGCTGCTCGACGCGGGCATCCGGGTGTTCGAGTGGAACGGCCCCATGCTGCACGCGAAAACCGCCGTGGCGGACGGCCGGTGGTCGCGCATCGGGTCGAGCAACCTCAACCTCGCGAGCTGGCTCGGCAACTGGGAACTGGACGTTGCCATCGAGGACGGGGCGTTCGCGGCCGAGATGGAGGCGATGTTCGAGGCCGACCTGCAGAACGCGACGGAGATCGTGCTGGATTTGGGCCGGGTCCATTCCGCGGCACGGCGTCCGCGGCGGCAGAACGGGCGCGGCAGCCCGGGCCGGCTGGCCGCGGGCGCCGTGGGCCTGGGCAGCGCGGTCAGCGCCGCGCTCACCAACCACCGGGCGCTCGGCCCGGCGGAAGCGCGGGTCATGGCGGCGGCGGCCGGACTCCTGCTGGCGCTCGCCGTCGCCGCGGTGTTCGTCCCGCGCCTGCTCACGGTGCCCATCGCGGTGGTCGCGGCGTGGGTCGGCGTGACCCTGCTGGTGCGCGCGTGGCGCCTGCGCACCGGCAACGGAATCGACCGGCCCGACGCCGGCCTGACGTCCGACCCCCAGGGAAGCTGAACCATGCTGTTCCGCCAGCCGCGCCGCGCCTTCGCCACCCAGCCGACGCGCGGGCCGCTCGCCAAGATCGTGAGCTGGAACCTGCTGCGGCTGACCGGGGCCAGCCTGGAGGACGTGGTGCGCCTGGCCCGGCGGGAGCAGCCGAACCTGCTGCTGATGCAGGAAGCCACCCAGCGCATCGACGCCCTGCCGGACCGGATCGGCGGCTGCTACTGGCGGGTGCTGCTGCCGGGCCGCATCCATGGGCTGGCGATGTGGAGTCCGGTGCCGCTGCCGTCGCCGGTCGTGGTGGAGCTGCCGGCCGGAGCAATGTTCGAGCGGGTGTGCCAGTTGATCGACCTCGGCACCTTTTCGGTCGCCAACGTGCACCTGTCGCATGGGCAACTGCTGAACCGGCGGCAGCTCCGCACCATTGCCAACCTGCTGCCGCCGCGGGCGGCGGTGCTGGGCGACTTCAACCTGGTCGGCCCGGCGCTGCTGCCGGGGTTCCGCGATGTCGGCCCGCGGGAGCCGACGCACGTGGCGGGCGAGATGCTGCCGCTGCGCATTGACCGCTGCCTGGTGCGCGGGCTGGTCTGCACGGGGGCGGAGGCGCTGTCCCGCCAGGCGTCCGACCACCGGCCCATCGTGGTGCGGCTGGGCGCGGCGCCGGCCGGGCTGGCGCGCCCCCTGGCCCGCACGCTATTCTGGCCGGGCGAGCGCCAATCCCACCCCGGCGCCCACCAGCACGCCGCCGGACAGCCGGTTGCGCAGGCGTCCCCGCATCGCCAGCGCGCCGCGCGCCCACGCGGCGGCGAGCGCCCATAGGCTGTCGAGGCCGACCGCCAGCGCCAGGAACACCGCCGACAGCACCGCCACCTGCGCTTCAGCACCCGGTCCCGGGGTGACGAATTGCGGAAAGAACGCGCCGTAGAACAGCAGCGTTTTCGGGTTGCACAGCGACACCAGCACGGCCCGCCCGAAGATCGCCCGCGCCGACCGCGGCTGCGGCGGCGTTTGTAAAAGGTCGATGGGCGCCGCGCGCCATTGCTGGACGCCGATCCAGACCAGGTAGGCGGCACCGATCCAGCGCACCCAGGCGAAGCCGTGGCCGAGGCTCCCCAGCATGCCCGCCAGGCCGAGCGCCGTCAGGCCCAACTGCAGGGCCATGGCCGTGCTGGTGCCCGCCACCGTGAGCAGCCCGTAGCGCCGGCCGTAGGCGACCGAGTTCGCCACGATCAGCGCGACGTTCGGCCCCGGGATCAGCATCAGCGCGACAACGGCCAGCGCAAAGGCCAGCAGGTTGGGAAGGTCCGGCATCGCCCGAAGGTGCCAGACGCGGCGGGCCGCCGTCTAGGCCAGCAACGCGCGCAGTGCCGCGGGTTGGCGCAGCACCAGGCGGCCGTCCTGGTCGCCTAGCACCCCGGCCTCGTGCCATTGGCGGAGCTGCTTGTTCACCCGTTCCCGCGTTGCGGCCACCTGGGCGGCCATGTCGCGCTGCGACAACGCCAGGCGGATCTGCACCCCGTCGGGCGTGGGGGCGCCGTGCGCCTCGGCCAAGGTCAGCAGCAGCCGGGCCAAGCGGGCGGCGAGCGGCGCCAAGGCGAGGTCCTCATACGCGGTGCTGCTTTGGCGCAGGCGGTCGCAGAGCAGTTCCATGAACCGCAGCATCAGCTCCGGCCGGGCGCGCAGGAAAGGCAGGAAGTCGCGCCGCTCGACGGACAGCAGCAGGCTGTCCGCCATGGCCACCACGTCCAGGCTGCGCGGGCGCCCGTCGAGCAAGGCGATCTCCCCCAGCACCTCGCCCGGCTCCATCAGGTCCAGCGTAACTTCCCGTCCCTCGATGGACACGGCGCCCGCGCGGAGGCGGCCGAGCACCAGAACCAGCAGGGAGCAATCCGGGTCGCCGCGGTGCATCACCACGGTGTCCCGCGTCACCCGCCGCTCCCCCGCAAGGTCGGCCAGGGCCAGCAGTTCCTCGCGTCCCAGCATGCCGAACAGCGGCGTGGCCGCCAGCACGTCGCGCTTGGTCGTGCGGGACAGCGCCGGCATCACGCGTCGGCCATGGAACGGGGCCACAGCGTCGCCCTGCCGCAGCCATGTGCGGTTTCTTGGTTCGGAATGTCACCCCGCGCGCAATGCACAATACGTCCGCAATCTCTGGGTTGGCCCTCGGTCGCGATCGGCAGCAGGGGGAGACTAGTTTGAAAATCGTCGCAGGTGAACCAGGAAGCATACTCTGTCCGGCTTCGATCCGAACGGCTCCCTTGCGCGGCGTGGGATGTGCGGGTGACCCAGGTCACAGCCGCACTGGGCCGCTGCGCGCATAGCTGCCGCCGCGGCCGGGGACGGCCATCAGCAGGAGGGCGCAGTGCACATCTCGAATTGGAAACCGCCGGAGATGCAGGACGAGGAAGCGGCAAAAGCGCAGGACCGCGCCTTGTTGCGGGTGCAGGCCGTCCTGCTGGCCGCCACCGTGACGGCGCTCGTGATGGCGACGGCCTACAACGAAGCAAGCGTCCGCCTGGCCTGCACGGCGCTGGTGATCACGCCGTGCTGAACCGTTCGGGCCTTGTCCCCCATGCCCGGGACCTCGGCCGGTTCTGGCAGGCCGTCGCGGCCATCAAGCCGGCAGCGCGGCGTCGGTGGCCGGGTCGCCGGTTGGGCAAGGAAGCGGAAAGCGTTCTGCTCCTGGCGGCGATCCTGGTTGCGGTATGCGCGTATGTGCTGCTGATGGACCGCCTCGGCGTTCCCCCGGCAGCCGTGACGGACCTGTCCCTCGTCGATTAGCGACCGGCCCGGCGGGGGCCAGGCTTGGTGTCCGCGGCGGGATTCGAACCCACGGCCCCAGGATTCATCCCACTTCGGCTTTCGCCGCCGCCCCCGGGAAATGGCGCAGCCATTTGCGCGAGGGGGCGTTCGTGGTCTGGACTGTCCCTTCGCCCTGGGCCGCGGCTCCTGCCGGGGCCGTTAGGCGCCGCCCGTCCAGTCTCTACACCGTCCCGGCCTTTCGGCCGAGCTTGGCTCGGGATCGGCATGGCGCAAGCGCGCCGAAGCGTTCCCCGACTTTGAGCGGATCCACGGCGCCGTTTCCGGGCGCCGCGCCCAATTTCGCAACCAGGAATCCTGTGCTCTATCCTGCTGAGCTACGCGGACACACGACGGCAGCATACAGGCACAAGGCGCGCGCCGGCAAGGGTGGCGGCGGCGGGCGGGCCGGTGCAGACTGCGGGCCACGCCGCCACGGGGGAACCGCCCATGTCCAAGGTCATCATAAGCTGCGCCATCACCGGCGCCATCCACACGCCCAGCATGTCGGACCACCTGCCGATCACGCCGGAACAGATCGCCCAAAGCTCCATCGAGGCTGCCGAGGCCGGCGCCGCCATCATCCACCTGCACGCCCGCGACCCCCAAACCGGGGCGCCCACCCCCGACCCGGCCGTGTTCATGCGCTTCCTGCCCACGATCAAGCAGTCCACCGACGCGGTGCTGAACATCACCACCGGCGGCGGACTGCAGATGACGCTGGAAGAACGGCTGGCCGCGCCCATGCAGGCGAAGCCCGAGATGTGCAGCCTCAACATGGGGTCGATGAACTTCAACATCTCCCGCGCCGGGGACAAGATCACCAACTGGAAGCACGAGTGGGAGAAGCCCTACCTCGCCGGCACGGACAACCACATCTTCCGCAACACCTTCCGCGACATCGAGAACATCGTGAACACCATGGGCCGCGGCCACGGCACGCGGTTCGAGTTCGAGTGCTACGACGTGGGGCACCTTTACAACCTGGCCTACATGCTGGAACGCAAGGTCGTGGAGCCGCCGCTGTTCGTGCAGACGATCTTCGGCATCCTGGGCGGCATCGGCGCCGAGCACCGCAACCTCCTGTTCATGCGGGAAACCGCGGACCGGCTGTTCGGACGCGACTACGTGTGGTCCGTGCTGGCGGCCGGGCGCCACCAGATGGCGTTCACTACGATGGCCGGCATCATGGGCGGCAATGTCCGCGTCGGGCTGGAGGACAGCCTGTATATCGGCCGCGGCCAGATGGCGACGTCCAACGGGCAGCAGGTGGCGAAGATCAAGCACATCTTGGAAGAGCTGAGCCTGGAGATCGCGACGCCTGCGGAAGCGCGGGCGATCCTGCACCTGAAGGGCGGGGACCGCGTGGGATTTTGACGATGGGTGGAGGAATGGACGCGACCGCCCTGCACGCGACGCTGCTGGCGCTTGACACGCATATCGACATCCCCTGGCCCACCGGCCCGGACTTCTTCGCGGACACGCCGCGGGACCAGACAGGCCGCCGGGTCGATCTGCCGAAGATGCGGGCGGGCGGGATGAAGGCCGGCTGCTTCGCCGCCTATGTGCCCCAAGGGCCGCGCACGCCGGACGGGTGGGAGGCCGCCAGCCAGCGGGCGCTTGCCATGCTGGACGCGATCAACGCCATGGGGCAGGACGGGAATGCCCGAGTCGCCTCCACCGTGGACGCCATCGAGGCGGCGCATCGGGACGGCGCCACCGTCATCATCCCCGCGGTGGAGAACGGCCACGCGACCGGCGAGGACCTCGGCCTGCTGGCGGCGTTCCGGGGCAAGGGCGCGCGCTATCTGACGCTCACCCACAACGGCCACAACGCGCTGGCCGACAGCAGCAACCCGCGCAAGGACCTGGGCGACGCGGAAACGCTGCACGGCGGGTTGAGCGAACTCGGCCGGGCGGCGATCGGCGAGCTGAACCGGCTCGGCATGCTGGTCGATATTTCCCACGTGTCGCGGCAAGGGGCGCTGCAGGCGGCCATGCTGTCGCGCACCCCGGTGCTGGCGACGCATTCCTGCATCCGCGCGCTGTGCGACGTGGCGCGCAACGTGGACGACCTGATGCTGGACGCGCTGCGGGACTGCGAGGGCATGGTGAACATCACCGCCGTGCCGAGCTTCGTCCGGCCCGGCGGGCGCGCGGACGGCGTGACCGTGTCCGACTACGTGGACCACATCGACTACGTGGTGAAGCGCTGCGGCCTGGCGCATGTCGGCATCAGCTCGGACTTCGACGGCGGCGGCGGGTTCTCCGGCTGGCGCGACGCTTCGGAAAGCGGGAATCTCACCGCGGAGCTGGTCCGCCGCGGCTACAGCGCGGCGGAGATCGCGGCCTTGTGGGGCGGCAACTTCCTGCGCCTGCTGCGCCGCGCGGAGGACGCCGCCGATGCCGGCTGACGCCATGCCGAGATTGGGCCAGGGCACCTGGCGCATGGGGGAAGGGCGGCAGCCCCGCGCCGAGGAAGCGGCGGCGCTCAGGCTCGGCATCGATCTCGGCATGACGCTGATCGACACGGCGGAGATGTATGGGGAGGGCGCGGCCGAGGAGGTGGTGGCCGACGCGATAACCGGGCAGCGGGAGCGGGTGTTCCTGGTGTCCAAGGTGTATCCGCACAACGCCAGCTGCACCGGGGTGGCGGAGGCGTGCGCGCGCAGCCTGAAGCGGCTGCGGACGGACCGGCTGGACCTGTATTTGCTGCATTGGCGGGGCGGGGTGCCGCTGGCGGAAACGGTGGCCGGGTTCGAGGCGCTGCGGGGCGCCGGGCATATCCGCGCCTGGGGGGTGTCCAACTTCGACGTGGGCGACATGGCGGAGCTGCCGCCGGGATGCGGGGCGAACCAGGTGCTTTACAACGTGGGCGCGCGGGGGATCGAGTTCGATCTGCTGCCCTGGTCGCAGGCGTATGGGATGCCGGTGATGGCCTACTCGCCGGTGGGGCAGGGCGGGGCATTGCTTCGGTCGCGGGCTTTGACGGGGATTGCCCGGCGGCATGGGGTGACGGTGGCGCAGGTGGCGATTGCTTGGACGCTGCGGCGGGACGGCGTGGTTTCGATCCCGAAGGCTGGAAGCAGCGCGCATGTGCGGGAGAACGCGGCGGCGACGGGGGTGCGGCTGACGGAGGGCGACCTGGCGGAGATCGACGCGGCATTTCCGCCGCCGCGCCGAAAGCAGGCTTTGGAAATGCTTTGAGCGCCGCCCGCATCAGCCGCGGGGGTGTAGGCTTGCTCGCGCTGCTGGGGCTGCGTGTCGGGCGGTTGCGTCATGCCCTATGGGCCAGGGCGGCGGTGCCTGGCGAAGGAGGACACATGGCGGATCAGCCAACGGGCGACGGACCTGACGACCATGGCGGGCACCGGCTGCGCGGGGAAGCAGCCGAGCTGCGCGCCGAGGTCGAACGCCTGCGGCAGGCGCTCGCCGCGGCCCAGGCCGGCCCGGCCGACGCCACGGCGCGGCAGGTCCACACGGCGGCGCAGCACGCGCAGGAGCACGGGATTTCCCGCGCCGTGCCGATCGCCGCGACGGCGCGCAGTCAAAGCCTGCAGACCACCGACCTCGCGCCGGGATCGAGCCGGGCGGCCCTGCTGCAAAGCGAGGAGCGCCTTCGGGCCATCATCGAGAGCGCCGTGGATCATGCCATCATCACCGCGGACATCGAAGACCGCATCACCGGCTGGAACAGCGGCGCCACCCGGCTGCTGGGCTGGGAAGAAGCCGACGTGCTGGGCCGTCCCTTCCGGCTGATCTTCACGCCCGAGGACTGCGCCGCCGGCGTGCCCGAGGCGGAAATGCGCAAGGCGCTGGCCGAGGGCGTGGCGACCGACGAGCGCTGGCTCATCCGGCGCGACGGCTCGCGCTTCTTCGCGCTGGGCGAGCTGCTGCCGCTGCGCGACAGCGAAACGCTGGGCTTCCTCAAGATCGTGCGCGACCGCACGGAGCAGCGCCGGGCGGAGGAGGCCCTGCGCGAAAGCGAGGAACGCTATCGCCTCATCGTTGAAAGCGCGCGCGACTACGCGATCTTCACCACCAACGTCGAGGGCCGCATCACGACCTGGAACCGTGGCGCCCGCGAGGTGCTGGGCTGGGACGAGGCCCACGCCCTCGGCCGCCCCAACGCCATCCTTTACACGGCCGAGGACCACCTGGCCGGCGTGCCGGAAGCCGAGATGACCGAAGCCCTGGCCCAAGGGCGATCCGAGCACGACCGCTGGCACCTGCGCGCCGACGGCTCGCGCATCTGGGGCACCGAGGTCGTGACGCCGCTGCGGGACGGCAACGGCGAAACGCTGGGCTTCCTCAAGATCCTGCGCGACCGCACGGCCCAGAAGCACGAGGAGGAGCAGCGCCGCCTGCTGCTGGCCGAGCTGAACCACCGGGTCAAGAACACCTTGGCCATCGTGCAGTCCTTTGTGACCCAGACCGCCCGCGGCGCAGAAAGCGCCGCCGTGCTCCGCGAAGCGCTTGAAACGCGGCTGGATGCGCTGGCGGCCCTGCATGACCTGCTCACGCGCGAAGGGTGGCGGGGGGCGGGGCTTGCCGACGTGGTGCATGCGACGCTTGCGCCCTTCGAGGACAGCGCCGGACGTGCCCAGGCGCGGGGTTCCGAACTGCGCTTGATGCCCAACGCCGCCTTGGTCCTGAGCATGGCCCTGCATGAGCTTGCGACCAACGCCGCCAAGTACGGGGCGCTGTCCGTCCCGGACGGGCACGTGGAGGTCGTTTGGTACTTGGACCGTCCCGCTGACGCCCCGAGCGGCGCCACGCTTGACCTGCTTTGGCGCGAGCGCGGTGGCCCGGCGGTTGCGTTGCCGCCCCGGCGCGGCTTCGGCTCGCGCTTGATCGAGGCGGGCGTCACCTACCAGTTGGGCGGGGACGTGCGCCTGGCGTTCGAGGCCGAGGGCGTAGAGTGCCGCTTCCGCATCCCCTTGTCCCCCAAGCTGGGCGGCACGTGATGGACGCGCCGGGTTTGCCGGGCTTGCGCGTGCTGGTGGTCGAGGATGTCGTGATGCTGGCCTGGCGGGTGTGCGACATCCTGGCCGGGGCCGGGGCGGAGGTGGTCGGACCCGTGCCGGACGTGCCGCATGCGCTCGCGCTGCTGGGCGGGCGCGAGGTGGACGCCGCGGTGCTGGACATGAACCTGGACGGCGAAACGGCGGAGCCGATCGCTGACTTTCTAGCCGCGCGGGGCGTGCCGTTCCTGTTCCTGACGGGCTATGCCTGGGGCGACATGGAAGGGCGCCACGCCGCGCGCCCAGCCCTGGGCAAGCCGGTCAGGCCCGCGGCCCTGGTGCGCATGCTGGCCGACCTCGCCGCCGGGCGGCCGGTCGCGTGACAACAAGGCGCCGTCATGACCCTTGGGCGACGGCCCTTGCCCCGCTGCCGAAGTCGGGGTCGCCGCCGGGCCGCAGGCTGTCCAGCCCGCCCTGGCTCCAAAGCAGCGCGCCGATACCCGCAGCGTTCAAGGGACGGCTGAACAGGAAGCCTTGGACGTGGTCGATGCCATGGGCCTGCACGCGCGCAAGCTGGCTTTCGGTCTCCACGCCCTCCGCCGTGACGGTGATCGCAAGGGCGTTTGCCAGATGCGCCACCGCTGCGACGACCGCCGCCGTCCTGGCATCGTGCTCAAGGCCCTGAATGAAGTCGGCGCTGAGCTTCAGCCCGTCCAGCCGGAACTCCCGCAGGTGGTTCAGCGAGGAATGGCCGGTGCCAAAATCGTCGAGCACGAGGCAGATGCCGCGCTCGCCGAGGGCCTTGATCATGGCCAGGATCTGCGGCGTTGCGTCCAGCACCGCGGTTTCCGTGATCTCGAGCTCCAGCCGTGATGCTGCCAGCCCGCATTCCGCGAGCACGGTGTCCACCATTTCCAGCAGCCCAAGGTTGCGCAACTGGTGCGGCGACAGGTTGACGGCCAAGCGCACGGTGTCCGGCCAGCTTACCGCCGCCCGGCATGCTTCGCGCAACGCGACCAAGCCGATGCGGGTAATCAGGCCGATGTCCTCGGCCAAGGGAATGAAGTCCATCGGCGCGATCACGCCGCGAACCGGATGCCGCCAACGCAGCAGGGCCTCGACGCAAACCACGTCGCGGGCCGACAAGCGCACGATTGGCTGGAACTCCATGAACAGGGCGCCCGTCTCGATCGCCTCGCGCAGTTCGGCTTGCATGGTGGCCCGCGCGGCGTTGCCGTCCCGCATATACGGCTCATACAGCCGCCATTGGCCCCGCCCGTGCGACTTTGCGGCATACAGCGCGAGGTCGGCGCTGCGCATGAGGCTGGCCATGTCGCCGCCGTCCCGGCCGACAAGCGTCACCCCGACGCTGGCGCCGACCGTCACGCGGGCATCCGGGAGCAGAAAGGTTTGGCTCAGCCGCCTGACGATCCTCGGCCCGAGCATGGCGGCCGTCCGCTCGCCGCCGGGCGACACCAGGATCGCGAACTCGTCGCCGCCCAGCCGGGCGACCATGCCCTTGTCGCCCACCAGCCCGCGCAGCCGCGCGGCTACGGCCACCAGCAGCGCGTCCCCGGCAGCATGGCCGAAGCCGTCGTTGACCGCCTTGAACCGGTCCAGGTCCAGCAGCAGCAGGCAACTCTCCTCGCCGCCGTGGCGCTCGCAGGCGGCCTGCAGCGCGTCCAGGAGGCATTGCCGGTTGGCCAAGCCGGTGAGGCTGTCGTGGGTCGCCATGTAATGGACGCGCTGCTCGGCGCGCACGATCTCGGTCCGGTCCGACCCGATGCCTCGGTAGCCCTGGAACTGCGCGTGCTCGTCGAAGTGCGGGCGGCCCGTGAGGCTCCACCAGCGCGGCTCTCCCGCGGCGGCCACGGGCACCAGGAGGTCGCGAAACGCGGCGCGCCCATCCAGCACGCGCCGAAGCGTTTGCGGCCCGTCCGACGGCGTTTGGGCACATAGCATGTCGGACAGGGTGGTGCCGGTCAGCTCGGCCGCCGGGCGCAGGCCCGCTTGGGCGAAGCGCGGCGACACGTGGCACAGCCGGAGCGAAGCGTCGGTTTCCCACAGCCAATCCGACGCGTTCTCCTCGTAGTCGCGCAGGAACAGGCTGATCGTCTGGTTCTGCTGCACCAGCCGGATGCGGCTGGTCGAGCGTTCCAGCAGCGACCGGTTCAGCAGGACCATGCCCACGAAGGTCAGGACCAGGTATCCCAAGGTGCCGGCCAGCAGGTAGATGTCGAACGGCTCCTGGCGTCCGCAAAGCGCGATCACCGCCGACAGCGCGCTGGGCGTCCAGAACGTCACCGCAGCCGAGAACGGGGCGGCCATGACCGGAGTTGACACCAGCCCGATCAGCAGCGCCGCGACCATTCGTTGCTGGCTGAGGTCGTGCCCCCCGGACAGCAGGATCAGCAGCACCCCCCAGAACACGCCGAGCGCGGCCAGGCAGACGAGGGACCGGCGATGCAAGGCGGCCCCGTCGCCCGTGCGCTTCCAACGCTGCGCGTAGAAGACGAGCATGCCGTAAAACGCGGGGATCAGCAGGCACAGCGCGATGCCGACCGGCCCAAGCTCCTCGCGGAAGTCGAGCGCCAGGATGGCGATGCTGCTGCTGCCGGACACCGCGAAAAGGTAGGAGGTGCGCGCAAGCAGCAGGTATTGCTCGCCCTGCACCTCGGCCGCGTGCACGGGGCTGGCGACCTGCGGCGCCCAATGCGCAGCGCGGCGCAGCAGGGCCGCCAACGGCTGGAAGCGCACGCACAGCCCCGGAAGGAACATGCCAGTCCGCGCGCAGTAGCGCCGGTATTCCCCTTCCAGGTCGCTGTTCGCGAACTTCGCTTCCTCCTTTCTCGCCGCGGCGACATAGAGCGCGGCCATGACCGCCGGCACGGCCCAGGACACCAGGCCGGGACCGGCCAGCGCCGTCGCCACCCAAAAGATCAGGTAGGACAGGTAAAAGGGATGGCGGGCCAGGCGGTATGGCCCGCTTGTGTCGAGGAACGCCGGGGCGTCAGGCGAGAAGGCCAGCGTGAAGCGCTTGCGCCGCGTGTGGACGATGCACCACCAGAACAGCACCAGGGACGCCACGCACAGCACGAACGGCGCCCCCCGCCCGCCCTCCGGCCCGTTGCCCAGCCCGTAAAGGAACCAGGCAAAGGCCGCGAGGCTGGCGGCCGACACCGCCTGCATGCCCAAGGGCATCGCGCCGGACTTCTTGAAATGGAACCTGGCCGCCCATGTGAAGGAACCGAAGCAGGCGCTACCCGCCAGCAACACGGCCCAGCTCAGCCCATCCGTCACGGCCGGTCCTGCATCCGCGGAGGCGGCGTGCCGCCGCCGTGGACGCCAGCCCAGGCACGGACGCGCACGTCCCGCCCAAGCGCACCCTCCGATCCGCGGAGGCTGCTCATGCCGGCCGTATTCGCGTCGTCATGGACTGCCCGGCCAGGAACGCGGACACGTCGTCTCCTGGGAACGCGTCGGGGTCCATCAAGGGGAAGCGGCCACGCACGGCATCGTAATCCTCACGAGTGCAGGCCAGCAGGTGCATCGGACATATCAACCCAGGGTAGCTGCGCGGCCCGGCTACTTCGCAGTAGCGCAGCCTGCGGTAGAATGCGACATGATTCTTACGAACACAGGACAAAATCATTCTGACATCGCGTTGAATGCCCAGCAAGCCCGCGAGTCGGTAAAGCACGAACACCAGGCCCTGGTCGTCGGCGAAGCGCGGACTCCTGACCAAGCGGGTGATCTCAACGGCCTCCATGCCCTGCGTGCTCCTGCGGCATTGCGACAAAAGCTGGTCCAACTCGTCGGGAAAGGTGTCGCGCACCGGCGCCGGAGTCGGGCGGAACCGCGACAGGAAGCACACACGCACCGACGCGATCAGCTCGTCGTCCTGGTAAACGGCGACGGTTTCCGTGTTCGGCTGCCCGTCGAACTTGTCGGAAAATAGCTTGTCCTTACGGGGTCCGATGAAGCCGCCATCAAGGTAGCATTCGTAACGAAGCGAGTAAACTTCGCGCCGCGTTTCGTCGTCCATGGCGAGCCGTGCCGTGTATTGGGGCGGAGTCGCCAGCAGGCCCGACGCATGGCCGAGGCTCGTCGTTTCTTGTTTAGGCATGTTGTGCACCTTTGGTTGTGTGATGAGCGCGAAGCATCCCGCCCAGCGCGCGGGATGATCCCATTCACAACCTTTTCTCGCAGCCGGGCCAACTCGTTTCTTGAGCAATACGTCGACGCGGCGATGCTGGGTGCTGGACCGAGGTTCGGCCGGCATTGCGGGCCGATCCAACCGGGTCCACCGTGTATGGTTCCTGTCACGGCACGCAACGAAAGAGGACACCTGGAGGCGCCATGGCCGAGTTCAGCCCTGTTCAAACCGTCGATGATTTCCGCACCCTCGACGACGGCGAGGTTATGGAAGGCTACCTGGACGGCTTCCACGGCGAGCCTGCGCCGGACAGCAGCCGGTCACGGTCCTACTGGCACGGCTGGCGCAACGGGATGGTGGACAGCGCCCGCTGCCTGCCGGACCAGGCGCAGCTCGCTTTGGCGGAAGCGTTCCGCGCTCCCGGCCTCCGCCACTAGCTGCCCCAGCTTACGAGGGCTTGCCTTCGCGTTGGCTCGCGAATCGACGACGCCCTGAGACGCCCGTTCAAACAACGCGCGTCCTGACCGGCGCACCAATGTTGTTGAGTTCCGGCGCGAATCATGCGCCAACCCCTCATCATGGCGCACCCGGCCCTGCTCATCGTCAACCCGCACAGCCGCCGAGGCGTGGATGCGGCTGGGGTGGTTGCGGACGCGCTGGAGCGCGCCGGCGTGCCGGTGCTGCGGCGCGACTGCGCCGAGGCCGGCAAGCTGTCCGGGCTGATCCGCGAACTGGCGGGACAGGTGGACCGCGTGGTGATCGGCGGCGGCGACGGCACGCTCAACGCCGCGGCGTCCGGGCTGGTCGGCACCGGGCTGCCGCTCGGGATCATCCCGCTCGGCACCGCGAACGACTTGGCGCGCACGCTCGGCATCCCGTCCGACCCGGAACAAGCGGCGCAGGTGATCGCGGCGGGCCGGCTGCACCGCGTGGACCTGGGCGAGGTGAACGGGCATCCGTTCTTCAACGTCGCGTCCATCGGCTTCGGCGTGGACCTGACGCGGGCGCTGACCCGCGACTCCAAGCGGCGCTGGGGCGCGTTCGGCTACCTGGTGGCCGCGCTGCGCGCCATCGAGCGGCTGAAGCCGTTCTCGGTGGAGATCGTCGAGAACGACACGGTGCACCGCTCGCGCACCGTGCACATCGCGGTGGGTAACGGGCGGCACTACGGCGGCGGCATGACCATCTCGGAGCACGCGCGCATCGACGACGGCCGGCTCGACCTGTACAGCCTGGAGGTGGAAAGCTTCTGGCGCCTGCTGCTGCTGGCGCCCGCCTTGCGCACCGGGCGGCACCATGCCTGGGCGGAAATCCGCACCCTTTCGGGTCATGAGTTCGAGCTTCGCACCCGGCGCCCCCGGTCGGTGAACACCGACGGCGAGATCACCACCCGCACGCCGGCCCGCTTCCGCGTCCTGCGCGGCGCCCTCGACCTGTATGTGCCTTGAACGGTCCCGGGGCCGCTGCGGCGGAGCAGGCCGGGCTGGCTTCGGCCGGGCATCTTCTGGCCGTGGTCGCGGCGGTGGCCGTGCTCCTCGCGCTGCTGCGAACCGCGGCATGGGCCGGGGTGCGCCGCTGGCCGCCAGGCCTCGGCAGCCCGGCGCTTGCGCCGCTCCTTCTCGCGGCGGGCTGCGGGGCGGCGCTGCTTGCGGCGCTGACCGGGGCGGTGCTGCGC
>CALMVT010000225.1 GCA_937873175.1 uncultured Acetobacteraceae bacterium | reverse complement strand
GCTGCCGGCAAGGTTGATGGCATCGTTGAGCAAGGCTCTGGCCCTTGCTGCCTCGGTGGCCGCGGCGCCGGCCGCAGCGCGGTCGTCCTGCCCGCTGAAGCGCGCGGCGGCGGCGGCGGCGCGAGACACGGCCGAAAGCATCGCGGCGGCCGGCTCGGCAAGGCCATGATCGCCGGTCCGGGATGCGGCTTCCGCAAGGGTGGACGCGCCGACGGCGACCACGGCCGCGGCGTTGTCGAGCCGGCCCGCAGCCGCCCGGCGCTCCTCGATCGCCTCCGACACGGACAGCAGCCCGGCGCGGATCTGCGCAAGGAGGCCGATCCTGTCCTGCGCGGGGCTGGCCGCCTGGCCGCCTGCCGCTGTCGCCGCCCGCTCGAACCGGCTCAGTGCGCCGTCCAAAGCGTTCTTTTCCGCGATGCCGCTGGTTCGGAGGTAGTCGGCAACGGCCAAGCGCAGTTCCACAAGCAAGGTGCGGGCTGCGCCGCCCTGCTGCGCGGAGCGCTGGGTCGCCGCGTCGGCCGCCAACGCTTGTTCCAGCTTGCTGCTTGCCTGCCAGACCACCGTTGAAACGGTGACGAGAAGGGCGAGCACAACCCCGATCCCGGCCAGGATGCGCGCTCTCAGGGAGCTGAGCGGGTGCATGCGACGGAACGCCCTGCTGCGGTCGTTGCCGGTCCTGTTCACGTTTGAACGGCCTTGATGCGCCTGGCCCGATCCGCGCCAAGCCGCCGGGCTGCCGCGTCCAGCGCCGGCGCGGCGGCCGTGGCCAGAGCGGCACGGTCCACGTCTTCGATGATGGTCATGCCGGCCGCACGCAGTTGTTCGACGCCCTCCTGCTCGCCGTGCCGCGCCGCATCACGCGACGCCTGCGCCCCGATGCGGGCGCAGGCCGACAAGGCCGCGCGCTGCGTGTCGTCCAGGTCCTCAAGCAGGTCGGGCGAAGCGATGAAGAATGCGGCGCTGTAGGCGTGCCCGGTCATGCTGAGGCAACGCTGCACCCGCTCAAGATGGGTCGCAACGATGGTCGCCACCGGGTTTTCCTGGGCCTCGAAGCGGCCCAAGCGTAGCGCTTCGAACAACTGTGGGAACGGCAGCGTTTCCGGCGTGGCGCCGAGGGCGCGGAAGCCTTCCAGCATGACTTCGGACTGCGGCACCCGGATGCGGACGCCGTGCAGGTCGGACGGTGCCCGGACCGGCTTGCCGGCCGTGACATGCCGCACGCCGTTCTCCCCCCAGGCCAGCAGATGCAGGCCCTTGTCCCGAAGCAGGCCGACGAACTCCTGGCCAATGGGGCCGTCCAGCGTTGCGTGCGCATGGGCGGTGTCGCGGAACAGGAACGGCGCGTCGAGCAGCCCCAGTTCCGGCACCTGGGCGGCCACGACGTTCGAGGTGGCGAAAACCAGGTCGAGGGCGCCGGACGCACAGGCTTTGACCATCTCGACCTCGCTGCCGACCTCGCCGTTTGGGTGCACCTCGATCTGCAGCACGTCGTTGAGCGCCGGCACCGTCGCCACGGCGTCAGCAAAGGCGCGGCAGGCCTGTCCCAACGCCGACGCGATCGGGGTCACGACACCAAGCCGCACGACCCGGCGGAACGCCCCGGCCTGCACAGGCCGCGCGCCCAGGAAGGATGCCCCCAGCGCCAGGGCTGCGGAGCAAAGCGCGACGCGACGTCGGCTGAGAGCGGCCACGAGACAGGTTCCTTGCCAATGATCTTCGGTTGATTATGGCCGGAACTTCTAAACTCTTTGTAAATCCACCTGGCCGTCAGCCCGGTGCTCGGCAGAACCCTTTTGCCTGTCACGCCGTTGATGGCCTGCGGGGATCGCCGGTCCGCTGCAAATGGAGGCTGCAACAGCGGTGTCGCGGGCCTGCCAGCCCGGCGTGCGTGCCGCCCGGATTGTCAAGTATTGGCGGCTGAATGCAGCCGCTTCAGCCGCAAACCCCTGGGGGGTTTCGGCGAGTTCAGCAGGCGGATGCCCTGTCCGTCGCGTTTGCCACGGACAGCGACCAGGCGGTTGTCGCCGCGTCCTTCACCGCGGCCGTCACGTCGCGCGGCAGCTTGGCGTCACCCACCAGATGGGTCTCGATCCGCGCGGCGCGCAACTCCGCCAGGAGCGGCACGTGGCTCACCGATCCGAGAAGCGAGACGATCGCGTCCACCTCCTCGATGTCGGGGCGCCGTTCGTCGAACACGCCGACGAGACGCACGGTGCGGCCGGACGCCGAGCCGATCCTCGCCCGGTCCACGATCTCGACGCCCCGGCGCCCGAGTGCCTGGATCATCGAATAGGCCGTCGTGATGCCTTCCCCTTCGCCGGGCGCCAGGGCGGAGGTAACAAGCGTCACCTTGTTCCAGCCCTCCGCCAACCGCTCGGCCGTCAGCATGGCGGCGAGCCGGCCCACCTCGTCGCGCACGAGAACATGCCCGCCCGCGGCCGGCGCGTCATAAGGCCCATACGACGCGATGTCGCCGGCCATTCCCGGATCGGCCACCGGGCGCGATCCTGTCGCGAGCAGCACGAGGGAGGGCTGACGCCGCACCAGGTCCCCGGCCTCCGCCGGCGTGCCTGTCTCGACCGACACGCCGAGCCGGTCTAGCTCGTCGCCCCACCAGCGAAGGATCTTGCGGAACTCGCGGCGCGAGGGTGTTTCGCACCAGCGGGCCATCTGCCCGCCGAGATGGTCGTCCGCTTCGATCAGCGTCGTCCCGAAGCCGCGCAGGCGAGCCGGCGCGCGGCCTCAAGCCCGGCCGGCCCGGCGCCGACGACGATCGCCGCGCGGGACGCGCCGATCGGAGTGTCGATGGCCGAAAGAGGCCGTCCAAGCTCGGGATTGACCATGCAGGTCAACAGCTGGTGGTCCAGAAGCGAGTTGATGCAGACGTTCGCGCCGATACAGGGCCGGACCGTCTTGGGTGTGCGCTCGCGCGCCTTGGGGAGAAGACGGGGATCGGCGATGTGGGCGCGCACCATGCCGACGAGATCGGCGTCGCCCGATGCCAGGATCTCCTCGGCAAGCTCCAGCGTCGTGATGCGGCCGACGGTTGCGACCGGCACGTCCACGGCGGCGCGGACGGCGCGCGAAAGGTGCCGGAAAGCGCCGAAGGGCGCGGGCGTCGGCGGCCAGTGATCGACGCGCGCCATCTTGCGCGTGTTGTTCCCCGCGGTGACGCTGACGTAATCGACGGCGCCCGTGGCGACGAGGCGGGCAGCGAAGGCCTGCGCCTCGGCCGGGTCGATCCCGTGCGCCACCATCTCGTCGCCGGGGATGCCGATGCCGATGATCGCGGCCTCCCCCATCGCTTCGCGCACGGCCGCGAGCACTTCGCGCGGATAGCGTGTCCGCCCGTCCAGATCGCCGCCATACGCGTCGGTGCGGCGGTTCATGACGGGCGAAAGAAAGCTCGCCAGCAGCATTCCGTGCGCCATCGTCACCTCGATCCCATCGAGGCCGCCTTCGCGGCAGCGCCGCGCGGTAAAGCGCGAGGATTTCCGCCAGCTCCTCCGGCGTCGCCTCGCGCGAGATCTGATGGGTGAGTTCCGAACGCTCCCAGAACGCGGAGATGATGTTCGATCCCGTCGTTTCCATGGCGCCGACATGGGCGAGCTGCGCCAGCATCAGGCCGCCCTCGTCGTGGACGGCCTTTGAAAGCGCTTGGTAGCCGGGTATGATGCGGTCATCGACATTCACCAGCGTCAAGCCGTCGGCCCAAACCTCCGACCAGACAACCGACGTCGCACCGGTGATCTGCATGCCCAGGCCGGCCCGCGCGCGCTGCCGGTGGTAGTCGATAAACCGCTCGCCCGGCAGCCCGCCATCGGCAAGCCCCGGCTGGTGCGCCGGCAGGTAAACGCGGGCGCGCAGCGTCTTGCCGCGCATCAACAGCGGCTCCGAAACGCGCTGCAGCGCCGGGCCGGAGCCGCCGCCGTGATCAGCCGGGTCGAACATCATGGTCTCCTTTCCGCATTTCCTTGGCGGCGGCGGCCCTTGGAGGAACCGCCGGGCCGTGGCGGCATCGCCTACTCGACCAGGCGCGGCTCGCTGACATCGCTGCCCGAAGGGTCGAGGCCGGCGGAGGTGAGGAAGCCCTTGATGCGGCCGTCCGCGCGCATCGCCTTGATGTTCGCGTCGATGACGGCGCCAAGGCTCTCGTTGCCTTTGGTGTAAAGGAGAGTGGACTGCGCCGCCCGCATCGAGGCCGCGACGCGCTTGTCAGGCTCGGCGACCTTGATCACGATGCCCTTGTAGCCGCCCTTCTTCTGCGCGTAGGCGCCGGTGCCGAAGCTGTCGACGGCAACCTGGACGCGGCCGGCGGCCAGGTCCTGGGCGAGCGAGACCGGGTTTGGAAACAGCTTCAGGTTGGGGCCGAGCAGCTTCTGCAGGTCGGCCACCCAAAGAAAGCCGGACACCGTGCCGACCTGCTTGCCGACGAGATCCTCGACCTTGGAATAGATGCCCATCTGGTCGAGATACATCGGGTAGGACAGGCCGAGCACCTTGGCGCGTTCGGCCGTGCGATACCAGTGCCCGCCGCGATGTCGGCCCGGCCGGAAATGACATACTGGATCGTCGCCGCCGGATCGACCACCACGGGGTTGAACCCCAGGCATTCGGCCTTAGCGATGGCCTTGGCCACCTCGCCGTCAACGCCGCCGACCTCGCCAGGACGCGGTTGGAGACGCTTTCGGCGAAGTGCATCTCATGGGTGACGACCACCATCGTCATGCCGCCTTAGGCAAGCTCGCGCATCACGGAAAGCACCTCAAGGCCGAGTTCCGGATCGAGCGCGGAGGTCGGCTTGTCGAACAGCATGAGCCTCGGCTCCAAAGCGAGGGCGCGGGCGATGGCGATGCGCTGCTGCTGGCCGCCCGAGCAGCGGGCCGGGTACTGGCTTGCCTTGTCGGCAAGGCCCACGCGCGTCAGAAGCTGCATGGCAACCGCCTCCGCCTCCTGCCTGCTCCGTCCCATGGTGCGCTCCTGCGCGAGGCAGACGTTGCGCAGGACGGTGAGATGGGGAAACAGGTTGAAGGACTGGAACACCATGCCGACGGCGCGGCGGAGCGCCATCAAGTCCTTCGGCCGGACGGGCTTGCCCGCCTCGATCGTCGCGCGGCGAGCGTCACGGCGCCGGCGGTGGGCGCTTCGAGCTGATTGATGGAGCGAAGCAGCGTCGATTTCCCGGAGCCGCTCGGCCCGATGATCGCCACCACCTCGCCGGCCTTCATGCGCAGGTTTACATCCTTCAGGACCTCGTGGCTGCCGAAGGTCTTGCAAACGGCGTTGACGCTCAGAAGGTCCGGCTCCCGTGCCTGGCCGATGTCATTCTCGCGGGCGTCAACGGCATTCAAGTTCATCGCAGCCACTTCAGATCGCCTCGCGAACGGTGTTGAAACATTGGAAACTTCTTTCTTACCCGACGTCCCCGCCCCTTCGGCTACGGCAGGACAGCATGCATACATTCTGGATACAAAGTGGCGATCAGCAGGTAAGCAGATGCGACGCCTGGGCTTGAACGCTTCAGAGATGTGGCACAACCATGGCGCGGTCGCCTGCATGGTCTCGCCGGCTTGGGTGGTGCACCCCGCGCAACGGCAAGCCCAACGCGATTTAAAAGAGACACCACGGCGCCGCCCTGCCGGCCGGGTTGCTGAAATGAGAAAAAGGGGATGGGACAATGAAAGCGCTGATGATCGAGCACGAAGGCCGCACGCGGTTCCATGAGGTCGCGGCCCCCCAGGAAGGACCCGGCGAGGTCCGGGTCGCCGTGCGCCATGTCGGCCTGTGCGGCAGCGACCTGAACACCTTCCGCGGGCTTAACCCGCTGGTGGTCCTGCCGCGCATCCCCGGCCACGAGATCGGCGGCGAGATCATCGCCGCAGGCCCGGGCGTGGCTCCGGAGTACGCGCCGGGCCGACGGGTGATCGTAATGCCGTACACGAACTGCGGGCGGTGCGCCTCCTGCCGCAAGGGCCGCACCAACGCGTGCCGCTACAACCGGACGCTCGGCGTGCAGCAGGACGGGGGGCTGGCGGAGGAGGTCGTGCTGCCGGCCGCCAAGCTGATCCTCAATGACACGCTGGCGCCGCCGCATCTGGCGCTGGTCGAGCCGCTTTCGGTCGGCTTCCACGCCGCCGCACGCGGCCGGGTCGCGGCGGGGGAGCGCGTCGCGGTGCTGGGCTGCGGCATGATCGGCATGGGGGTGCTGATCGGCGCCGTCGCGCGCGGCGCCGAGGTGGTCGCGGTTGACATGAGCGCCGAGAAGCTGGCCCTGGCCCGCCGCTTCGGCGCCCGGCACACGGTTGACGCCAGCCACGGGGACGCCGTGGCGGAGGTCTCGGCCCTGACCGGGGATGACGGCGTGGACGTGGCCTTCGAGGCGGTCGGCACGCCGGCCACGTTCACGCAGTGCATCGCGCTCGCCGGCTTCGCCGGGCGGGTGGTGTATGTCGGCTATTGCAAGGCGCCCGTGACCTACGAGACGCAGGCGTTCAACCTCAAGGAGCTGGACATCCTCGGCTCCCGCAACGCGACGGCCGAGGATTTCCAGGCCGTCATCGCCTACCTGGAGCGGCTCGGCGCCGAGGCCGACGCGCTGATCACCCGGGTGGTGCCCTTCGGGGACGCCGAAGCGGCCCTGCCCTATTGGGACAAGAACCGCGACGCCCTCAAGGTGGTGGTGGCGCGATGACCACGCCCACCACGGCGCTGCAGCGGGCGTTCGGGCTGGCCGGCTTTTGAACGAAGTCACGAAAGGACCCGAGCCATGCAGATCCAAGCGCCCCGCGGTGACGACGAAACCTTTAAGCTGCTGAAGGAGGAACTGTTCACCGCCGTGGTCGGCGACGTGCTGGACGCGATGGGCCGCCGCCGCCAGTTCCTGCCCGCCGGCATCGCCCCGCTGCAGCCCGGCATGAAGCTCGCCGGCCGCGCAATGCCGGTGCTCGAAGCCGACGTGTTCGACGACGGCACGGCGCAGTCGGCCGGCCCACTGGCCCGCAAGCCGTTCGGCATCATGCTGGAAGCGCTCGACGACCTGAAGCCCGGCGAGGTTTACGTCGCGTCCGGCTCGTCGTTCCGCTACGCGCTGTGGGGCGGCCTCATGTCCACGCGCGCGACCCACCTCCACGCCGCCGGGGCGGTGCTGAACGGATACGTGCGCGACGCGTCGGAGATCGAACGCCTGGGCTTCCCGACCTTCTGCCGCGGCGTTTACGCGCAGGACCAGGGCGTGCGCGGCAAGGTGATCGACTTCCGCACCGCGATCGAGGTGGAGGGGGTGCGGGTCGCGCCGGGCGACCTGGTGTTCGGCGACCGGGAAGGCGTGCTGATCATCCCGCGCGAGGCGGAGGAGGAAGCATTGGCCCGCGCGCTGGAAAAGGCGCGCACGGAGGACAAGGTCGCGGCCGCCATACGCGGCGGCATGAGCGCCTGCGAGGCGTTGGCCACCTTTGGCGTCATGTAGGGGCCGCTCGCCATGCCGGGATCATCACCTGATCCCGGCGCGCTGCTCCACCAGCGAGCGGTAAAGGGCCAGCGTGGTCTGCGCGATGGCGTCCCAACTGAAATGCGCGATGGCCCGTTCGCGCCCAGCCTTGCCGAAGCGCGCGCACAGGTCCGGATCGTGCGCCAGTTGGTTGATGGCGTCGGCCAGGCCCACCGAGAACGCGGCGGGATCGGCCGGTTCAAACGTGCCGGGCTTCAGGCCGGGATCGACCAGCAGCCCGGTCTCGTTCGGCACCACGACCTCCGGGATGCCGCCCACGGCGGAGGCGACCACGGCGGTTTCACAGGCCATCGCCTCAAGATTGATGATTCCGAACGGCTCGTAAACCGAGGGGCAGCAGAACATCGCGGCGTTGGTGTAGAGCTGGATGACCTCCGGGCGGGAAATCATCTCCTGGATCCAGATCACGCCCGGCCGCTGGGCAGCAACCTTGGCCACGCCCTCTTCCATCTCGCGGCCGATCTCCGGCGTGTCGGGCGCGCCGGCGCAAAGCACGATCTGCAGCGCCGGGTCGATATGCGGAATGGCGTTGACGAGGTGGATGATGCCCTTCTGCCGGGTGATGCGCCCGACGAACAGCAAGAAGGGCCGGTCCGGGTCGATGCCGTACTTCGCGAGCACGTCGGTGCCGGGCGCGGGGCGGTATTCTTCCGGGTCGATGCCGTTGTGAATGATGTGGACCCGCTCGGGCTTGACGTTGAACAGCCGCAGCACGTCCTCCTTGGTTTCGCGCGAAACGGCGATGAGGGCGTCGGCCTGCTCGATGGCGATGCGCTCCATCCAGGCGCTGAGGTGGTAGGCGTTGCCGAGCTGCTCGACCTTCCAAGGGCGCAGAGGCTCCAGCGAGTGAATGGTCAGGACATACGGGACGCCCCAAAGCTGAGACGCGATCACGCCGGCCATGTCGGTGTACCAGGTGTGGCAATGCACGACCTGGGCATCGAGGCGGTCCTTGGCCATGACCAGCGAGCGTGCGAACGCATCGATGGCGCCCGTGAAGCGCGGGTCGCTGCCGACCTTGGTTTCCTCCCATTGCTTGTAGCCGCGAACGGCCAGGGCACCTTCCTCCACGGCTTGATCGCCGAAGCAGCGGACCTCCACCTGCACGAGCTTGGCCAGCGCCAGGCTGAGATACTCAACATGCACGCCCGCCCCACCGTAAACGTTTGGCGGGTATTCTTTGCTGAACAGGGCGACTTTGGTGAGTGTGGGTTTGCTCGAATCCGACATAGCCAGGTCTCCAGGACGCTGAGGCAGCTTCCCAGCATGGTAGCCCGCCCGTCCGCCACGCCGCCAGGGGGTGCGCTTGGCGCGCGGGTGCCGGTTTCCAGCAGCCTGAACCGGCTCACTTCACGACGAAGCCCCGTGCGAATGGGTCGCGGTCGTCGATGAAGATGGTGTTGTAGCCGGTCATCCGCGCCCAACCCGCGACCGAGGGGATGATCGCGTCGCGGCCCGAAACGGCTGCCGCCGCTTCCACCCGGCCATTGAACAAGGAGCCGATGATCGACTCATGCACGAACTCGTCGCCAACCTTCAGCCTGCCTTTCGCCGCGAGCTGCGCCATCCGGGCTGAGGTGCCGGTGCCGCAGGGGGAACGGTCGATCGCCTTTTCGCCGTAGAACACCGCGTTGCGCGCATGCGCCGAGGGCTGCGTCGCAGCACCCGTCCAAAGGATATGGCTGAGGCCCCGGATCTCCGGGTGCTCGGGATGAATGAATTCATGCTTCGCGTTCAGCGCGGCGCGAAGCTTCGGGCTCCATCCCACCAGCTCCCCTGCCGAATGGTCGGCGATGTCGCGGAAGTTTTTCTGCGGCTCGACGATGGCGTAGAAGTTGCCGCCGTAGGCAACATCCACCACGATCTCGCCCAGCCCTTCGACCTCGGCCGACAATCCCTCGGCATGGAGGAAGCCCGGCACGTTGGTGAGGCGCACCTCCTCGACGAAGCGCCCTTCCTGGCGGTAAGTGATGTCCACCTTGCCCGCGGGCGCGTCGATCGACAGCGCCCCGGGCACGCGCGGAGTGATCAAGCCGTTCTCGACGCCCATGGTGACCGTGCCGATGGTCCCGTGCCCGCACATCGGCAGGCAGCCCGAGGTTTCAATGAACAGCACCGCCACGTCGCAGTCCGCCCGCGTCGCCGGGTAAAGGATCGAGCCGGACATCATGTCGTGCCCGCGCGGCTCGAACATCAGCCCGGTGCGGACCCAGTCGAATTCGCGAAGGAAGTGGGCGCGCCTGTCCAGCATGGTCGCGCCCTGGAGAGGAGGCCCGCCGCCCGAAACCAGGCGGACGGGATTGCCGCAGGTATGGCCGTCGATGCAGGAAAAGGTGTGGCTGGCCATGGTTATGCCTTTTGAGAAAACCGTTGCGCCGAGAAGGCGCCGATGTCGATCGCGGACGGTGCGCCGACCAGCAGGTCGGCGACGAGGCGGGCGGTGCCCGCCGATTGGGTCAGGCCGAGATGGCCGTGGCCGAAGGCATAGATCACCCGCGGCGTGGCGCGGGCGCGGCCGATGGCGGGCAGGCTGTCCGGGAGAGAAGGGCGGAAGCCCATCCACTGCACGCCGCCGTCCGGCCTCAAGCCCGGCAGGAAGGCTTGCGCCTTTGCCAGCATGGCCGCCGACCGACGGAAGTTCGGCGGCCGGTCGAGGCCCCCAAGCTCCACCGCCCCCCCGACGCGGATGCCGGTGGACAAGCGCGTCACCACGAAGCCGTGGCCGCCGAAGGTGACCTGGGTGCGCAGGTCAAAGGCGTCGGCCGGGAGGGTGGTGTTGTAGCCGCGCTCCGTTTCCAGCGGGATGGCCTCGCCGATCGTCCTCGCGATGCGGTGCGACAAGGCGCCCGCCGCCACCACCACGTGCGCCGCCCGGATGGTCCGACCGGGCGCCGTGATCTCGACCCCGTTCTCGACCGGCCGCAGCGCCGTGACCTCCGCCCGTTCGATGGCGCCCCCCGCGGCGTGGAAATGGTCCGCCAAGGCGAGGGTGTAGAGCTTCGGGTCGGCAATGGAGTACCAGCCGGGCGTGAAGGTGCCGTGGGAGAAGCGGGGAGCGAGGCCGGGCTGGACCGCGGCCATGCCGGCCGCGTCCAAGTGCTCGAAACCGATGCCGTGCTCCTGCTTCGCCCGCCACCCGGCAAGCGAGGCATTGAACTGCGCTTCACCCTCGTAAACCTCGAGGTTGCCTTCCTTTCGCAGCATGGGCGCGGTGCCGGTCCGCGCCAAGAAGGAGTCCAACTCCGCCTTGGACAGGTCCATCAGCGCGGCCTGGGCAACGGTTGAGCGCTTCACGCGGGCGGGCGAGCAGGCCCGCCAAAAGTGGATCATCCAGGGCGCGATCTTGAGCGCATGGCCGAGCGGAATCGTGAGCGGCCCGAGCGGATCGACCATCCAGCCCGGCGCTTTCCTCAGAATGCGCGGCGATGCGAGCGGCAGGATGTCGCTGAACGCGAACGCCCCGGCGTTGCCCGCCGAGGCTCCGGCGGCAGGCCCTTCGCGGTCAACCAGCAGCACCGACAAGCCGCGCGCCCGCGCGGCGATCGCGGCCGACACCCCGACGACCCCCGCCCCGATCACGACGACATCTGGTTCGGCCATGGAGGCGGTGTCCTGGTTCGGCCGGGTGAAGGCGGGAGGGCGCCCCGGGACCTGCCTGGGGAGACCCTTCCCGCTTGTGGCTAGGCCAGCGCCAGCGTGCGGGCCTTGACGCCGGACGGTTCGGAAGCGGAAGCCGGGTCGGGCCTGTGCTGCTGGACCGCGCCCGGCAGCCTGCTCCACTCGGCATACCAGGTGTTGAACAGCTTGAACTGCGCTTCCACGTAGCCGCGCTGGCTTTCGGTCAAGGCGTCCGTCTCGTTGAAGTGCAGGGCGTACTCCTGTTCTCCCTTCAGGACCAGCATGTGCTTGAAGTAGAGAACCAGGTCCGGCCCCTCGTCGAAGGACGACAGCACCGCCAGGGCGGCCTCCAGTTCCTGCGCACGCTGCCGCGCTTCCGCCTCGCCGCGGGCCGCGGCCTGCGACAGGTTGCAAAGGTGGATGACCTCGGACGGCAGGACGTTGCCAATGCCCGTGATGGCGCCCGTCGCGCCGCAGTTCACAAAGCCATGGAACACGGCGGTGTCGACGCCGATCATCAGGGAAACGCTATCGTCCCTGCTGGTGATGTTCTCGGCGGCGAAGCGGAGGTCGGACGCGCCGCCGAACTCCTTGAAGCCGACGAGGTTCGGGTGCTCGGCGCGCAACGCGAAGAACAGGTCGGCCCGGGTGGCGAACCCGTAATACGGGCTGTTGTAGATCACCGCCGGCAAGCCGGGCGCGGCCGACAGGATCGCCTTGAAGTGCGCCCTCTGCGCGGTGGCCGAGGAGCCGCGCGAAAGCACCCGCGGAATGACCATCAGGCCCTGCGCGCCCACCTTCTGCGCATGCGCCGCGTGGGCGACGGCGGAGGCGGTGTTGATCGCGCCCGTGCCGACGATCACCGGCACGCCGGCCTCCACCAGGGCTTCCACGCCCGCCATGCGCTGCGCGTCGCTGAGCAGCGGCCAGTCGCCCATCGACCCGCAATACACCACGGCCGACATGCCCTGCGCGACCAGGGACTTGGCCTTGCTGACCAGCGAAAGGACGTCCGGGCTGCGGTCCTCCGTGCAGGGGGTCATAAGCGCGGGGATCACGCCGGAGAAAATCTGCGCCTTCATTCTGGCCTCCTTGCGGCCTCACCACCCGGCGGAGGAGCCTGCCGGCAACGACGCGACCTTTCGTCTGGGACCGTTAAGCATATTGCATTCTTCTTGTCGACAAGAAAAATGCAGATCAAAGCGCAAGGTCCAGCCGCATGCCGCCGGCCAGGAGCATCTGAACCTGATCCACGACCTGTTCGCCATGCACCCTCGCCAGTTGATCGGCTTCAGCTCCGTTCCGGGCTGCGACGGCGGCGATGATGGCGTCGTGCTCGTCCACGAAGCGTTGCGGCAACTGGTCGTCGTAGGACTGGTAGTAAAGCCGCAGGATACGACGCCCCTCGTCCAGCAGCCGCTTGAACAGCGCGGTGAAGTAGGGATTGCGGCCCGCCTCGGCCACGGCAAGGTGGAAGGCCGCGTTGGTGGCGATCATCGCCAGCGCGTCCTGGGCTTGAACGGCGGCGGCGAACTCGGCCTGCCAGGCGTGGATCACCTCCAGGTCCGCCGCGCGGTGCCGTTGCGCCGCCAGCTTGGTCGTGACGCGATACATGAGCACCAGCGCGTCGAAGTAGGGGCGCATGTTCAGGAAATCGAGCGGCGAAACGATGGTTGACCGGTTGGGCAGGGTTTCAATCAGACCCTCTCCCGCCAGCCGCACCAGCGCCTCGCGGATCGGCGTGCGCGACATGCCGAAGCGTTCGGCCAAGCCGGCCTCGTCGATCGCGCTGCCGGGCGGCAGGTCCAGGCTGAGGATCTCGTCGCGCAAGACGTCGTAGACGATCCTCACGCCGGACCCCCGCTTCCGTTCGCCAGCCCCATCGGCGTCCGGCTCCGCCGCGCGTGCATGCTTCGTCGACAAGGCAGAACCTTCCGGCAGATTTGGCCCCCGGCATAGTCCAGAATGCCACGGGAGTCGCCATGCCCCGATCGGCGGAGCATGCCCGCGCCGCCGCCGCTGCCGGGGCTGACAGCCGCGCCCGTTGGCTCGCCGCCTATCGGTCCCGTTTGTTTGCGCGCTGCCGGGCGGCGACGCCGGCAACCGGGGCGGTGGTCACCGCCCCACCCCGAGCAGCCCCAGGTCTACCGACTCCGCCATCGCCTTGTAGCCGGCATCGTTCGGATGCAGGTGGTCGCCGGGGTCGAACTCGGCCAGGATGTGCTTCGGGTTCTTCGGGTCGCGCAGGACGGCGTCGAAGTCGATCACGCCGTCAAACGCCCCGCCGGTTCTGATCCACGCGTTGATGGCCTGCCGCTTCGCTTCCTTCGCCTCGTCGTAGTAGCCGAACATCGGAGTGCCGCGGAACGTGTCCTCGAACGGCGTCAGGGTGGCGCCGATGATCCGCATGCCGTGTCCGTGCGCCCGCGCGATGAGCTGCTCGTAGCCGGCGATGACGGCCTCCGCCGCCGGCGCCGGCTCCCCCTTCGGCACGAAGACCGTTCCCGGCCAGCCGATGTCGTTGATGCCCATCATCAGCACCACCGTGTCCGCGCGGGGGTGGCTCAGCACGTCGCGGTCAAAGCGTGCCAGCGCGTTGTCGCCCATGCGGTCGCGCAGCACGCGGGCGCCGGAGATGCCCTCGTTCACCACGGCCACCTTGGCGCCCGCCTTGTTAAGCCGTTCGGCCAGGATGTCGGGCCAGCGGCGGTTGGCGTCCGGCGTGGAGCTGTTGCCGTCGGTGATCGAGTCGCCGAACGTGACAACCGCCCGCGCGTCGGGTGCGGCATCGACGGCGATCCCGCTCAGGAACATCCGGGACAGGACCGTTTGCGCGGGCTTGAACTCCGCGGCGCCCGTGAAGTCCCCTTCGCCCGAGATAAAGGCCGTCTGCACGGCGTCGCCGTGCCAGGTCGTGGCCGGCGTGACCTCGGGCAGGAACAGGCTGACCGCGACGCTGCCTAGCGGGGCGGCAGCGAGGTCCACCGGGTCGCTCACGATCGGCGCGCCGGGCGGAACGGTTGCGGACGGGTTGCCGCCAAACGTCAGGGTGCGGTCCGAGCCGGGGCCGATGGCGCCCTGCTCCCCGGCGAGCGCCACGTGCGCCGCCCCGATCACCAGCGGCTGCTTGCCGTACTGGTTTGAAAGCTCGACCCGCATCCGGCTGCCGCCGAGGCTGATGCGCGCGACCTGCCGGACCGTCTGGTTCCTGAGCGAGCGCGGGATGCCGACCGGCAGGAAGAAGTCGGATTCCCAAACGGGTTGCGGGCTTGCCGACCAGGTGTCGATCCAGGGGCCCGCGTCGGGGCGCTGGGCTTGGGCCGGAGACGTGGCGAGCACGGCCAGGGTCCCGGCGATTGCGGCCATGGCGAGACATAACCGACGACTGGCAGCGTTCGCGCGAATGGCCGACGAATCCTTGTGCTGTAACTGCTCCGGCACTGTCGAACCTTGATTTGGTGCAATGGTTTAAGCGAGTCTCACATTCGTGCGTAAAGCTAGAAATACTCGTTTACAATGTAAAGTAACGTTCGGCACTTCCCTCCGCGAAAAACCGTGATATACAGGCGAGGACGATTTATGTCTCGTTTCGCTGCCTGCCACCCGCGCAAGTGTTAAAAAAGACGGGAAGGATGCAAAATGAGGGTTATTGCCAAACACCGCTGCGTGGCGCGGCGGGCGCTCGCCACCGCCGTGCTCGGGTTCTTTTTGCTGACCGCGGTGCATGCCGCTGCGGCGGCCCCGCAACCGGTCCAAGACCCGCCGATGTTCGCGAGCCAGAACGGCTCCCTCAGCGTGTTGATGGTCGCGGCAAAACGGCCGGGCGTATTGGTCGGGACGGTGACGACCGATCTTTGGACCTATGAAATCTGCCGCCTCCCCGCCCCGGGCGCGGAGGCTTGCCCTGCCGGCGCCGGATACGCCGGGTTGGGCGGCGTACGCCTGTCGCTGCAGCCCGGGGACACGCTCCGGGTCCGGCTGGTCAACAGGTTGCCGGCCTTGGCTCAAGACAGCGCCGACCACCCCGCCTTGGCCGGCAACCCCACGAACCTGCACACGCACGGCCTGATCGTTGAGCCGCACCGCGCCGTCGGCCCTTCGGACACCTACGGCGATTACGTGTTCCTGGAGCTGCGCAACCCCGCCAACCCCACCCCCGCCGGCACGCACCCCGGCACCGACGTCGTGAGCAACGCGGTCGAATACCTTTACAAGATCGAGGCGACTCACCCGACGGGCTTGTTCTGGTTCCACCCCCACCTGCACGGCCTCGCGCTCAACCAGGTTACGGCGGGCATGGCCGGCGTGCTCACGCTCGGCACGCCGGAGGATGCGTGCAACGACCCGGCCTGCGTCGCCGCGGTTCAACGGGCGACCGTCCGCCACCTCGTTCTCAAGGACACCCAAGTCGAGCGGGGCGGCGTGCTGAAAACCCAGCAGGAGCCCAACTTCTGCGCCGGTGCCCCCACGGGGAACCGGCAAGGGTCCTGCCCCGGCCAATTCTTCGATCCGGCCGACCCGGACACCGACTTCAGCGGGGGCACCTGGCTGCACACGGTCAACGGCCAGGTTTATCCTCAAATCGACGTTGGCGCCTCCGGCGACGTGTGGCGCATCGTCAACGCTTCGGGCAGCCGGTCCTATGACCTGTCGCTCGCCGTCCAGCCGACAGGGCAGCTGCTGGCGTTCCAATTGCTGGCCATCGACGGCGTCGCGATCACCACCCGGCCGGGCGCGAGCGCCGCCACGGTTGCCGCGCTGCTGTACGGCAAAGCCGTGCTGGCCGCGTGCCCGGGCGCCGCGTCCTTCGGTATCGGCGGGGCCGTCTGCGCGACGAGCATCCGCATGATGCCGAGCAGCCGCATCGAGGTCCGCGTGGTGCGCGGCGACACGGGCGCGCAACCTGCTGCCGCCGTGCTGCGAACGGCGCGCTTCGACACCGGCGACAACGGCGCGGGCGACCAATGGCCGGCCATCGACCTCGCCGCCGTCACCTTGGCCCCACGCGACCCCGGGGCGCCGAACGCCGTGGCCCTGAAGGACGTCACGACAGCGGCGCTCTCCTCCTCCGGCCAGTTGCTCGCGTCGTCCGTGCTGCAAGTGCCCGGCACGGATACGCTCGTGGCGGCCACGGCGGCAGATGCCGTCGTCACCCAGCCATCCGGCCCGGCGCTCCAGAGCGTCAAGCAGGCCCTGGGCGTCGCCATCACGCCCGACCTCGCCGCCGGCAGGATCCCGAACCCGAACTGCAGGGCGCTCGCGGCGGGGCACCGGCGCAAGATCCTGTTCGGCTTCCCGAAGCCGACGACGTTCGGCCTAGGCTACGTGGAAGCGGACCAGAATGGCAACGACATCGAGGCGACGCGCGTCCCCATCGGCGAGTTTGACCCGGCGCAGACCGTGATCTGCGTGCCGCTGCCGGGCGGCATCGCCACTTACGAGGTGTGGGAACTGGTGAACCTCACAGACGAGGACCACAATTTCCACATCCACCAAACGCGGTTTTTCCTGATGGCGGGCGGCGTCGCCCCCGGCACCACGATCCCGGCCCTGTTCAACGGCAACCTGGTGCTGCACGACAACGTGCCCGTGCCGCGCCCGACCAATGGGGCGCCGTGCGCCGACGGCACGCTTGAGGCCGTGAAAAGGGGGGCGTGCAAGCCGACCAGCACCTTTGTCGTGATCCCGTTCCGCGAGATCGGCGACTTTGTGTTCCATTGCCACATCCTGGAGCACGAGGACGGCGGCATGATGGCCCGCATCCGCGTGGTGCTTTCGCGCCCGGGCCTGTGAGCATCACGGATCCCGGGGCGGCGGTGGAGGCGAACACCTCCCCGTGCAGCGGCGCCGCGGACCGGCGTGGCCGGCTTGCGGCTTGGGGCTGCTGCGTCGCCGTGCCGCTCGCGCTGTCGGCCCTTCTGGCGACGGCTTTGGTGCCCACGCCAGCCGCATACGTCGAGGCGCCGGGGGTGGCAGGAGGCCCAGCTTCCGCATTGTGCGTGGCCGGGTCCGATCAGGTGCAGGCGACGCGTGCCCAGCGGAATCGGGCCCGGCGGAAGCAATGGGCGCGGCTGCACCGCGGCGGCGAGATGGCCGACGCCGCGCGCGCGATCCCGGACGGGCGGTTAACGCCGGCGCCCGCGCCGCAGGCGCGCTCGCGCTGTTGCTTTCGGGCGTCACCGCCGTGGAGTTGGGGGCGGGCGTGCCAGAACCGCCCGCGGCGGAAGCTGTCGGTGTCGCTTCGGGACCTTCGGAGGTCGCGCCTCCCTCGGTCCCGCAGCCGCACGGAGCAGCCAAACAGATTGATGGTCTGCTGGCGAGGCCGCTGTTCAGTCCCGGCCGCTGGCCGCCACCGCCGGCGGCGAACGCCGTTGTTCAGATCCAGCCGCCGCGGCTTGCAGGCACCCTGGTCGGCTCATTTGGCAAGCGCGCCGTTTTCGCGGGCGCGGGCGCGGGCAAGCCGGTGAGCGCGGGCGAGGGCGACAGCCTCGGCCCCTGGACGGTGCGGGCGATCGCCGCCGGGTCCGTGATCCTCGCAGGTCCGGAAGGAGGGCAGGAATTGCACGTCGCCTTTACGGCCAGGGTTCCCGACCCCATCGAAACAGTCGGGAGGCCCGGCGGCCGTCCCTTCTGGAGCAACCCGTGCGGCCGACCGCACAAGAAACGCCGCGACGGCGGGGCGGCCACCCCCGCCGTGGAGGAGTGCAAGGCCGCGCTGGCAGCGCTCGCCCCCGGCATGGCGCCACCGCGCCCCTGACTGCGACGCCGGTGCCAGTTGGTCCTGAACGAACATGATGAATTCCAACAAGCCCTAGGCCGTGGTGACGATTTCACCGGAGCAGGATGGCGACGGCGGCGAGTTGGA
>CALMVT010000224.1 GCA_937873175.1 uncultured Acetobacteraceae bacterium | reverse complement strand
GCGACGCTGAGGCAATTGCCCAGCGTGCGCGCGATGGGGAAGCCGAAGCGCAGGGTGCCGGCCGCGATCCGCAGGTCGCAGCACGCCGCCATGCCCGCGCCGCCCCCGGTGCAGGCGCCGGCGATGGCCGCGATTGTCGGCACCCGCAGCCGCTCCAGCACCCCGAGCACACGGTCGATCCGCGCCTCGTACTCCAGCGCGTCCTCCGGCGTTTGAAAGGCGCGGAACTGCGAAATATCGGTGCCGGCCGCGAACGCCTTGTCCCCGGCGCCGGTCAGGATCAATGCGCGGATCGTCCGGTCCCCTTCGATTTCCGCGCAGATTTCGGCCAGGCGTTCATACATGCTGAACAGCATGGCGTTGCGCGCCTGCGGGCGGTTGAAGGTGACGCGGGCGATGCCGTCCCGGACCTCGTAAAGAAGGTCTGCCGGGCCATCCGCCGCCATCAGCTTTTCACCAGGCTGCACCCGCCCTCGGTCATCGGGCGGAACGCCTGGTCGGCGGGCGTCGTCGCGGCCAGCTTCAGCACGTCGAGCGGCCCCCGGCTTTCCGCCAGCGTCTTGACCTGCATCAGGTAAGACGGGTGGACCTTGCGCCCGTCCTCCCGGATGCGCCCGGCGCCGAAGCAGTCGTCGTCGGTCGGCATCGACTTCATGTGCGCGACCGCCGCGCGCCCGTCCGCCTTGGCCGCGGCCGTGCCGAGCGAGGCCGCCGTCTTCAAATAATGCAGCGTCGCCGCGTAGCACCCGGCCTGGATCATGTTCGGCGGCTGCGATGGGGTTTTCGGCTTGACCCGCTCCCAGAACATCCGCGTGCGGTCGTTCAGGTCCCAGTAGAAGCTTTCGGTCATCACCAGCCCCTGGCTGTCCTCCAGCCCGACCGAGCGCACGTTGCCGTCATACATCAGCATCGCCGCAACGCGCATGGACTTGGTCAGCCCGAACTCGTGCGCCTGCTTGATGCAGTTCACCGTGTCGTTGCCGGAATTGCACAAACCCAGCACCTTGGCGCCCGACGCCTGTGCCTGCAGCAGCAGCGAGCTGAAATCCGTCGTGTCCGGGAACGGGTAGGACCGCGCGCCGAGCACCTTGCCGCCCGTTTCCTGCACGAAGCGCGCGGTGTCGCGCTGCAACTGCTGGCCGAACACGTAGTCCGCGGTGATGAAGTACCAGGAATCGCCGCCCGACTTCACCATCGCGCCGCCCGTGGACTTCGCCAGCATGTAGGTGTCGTAGGTCCAGTGCACCGTGTTCGGGCTGCATTGCGCGCCCGTCAGGTCGGTGGTGGCCGCGCCCGAGTTCAGGTAGACCTTGTTCTTCTCCCGGCAGACCGTGTTCACCGCGAGGGCCACGGAGCTGGTCGGCACGTCGAGGACCGCGTCCACGCCGCCCTCGTCGAACCAGCGCCGGGCGATGCCGGCGCCGACGTCGGGCTTGTTCTGGTGGTCAGCCGACAGCACCTCGACCTTGACCTCGGGATGCACCCGGGCGAACTCCTCCACCGCCTGCCGCACGCACAGCACCGAAAGCGGCCCGGTGTCGTCGCGATAGGTGCCGGACTGGTCGTTCAGCACGCCCAGGCGGATCGGCGCGCCCTGCGCGGCCGTGCGGCGGGGCAGGCCGGGAAGCAGGGCCGATGCGGCAGCGGCGCCGAGCGCCGCGCGGCGGGTAACGGTCATAAAACGATCCTCCTGATGACTTTGGGTGCAGCCGGGCGGGGATCGTGCGTGGGAACGCCCTCGCGTTCAAGTCACACTTCCAGGTATCAGGGCGCTTCCGGGTCGGGCGCGAGGAGGAACTCCTTGATCACGGAGAACAGTTGGCGGCGGTTCTTCTCCATCATCACCGTGTGCGTGGCCTCGCCGATCTCTACGTAGCGTTTCCACGGCGCGCGGGTGAGCAACGGGAATAGCGTCTGCGCCTGGGCGCGCGGCGTGTCGCGATCCCATTCGCCATGCACCAGCAAAGTAGGCGCCGTTATCTTGGCAGGATCATACGTCGCCTTGCCGGCCATCCAATACGCGCGTACATCTTGGATCACGCCGTTCGGCGCGCGCAGCACGGGCGGGTTCTGCGCAGCGCCGGCCGGGTCGGTCGCCCAGGTGGCCTGCTGCCAGGCGTCGAACCATCCGTTTGGGATCAGCTCGGCCTGCTTGTCGGCAGCCACGCCGGTCAGCCAGCGCCGCCGCGCCGCCTCGCTTGTCACCGTGCGGTATGCGCCAAGCTCGCCGCCTCCGCCGCTGATCGTGGCCTGCCCATCCGGTATGATCCAAACCGGCGCATACAGCACCAGGCGCTCCACCTTCTCCGGCTGCGCCGCCGCGAACCCGGCGGCGATCGTGGTGCCCCAGGACCAGCCCATCGCGTCCAGCTTCTGCAGGCCGCGGCGCTTCAGCACGTAATTGACCACGGCGCCGTAATGGCGCACGGCGTCCTCCGTGGTTTCGACCGGCGCGTTCGCTTCGGCGGGCTGCGCCATGGCGGCGGGCCGCGACGACCGGCCGTAGCCCGGCAGGTCCAGCAGGTAAACGTCGAAGCCGTGCTCGGCGAGGTCGTCCATGAAGGAGGTGCCGCCGAGCGGCAGGTCGAACGCCGTGCTGGCCGGGTAGGTTGCGCCGTGCACGAAGACCAGCGTGCGGGCCGTGCCGCCGGCCAGTTGCGCCGGGTGCTTGTTGCGCACGTAGATGTCGATGCCGGGGTCGCCGGAGGGCACGGTCGCTTCCTCCGTCACGATTGCCGGCTTCTGTGCGGCGGCCGGGGCGGCAAGGAAGGCAAGCGCGGCGCCGACCGCAAGCGCGGTGTTGCGAAGTGTCATGGCGTCCTCCCGTTCAGGGGCCAGGCGACGCTGCTTGGACCCGTTACGGGCCTTATAGCACCAAGCGCTCAGCCCTGGACATCGCCCGTCCGCGCCGGCCGCAGGCCGCCGTAGCCGTGCCAGGACCCGGCCACCAGCCAGCCGGCATCGACCGGCACGGTGATCCCGGTGATCGCCGAGGCGTCGTCGGACGCAAGGAAGCTGCATGCCCGGGCGACCTCCTCCGGCGCCACCAGCCGGCCCATGGCGGAGTTCTCCGCCAACGCCGCCGGGTCCCGCTGCCCGTCATCCACGGCGGCCTGCAGGGCCGGCGTCATGACGAAGCCTGGCGCCACGGCGTTAACCCGCACGCCGGACCGGCCCCACTCGGCGGCAAGCGCCCGCGTCATGCCGATCACCGCGGCCTTGGCCGGCGCGTAGGCGTGCAGAGGCATCGAGCGGAGGCCGGCGACGGACGCGATGTTGACGAT
Source organism: uncultured Acetobacteraceae bacterium (assembly GCA_937873175.1). Taxonomy (GTDB): domain Bacteria; phylum Pseudomonadota; class Alphaproteobacteria; order Acetobacterales; family Acetobacteraceae; genus CAHJXG01. Next base: position 14,012 of record CALMVT010000224.1, on the reverse strand, counting down.
GGCACCCTGGCCGCGCAGCGCCATGCGCTTGCCGAAGGCGACGCAACTCAAGTACACGCCGCGCTGATCAACGGCGACAACGTGATCCCAGGTTTCGATCGGTAGGTCCTCCGGCGGCAAGGGCGGCTGCAGCACGCCGGCGGAGGTGACCAGGATCGCGGGGGGACCGTATTCGCGCTCAACCCAGTCCGCCACCATCTCCACGTCGTCCGGCCGGGTCACGTCCAAACGCCCGGCCACGGCGCGTGGGATGCTGAACGCGACGGTTTGGGCGCGCGGCTCGTCGATGTCCGTCACCACGACCTGCGCGCCGCGCGCGGCCAGGTCGCGTGCGCAGGCTTCCCCGATGCCGCTCGCGCCGCCGGTGATGACGGCGATGCGTCCCTCAAGCGAGCTTGTCACGTTCGGCGTCTCCATCATCGAGCCATGGGTCGCGGGGGCTTAAGCCCGGCGCATCGTGTCGCTGATGCAACGCTACGGGCGGCGGGCGGACGCCGTCAAGCAAGCATTCCCTGGCCCAAAAACTTCCTGGCCCAAAACACGACCCATCCACAAAGCCGTCCCGACGGTCAGCCATGGGAGCCTCGTGGATGCTCCGGCCAAAGGGTTTGCGGAGGCGGCTCGGCCCGGCTCTGGCCGAGCCTAGCGGTTTCGACAGAGGCACGGAACCGGGCGGCTCAGGTTGACACGCTGCATCAAAGGTCAACGACGAGAACTGCATTCTCGACCAGAGTTGTACGGCTGACAATTAAAGTTGAACATTTGACAACTCTTGGCTTGGCATCACTTCAGACAGAAGCATGACTAAGACAGAAGGTGTAGAGACCAAGTGTCAGGCACAATCGGGCTTTTTATACGGAAGTTGGAACAGTTCGGTAAGCTGTCTAGTAGTGAGAGACAAATTCTCGAAAACCTTCCCATCGACGTGCGGCAGGTTGGCGCTGACCAGGATTTGGGATGGGACGGCCAGCGGTCGTCGCATTGCTTACTGTTGCTGAACGGCATGGTGTGTCGCTATAGGACCATGCAGGACGGGCAGCGGCAGATCATGAGCTTCCATTTTCCCGGCGACATCCTCGACCTCAGCGGCCTGTTGCTGGGCAGGCTCGACCACTGCATCGGGACGCTCACGGCGGTTGAGGTCGCACCCATCGCCCACACGACCTTGCTTGGCTGGATCGAGCAGCACCCGGGGCTGGGCCGGATGCTGTGGCAGGCCACCTTGGTGGACGCGGCGGTGTTCCGCGAGTGGGTGGTCAATGTCGGCCGGCGGCCAGCGCTTGCCCGTATCGCCCACCTGCTTTGCGAGGTGGTGACGCGGCTGCAAGCCGCGGGCTTGGAGGATCAGGCGTTCAGTCTGCCCATCACGGCGATCGAATTGGCGGACTCCACGGGCTTGTCGGTCGTGCACGTCAACCGGGTGCTGCAGGAACTGCGCGTCAAAAGGCTGGTCCAAGCGCGCGACAGGATGCTGGCAGTGCTGGACTGGGGCGGGCTGAGGCACGCGGCGGGCTTTGACCCGGACTACCTGCACCAACGTGCGATGCCCGCGGCTGCATGAAGGGCTGAGGCAAGAGGAGCCGATGGTGGCATGCCGGTAGAACTGCTGCTTCTCCCAGTGCCCGTGCATACCGGCAGCGGCGACCAGAATGGCCAATTGGTGCTGGCTGACGGCCGGTTGGTGGCGGTGCTGGTGCACCTCGACGATATGTCGCATGCCGGGCTGGTTGGGGCCTGGTTCCTGGAAGCGGGGTTCGGGCCGTGCGCCCACGTGGTCGCGCCGATCTTTGGCGACCTCGACACCGCGCAGAACTGGATACGGCAGCAGTTCGCAGGGTAAGCGCGGCTCCGTCAGGAAGTCCGGCACGCCCAGGGCGGCATGAGTCGGCGCAAGCCGGCCGCATCGGAAGCAATTCAAACAATTCAGTCTGGCAATACAGTGCGGGCGTCATCGGGCTGGCCCTGTTGCCGGCGGCCGTCGTTGCCGCCGCGGTCATGGATGACAAGGTGGCTAGCCAAGCATAACAAATGATTTGCTACGCGTTACTAAAAGTAAATGCCTACAGTATCGGATGATGCTCTTAGCACTAATGTAGAGCAGGCCAAATTATAGCCAAAGTTAGTGAAAATCGTGATCCCGCACCGCACTTACGGGATTGGGTTAAGCCAACAACTCACATATCATCGACGCATGGCCCGACTGGGCCGTGCCGATGCAATCAACTGCGCCACTTCTGAGTTAGGCGGCAGTAATAGTGCTGCATTGATTCAGCGCGTCTTTCTGGAGTGTAACTATGAGTGACACAACAACCTCTACCGCCGATACGAGCGCGACCGGCGCAGCGCCCGGCGGCGGCGGCAGCGGCGGGACATCTGTTGGCGGCAGCACGTCTGGCCTGACGGTCCCGACCCTGCCGCCGCAGTATTCAAGCGGCAATACCGGCTTCTTCACCCGGCAAACGGAGCCTGTGACCACGGCCGCGACGGTTGGCCCGGACGGTGCGCTTTATGTCAGCGGCCTGAGCGCCATCCCTTATCCGACCGGCTACGCGAACGTTTACCGCATCGCCGACCCCACGGTCACGACTGGCTTTGACGGCAAGGTGCCCAGCGGCGTGCCGCAGGTTTACGCCAACGGCTTTGAGGAAATTCAGAGCATCGGCTTCAACAACGCCACGGGCGACATGTACGTGCTGGAGTACATCAACTCCAACGAGATCTACGACCCGACCATCGACCCTGCCGCCCTGCCGCCCGGCAAGCTGATCAAGGTGTCAACGGACGGCACCCGCACGACGGTTTCGGGCGACGAACTGAAGCTTCCCAACTACCTGCTCGTGGACCAGAAGAACGGCGACGTCTACGTGGCGATCAACAACGCCGCCACCACCAACGGCGAGGTGCTGCGCTACTCCACGGACGCCACCACGGGCGCCACCACGACTACGGTGGTCGCGAGCGGCCTTGCCAACCCGCGCGGCATGTCGTTCGGCCCCGATGGCAACCTTTATGTGCTGGAGCAGGGCGTCGGCACGCCGGCTGACTCGCCCGACGCCGCGACCGCGCCCATAATCCCGTTCATCCCCGACCTGGTCAGCGAGCGCGGCGGCTACACCGGCGCGATTACCAAGGTGGACATCACCAGCCCGGCCGGCGGCCAGGAGCAGATCTACAAGGGCCTGCCCTCCTTCCGGGAGTTCAACCCGACCAACGGCGAGGACCGCGTCATCTCGATCGGCCCGAATGCCTTCACCATCACTCCGGACGGCACGGCCTACATCGCTTCTGGCGGTGGGCTTGCACCGGAAACGGCTGCCGCGGTTGGCCCGATCGGCGAGAGCCTGCAGGGCATCCTGAAGCTTGAAGGGCTGTTCGGCGCCGACCCGTCGAAGGCCACCTACACGCCGGCCTTCAACGCTCTGGAATATGCACAGGCGAACGGCCCCGACGGCGCGACCACCCTATACAACACCGAAAGCAACCTTTACGACGTCGTCCAGGGTGCGGATGGCAAGCTTTACACCATCGATGCGGCCCGCAACGTCGCTTATGGGCTGACGAACGACGGCTCAACGCTGGACAGCGTCACCGTTATCCAGAAGCAGCCGCCAGTGCTGACGCCGCCGCAATACGCCGCCGTGGTCGCGTCCGGCGGCAATCCCACGGAGCAGTACGCGGCTGAGATCGCCGACTACACCTTCAAGGCCTCGAACAGCGTGCCGGACGTGCCCGGAAACGTTCCCGTTGAGGGGCTTGCCGCCGCTGCCGCTGCTGCCGGCCTGACAGGGACCGGGACGACCGACATCACGGCCACTGCCTCCACCGCAGACGGCTCGTCGGCTCCTCCCGGCGGCTCCACGGTCGCGCCGCGCGGCGAGGATGCGACGGGAACCGGCGTCACCGGAAGCACGGGCGTCAACACGTCCACCGACCTGCCCACCCTTCCCGCCGGCGCCAGCTTCGACCCCGCTTTCCCCGGCGCGACCGATCCGGTCAGCAAGCCCGTGCTCGCTGACAACATCTACGCCAACTACTACAACCCGTTCTTCGGCAATTACGCCCCGGCGCCGTCCACCCCGCTCAGCCTGCCAGCTGGCAAGGATGGCAGCTACACCGTGTCGAAGCTTGTCGTGTTCGGCGACCGGCTTGCCGACAACGGCAACACGGCGGCGCTGCAAAAATCGCTCGGCCAGGTGCCGGGCACTTCGGCGGCACCTTACTCGGCCACCGGCAACTTCTCGGATGGGCCGCAGTGGACCACCGACCTCGCCCAGATTCTGGGGGCGACGGACCCGGCGCAGCAGCAGAACTTTGCCTATGAAAGCGCGACGGCACGGGACCTGGGCGTGCCCAACGCGTTCGATCCGAACACCAGTGAGACCACCCTCGATACCTTCGCGGGCCAGGTCGAGCAGTTTGTCGAGCAGAACGGGTCGTTCACGTCGGACGATCTGGTTTCGGTGACGTTCGGCGGCAACGACATCACGCTGCCGGGCCTCCTGGCGCCGGACCAAGGCGTCACGGCCAGCGTCAACGCGATCATCTCCGGGCTCGACCAGTTGGCTGACCTCGGCGCCAAGCATTTCCTGGTGTCCAACCTGCCGGACGTCACATTGGCGCCGTTGTTCAGCAACCCGGACTTCCTCGCGGCGACGGGCGCCACGGCCGAGCAGTTCCAGGGCCTTGTGAACGCCTTCAACACGCAGCTTGCAGCCGGCCTTGACACGTTCGAAAGCAAGACCGGCCTTGATGTGGAAACGCTGGATCTCAAGACGCTGTTCGACGGCATCGCGGCCTCGCCCGAGAACTACGGTTTCACCAACATCAGCCAGCCGGTGCTTGTGAGCACCCCCGGCGTTGGCTCGACGCCGACCTACAACCCGGCCATCGTCGGCCAGGACCCGGCGGTGGAGCACGGGTCGCTGTTCCTCGACCCTTACTTCAACCCCACCGCGCTGGGCCAGGCGATCATCGCCCAAACGGCCCGGAGCGCGCTCACAGCCTAAGGACGGCTTGTTTGACCGCGGCAGCATGTCCCCCAACGGATGGGCAGGGTGGCGGCTTTCGGGCCGCCATCGCCGCCGCCGCGGCGCAACGCGACGAGGAGCAGCATGCCGGGAACAGCAACCGTTCGTCGCGCTGCCCGGCATCACTGCGTCCCACCTGCACGACCTGGCGGCTTCGGCCGCTGGGTCGGGCGGTTTCAAGATACGCGAGCCTGGGCGCCCTGGTGCCAGGCTGATCAGATGGAGTGCCCGATATGACGGCTGAAGGCCTTACCGAATTCGGCGGCGACGTCCTGGAAACGGACGAGATGCCCGCTCCCCCGCCCGCGGCGGCGCCTGGCCCGTCAACAGTTGCGGAAGGACTCGCATCGTCGCTCCGCGGCTTGGGCGTGGTGCACGCTTTGGGCGTTTGCGGTGGCGCGATGGCGCTGCTGTGGGCGGCATTCTCCAAGCATCTGGACGTGCTGCACTTCCGCCACGAAAGCGGCGCCGCCTTCGCCGCGACGGAAGCGCATTTCGCCAGCGGCCGTCCCGTCGTGGTGTTCACGACCACCGGCCCCGGAATCACCAACGTCCTGACCGGCACGCTTGCCGCGCGCACGGAAGGGGCCAAGCTGATCCTCGTGTCCGCTTATGCTTCCGCGCCGATGCGGGGCCGCGGCGGCATCCAGGAAACCAGCAGCTACACCATGCCGGCCAGCGGCATCTTCGAGGCAGGCGCCTGGTTCGACGACGCCGTGGTCTTGGAAGTGCCGGAGCAACTGCCGCAGGTGCTGCGCCGCATCGCCGCCGGGCTGCAGCGGCCCGGCGCCTACGTCGCACATATCAGCATTCCCAACGCGGTGCAGGGCGCGCCGCTGTCTCAGCCCTTGCCGAAGCTCCGCGCGCAAACCAAGCCCTCGGCGCCCGGCGCGTCCACCCGCCCCGGCGTGAACCGCGCGGCGCTGGCGCATTGCGTCAAACTGCTTTCCGCAGAACCGTTCGCGATCTGGGCGGGCTTCGGCGCGCGAAACGCCGCGCCGGCCATTCGCGCCTTGGCCGAGCGCGCCGGCGCGCCGGTGATGGTTTCGCCGCGCGCCAAAGGCATCTTTCCCGAGAGCCACCCGCTTTATATCGGCGTGACCGGCATGGGCGGGCACACCGCCGCAGCCGTCACATTCATGCGGGACTTTGCCCCGCGCCGGGTATTGGTGTTGGGAACGCGGCTCGGCGAGCCGACCTCATTCTGGAACCCGGGCCTGGTGCCGGCGGGCGGCTTCATCCACGTCGATATCGACCCCGCCGTGCCCGGCGTCGCCTATCCGCACGTCGAAACCTACGGCGTGCAGGCGGATGTCGGGGACTTCCTGGCCGAACTGCTTGCGGCCTGGCCGTCCGTCTTGGCCCAGGCCGCCCTGCCGTCGCCGGCACGCCCGCATCCCAGCCACCCGGTGCCGGGCGGAGCGGGCCGAGTGCGGCCGAGCGCGTTGATGTCGGCCATCCAGCGCACGGTGGTGGACGGCTCGGACGCCGTGGTGCTGGCCGAGTCCGGCAACTCCTTTACCTGGGCGACCAATTACCTGCGTTTTGCGCAGCCGGGGCGGTATCGCGTCAGCACTAATGTCGGCTCGATGGGGCACGCGGCGACGGGCGTGCTGGGCGCGGCGCTGGGCCGAGGCGGCAAGGCGGTGGCCATCGTCGGCGACGGCGCGATGCTGATGAACATGGAGGTCAACACCGCGGCCAAGCAGGGCCTGCCGGCGGTGTGGATCGTCCTCAACGATGGCCGCTACAACATGTGCTACCAGGGCATGGCCGCGCTGGACATGGCGGGCTGCGCCGACGCCACCTTCCCGCCCACAGACTTCGCCATGCTGGCCCGCGCCATGGGCGCGGAGGGCCTGCGCGTCGAAAGCGAGGACGAGCTGGAAGCCGGCCTGGCCCAGGCGCTCGCAGCACCCGGCCCATTCATCCTCGATGTGCTGATCGACGCGGATCAGGTCGCGCCGACCAACGGGCGCAACGAGGGGCTGCGCGTGGCGAAGGCGGGCCAGCGGCAGGAGGGCCTGAGCTTCCCGGTCATCGCGGCCAACTAAGCACGGAGTTTGGATCATCATGGAAAGCAATACCTTCGCCACGTCCACCTACATTGAAACCCAGGAAGGCAAAGCGTTTGAATACTTGCGCGACCTGCGGAACTTGGACGAGTGGACGCTTTACAGCCGCATGATCGAGCAGAAGGACGAGAACACCTGGCGCGGCACCGCGTCGGGCTACCAGCACGACCTGTACTACCACGTGCGCCCGATCGAGACCGCCAAGTTCCGTGGCGTCGAGTGGCATTGCGGTTATGAGTATGGCAAGTATTTCCAGTGCTATCCCACCTTCGTCTTCCCCGCGAGCTACCTGGGATCCGACGAGCCGGGCGTGTACTTCCATTGGCTGAGCTTCGTCGGCCCGGCCCGGCGCACGCCGATGATCATGCAGGGCATTCACCTGGTGCACACGGCGGAGATCCGCTCTCTCAAGGGCGCGCTGGAGCGCAAGGCCGGGCTTGACCAAGCGGCCCAGGGGCGGTTCGAGGTCAAGACCAGCTCGATCTACGTCGATGCGCCCATCGGACTGATGACGGACTACCTGGGCGATATTAACAACCTGGCGGAATGGGGCTTCGGCATTCGCGCGAACGGGGCCGCCGAGGACGGACGAGGCAGCTTCATCGACGAGTATGGCCAGCCGGTGGAGGTCACGCTCAATAAATACGACCTCGGCAATTACGCGATCATCGAGTTCGAGCATCACTACGTGCGGTCCAACTGGACGCAGCGCAACCTCATGGTGCTGGTGCCCTGCTCCTACGCTTTCGGCGAGGAGGCCCGCGGCTGCGTGCAGCACCGCATCGCGTTCTTCGAGAAGGGCGTCGTGCCGCAGCATGGCAAGCTGCAGCTTGAGGATTACGGCGCGGAAAGCATGAGCCTGAAGCGCGTGCTGGAAAACAAGGCGGGCAACCTGACCTCCTTCGGCCGCGGCATGAGCTACCTGCCGGAGGCCGCAGCATGACCGCATCCGGGAGCCTGCTGGCCGACCGGCCGCTTGCCGGCGTCGCCGGGTCCGGCGCGCAGCCGACGATTGAATGGCGGTCCACCAAGTTTGCCACGACGCGACGGCTTTTTCTTTTGGACAACTACGACAGTTTCACGTTCAACTTGTATCATAGGCTTGGCGAGTTGAGCGCCGAGGTCAAGGTCGTCCGCAACGACGCGCTCACGCCCGCGGAAGCCTTGGCATTCGGCCTTGATGCCGTGGTGGTCTCGCCCGGGCCATGCGACCCGGACCGGGCCGGCATCTCGCTCGGCCTGATCGAAGCGGCGGCGGCGGTCTGCCCGGTGTTCGGCGTGTGCCTGGGCCATCAGGCCATCGGCCAGGTTTACGGCGGCACGGTGATGCGCGCCCCGGCGCCAATGCACGGCAAGGTCAGCCTGATCCACCACGACGACACCGGCCTGTTCGCCGGGCTGCCCAACCCGTTCCCGGCGACGCGCTACCACAGCCTGATCGTGGACCGGAACAGCCTGCCGGACGCGCTGCATGTCAACGCGTGGACGGAGGACGGCTTGATCATGGGGCTGCGCCACCGGCGCCTGCCCGTGCATGGCGTGCAGTTCCACCCTGAAAGCATCGAAACGGAGGCCGGGCACGCGCTGTTGCGCAACTTCCTCGACCTGGTGCCGGAGCGGAGGGCGGCATGAGCGACGCGCTCCGTCCGACCCTGGCCCTACTCGCCAGCGGTGCGCGGCTGACCGCGGAGCAGACCGAGGCGGCGTTCGATGCGATCATGGAAGGGGAGGCCACGCCGTCCCAGATCGGCGGCCTGCTGATGGCGATGCGTGTGCGGGGGGAGACGACCGAGGAGATCGTGGGCGCCACCCGCGCGATGCGGGGCCGCATGCTGCGGGTCCACGCGCCGGAGGGCGCCATCGATACCTGTGGCACGGGCGGCGACGGGGCGCAAACGTTGAACATCTCGACCGCGGTGGCGCTCGTCGCCGCCGGGTGCGGGGTGCCGGTGGCCAAGCACGGCAATCGGGCGCTGTCGTCGAGGTCCGGTGCCGCCGACGTGCTGGAAGCCCTGGGCGTCAACGTCGATGCGTCGCCGGACGCGGTGGGCCGGGCGTTCGAGGAGGCGGGCGTGGCTTTCCTGTTCGCGCCGCAGCACCATGGCGCCACGCGCCATGCCGGGCCGAGCCGGCGCGAGTTGGGCACACGCACGATCTTCAACCTGCTGGGGCCGCTGTCCAACCCCGCGGGGACCCGGCGCCAGTTGCTCGGCGTGTTCGCGCCGCAATGGCTGCAGCCCTTTGCCGAGGTGTTGCGCGTGCTCGGCAGCGAGCGGGCCTGGATCGTGCACGGCCATGACGGGCTGGACGAGCTGACCACGACGACCCGTTCCTCGGTGGCCGAGCTGTGCTGTGGCGAGCTCCGGCAATTCGAGGTGACGCCGGAGCAGGTTGGCATCGCGCGGGCGACGCTGGACGACCTGCGGGGCGGCGACGCGCGGGACAACGCGGCGGCGCTGCGGGCGCTGCTGGACGGCGAGGCCGGGCCGTATCGGGACATCGTGGTGCTGAACGCCGCGGCGGCGCTGGTGGTGGCCGACCGGGCGGATGGGCTGGCGCGCGGCGCCGATCTGGCCCGCCGCGCCATCGATTCCGGCGCGGCCGCAGCCCGGCTGGACGCGCTGGTGCGCGCCACGAACGGGGTGCTAGCATGAGCGACCGGCTGGCGGAAATCTGCGCGGCCAAGCGGGAGCACGTCGCCCGCTGCAAGGCGCGTCGCCCTTTGGCCGAGATCGAGGCGGCGCTGCCGGGGGAGCGGCCGCGCGGCTTCATCCGTGCGCTGCGCGCCCGGGCCGCGGCTGGACGGCCCGGGCTGATCGCCGAGATCAAGCGGGCCAGCCCGAGCAAGGGCCTGATTCGCGCCGACTTCGACCCGGCCAGCTTGGCGCGCGCCTACGCGGCGGGGGGCGCTGCTTGTCTGTCCGTGCTGACCGACACGCCGTATTTCCAAGGCGCCGACGTGCATCTGGCCGAGGCGCGCGCCGCCGCCGCCCTGCCGGCGATCCGCAAGGATTTCATGCTCGACCCATACCAGGTGGCGGAAGCGCGCATGCTCGGTGCCGACGCGATCCTGCTGATCGTCGCGGCGCTGGGCGACGCGCAGGCGACGGAGCTGGAAGCGGCGGCTGAAAGCCTCGGCCTTGATGTGCTGGTCGAGGTGCACGACGAGGCGGAACTGGAACGCGCGCTCCGCCTGCGCTCACCCTTGGTCGGCATCAACAACCGCAACCTCAAGACGTTCGAGGTGGATCTCGCCACGACCGAACGGCTGGCCCGGCTGGCGCCGCCCGACCGCCTCTTGGTTTGCGAAAGCGGCATCGGCACGCCCGCGGACATTGCCCGCATGCAGGCCGCCGGCGTCCATTGCTTCCTGGTCGGCGAGAGCCTGATGCGGCAGGCCGACGTGACGGCCGCGACGTTGAAGCTGCTGGGCACCGCAAAGTCAGCGGGTTTCGGCGCCGCAAACCCAAAGGATTTCGGCGAGGTGCCGGCATGAGCGTTGAAACCAGACACCCTATGAACCATGAGCAGCCTGCTCGCACCGATACGCGAGGATCGACGATGCACGTCTCCATCCCACGAAAGGGCTTCGCTGAAGCCTATGACCGCGGCGAGCCGCAGGTCGTGTGGACCACCCTGGTCGCGGACCTGGAAACCCCGGTTGCGGCGATGATCAAGCTGGCCGAGGGCCAGCCCTACGGTTTCCTGCTGGAGTCCATCGAGGGCGGTGCGGTGCGGGGCCGCTACTCCTACATCGGCCTGAAGCCCGACCTGATCTGGCGCTGCCATGGGGAGCGGGCCGAGATCAACCGCCATGTGCAGCTCGGCGGCGGCGACTACGAGCCGTCGCCCGTGCCGGCGCTCGCCAGCCTGCGTGCCCTGATCGCGGAGTGCCGCATCGAACTGCCGCCGAGCCTGCCGCCCGGCAGCGCCAGCCTGATCGGGTTCTTCGCCTATGACTTCGTGCGGCTGATCGAACGCCTGCCGGACGGCAACCCGGACGAGCTTGGCCTGCCCGACGCGATGCTGATGCGCCCCACGGTGGTTGCGGTGTTCGACAACGTGCTGGACCGCATGACGGTGGTGACGCCGGTATACCCGACGCCGGGCTTGTCGGCGGAAGCGGCGCATGACCGCGCCTGCGAACGCCTGGCTGGGGTGGCGTCCGACCTGCGCCGGAGCCTGCCGCACCAGTTGGCGCCGGTTGGGCACGGGGCGGCATTGCCGGAGCCGACATCCAACACCACCAACACGCAGTATTACGCAATGGTGGAGGGGGCGCAGGCCTACATCCGGGCGGGCGATGCGTTCCAGGTGGTGCCGTCGCAGCGCTTTTCCCTGCCGTTCAAGCTGCCGCCGCTCTCGCTTTACCGCTCGCTGCGCCGGCTCAACCCGTCGCCGTTCTCGTTCTACCTCAATCTCGGCGACTTCGCCCTGGTCGGCTCCTCACCCGAAATCCTGGTGCGGCTGCGCGACGGCACGGTGACGGTGCGGCCGATCGCCGGGACGCGCCCGCGCGGCCGCACCCGGGAGGAGGACGTAGCGCTGGAGCAGGACCTGCTCGCCGATCCCAAGGAGCTGGCCGAGCACCTCATGCTGCTCGACCTCGGGCGCAACGACGTGGGCCGGGTCGCCAAGGTCGGCACGGTGCGGGTTACGGAGAAGATGATCGTGGAACGCTATTCCCACGTTATGCACATCGTATCCAACGTGGAAGGCGAGCTTGATCCCGCCCGTGCCGACGTGCTCGACGTGCTGTGCGCCGGCTTCCCGGCCGGCACGGTGTCGGGCGCGCCGAAGATCCGCGCCATGGAGATCATCGATGAGTTGGAGCCGACCCGGCGCAGCTTCTATGCCGGCGGCATCGGCTACATCGGCGCGGACGGCAACCTCGACACCTGCATCGGCCTGCGCACCGGTCTGGTGAAGAATGGCACGCTGTATGTCCAGGCGGGCGGCGGCGTTGTTGCGGACTCCGATCCTGACGCCGAGTACCGGGAATCCTGCAACAAGGCCAAGGCGCTGCTGCGCGCCGCCGAGGAAGCGATGCGGTTCGACGGCACGGGAATCGCGCATCACGCCGAGTACGGGGCGGACTGACGCGGTCGCGGCCACACTGCTTACATTGGATTTTTGTCATGGATGACTTCGCACATTTTGCCGCCGACGCGAGCGGCGCTTCCGCCAGCGAACACTGCGCGCCCGCCTGGTCTCCCGACTCCTGGCGCACCATGCCGGTCCAGCAGATGCCGGCCTATGACGACCGTACGCACCTGGCCGATGCCGAAAGCCGCCTGCGCCGACTGCCGCCCTTGGTGTTCGCGGGCGAGGTGCGCGAGATGCGGCGCAAGCTGGGCGAGGTGGCGGCTGGTCGGGGCTTCCTGCTGCAAGGGGGCGACTGCGCCGAAAGCTTCGCCGACTTCCACGCGGACAACATCCGAGACACGTTGCGCGTGCTGCTGCAGATGGCGGTGGTTCTGAAGTTCGCCGCCGGCGTGCCGGTGCTCAAGGTGGGGCGCTTGGCCGGGCAGTTCGCCAAGCCGCGCTCCTCCGACACGGAGAAGCAGGGCGAGGCGGAGCTGCCGAGCTACCGCGGCGACATCGTGAACGGCTACGCGTTCACGCCCGAAGCCCGGCGGCCCGACCCCGAGCGGCAGATCCAGGCTTATGCGCAGTCGGCCTCTACGCTGAACCTGCTGCGCGCTTTCACCGACGGCGGCTATGCCAGCCTCGCCAACATGCACAAGTGGAACCTGAACTTTGTCGCCAACTCGGCGCAGGGCGCGCGCTACGAGGACCTGACCAACCGCATCTCGGAAGCGCTCGCCTTTATGACGGCGTGCGGCATGTCGGACCTGACCACGCCGTCCATGGCGCGCACCACGCTCTACACCTCGCACGAGGCGCTGCTGCTCGGCTTCGAGGAGGCGATGACCCGGACTGATTCGGTGACGGGCGGGTGCTACGACACCAGCGCGCATTTCGTGTGGATCGGCGATCGCACCCGCGACCCCGGCGGCGCGCATGTCGAGTACATGCGCGGCATCAGCAACCCGATCGGCCTCAAGGCCGGGCCGAGCCTACAGCCTGACGTGCTGCTGCGCCTGCTCGACATCCTCGACCCTGGCAACGAGCCGGGGCGCATGACGCTGATCGTGCGCATGGGGCATGACAAGGTGGGCGCACACCTGCCGGCGCTGGTCCGCGCCGTGCAGCGGGAAGGGCGGTCGGTGGTCTGGTCGTGCGACCCCATGCACGGCAACACGGTCAAGGCGGCGTCCGGCTACAAGACCCGGCCGTTCGACCGCATCATGCGCGAGATCGAGACCTTCTTTGCCGTGCACCACGCGGAAGGCAGCTACCCCGGCGGCATCCACATCGAGATGACGGGGCAGAACGTCACCGAATGCACCGGCGGCGCGCAGGCCATCACCGACGCGGCGCTGTCCGACCGCTATCACACGTATTGCGACCCCCGCCTGAATGCGCAGCAGAGCCTGGAGGTGGCGTTCCTGCTTGCCGAACGGCTCAAAACGGAGCGGCTGAAGCGGGCGGCCACCGTGCCGGGCGGCCGGTGATGCTCGACCCTGGGATGGAGGACCGCAAGGCGCCGGAGGGTGGCCCATCCCACTCGGGACGCACGCCGCTTTTCCGGCAGGTCGCCTTCGTGGGCCTGGGCCTGATCAACGGGTCCATCGCCCGCGATGTGCGCCGCCTGGGCCTGGCCGAGCGGCTGGTCGGCACGGCGCGCCGGGCGGAAACGCGCGCCGAGGCCTGTGCTCTGGGCCTGGTGGACGAGGCGACGCCGGACGCCGCCGCGGCCGTGCGGGATGCGGACCTGGTGGTGCTGGGCGTGCCGGTCGGCGCCAGCGGCGACGCGGCGCGGGCGGTGGCGCCGGGCTTGCGGGCC
>CALMVT010000223.1 GCA_937873175.1 uncultured Acetobacteraceae bacterium | reverse complement strand
AGCGCGTCGCGCAGCGCCGTGTCGAAGAACGGGCGGTCGGCCGGGTTCCACAGTGTCATGTGGCCCCAGATCGAGTTGATCGGCCGGCACTCCGCGTTCGGCATCCGGGCTACCTCGGCATGGCTGTCCGAGGGCGGGAAATAGGTGTCGTACTCGCACGGCACCACGACGGCCCGGGCGGTGATCGCTCCCAACGCGCGGTCGAGATCGCCGCCATACTCGGCGCCCGCGCTGATGTCGCCGTCGTCCCAGCAGCGCAGCAGCGCCAGCAGGTCGTTGGCGTCGTGGTGCAGGAACCCCGGTTCCCAGAACCGGGCCGAGAACTCGGCCGCCGTCGCGGCGCCGAACTGGCGGAAAGCCTCGGTGCGGTAGAACGGTTCGGAGAACCCCCACCCGGCGTAGATGGTGGCGAACGCGCGCAGGCCGCGGACCGGCGGCCTTTTGTAGAACCCGTCCTCGAACGCCGGGTCCAGTTCCAGCGCGCGCCGAAGGGAGAGCAGGAAGATCTTGTTGAACTGCGCCGTGCGGGCGGAGCAGCACAGCGGGGCGATGGCGTCCACGGCGCCGGGATATTGCGCCCCCCATTGGTAGGCCTGGCAGCCGCCCATGGACCAGCCGGCCACAAGCTTGATGCGCTCGATCCCGAGGTGGTCGAGCAGCAGGCGCTGCAGCCGGACGTTGTCATGCAGCGTGACGCGCGGGAAGCGTCCGGCCTCATAGGGCTGGGGCGTGTTGCTCGGCGAGGAGGAGACACCGCCCGACAGCAGGTTGGTGAGCACGACGAAGTGGCGGGCCGGGTCGATGGCGCGGCCCGCGCCCACCATGCAAAGCTCGGCCTCCCGATCGCTGCCGGAGTACCAGGACGGGATCAGCACGACGTTGTCGCGGGCTGGCGACAGGGTGCCGAGGGTGCGGTAAACCAGCCGGGCGGCGGGCAGGGTTTCGCCGCCCTGCAGCGCGAAGTCGGTGGCCTCGAAGGTTTGGCGACCGGTCATGGGGACCTCTCAGGTGCAGGTGAAGACGCTTTTGCGCAGCGAGCCATGCACTCCCCAGTTCGCATCGACGACCTGGGTCACGCCGAAATCGGCGGCGACCGACATCAGCGCGATCGCCTCGTCCTCGCTCAGCCGGTGCACCGTCATCAGGAAGCGCCGCATCTTGCGGAAGGCGTCGCGCATGGCGCGGTCGAGGCTGGCGTGGCGCGCGACCTCCGTCTGCGCATCGGGACCGAGTTCCGCTAGGTAGTTCGGGAAAGTGAAGCCGTAAACGGACCACTGCTGGTCGGTCTCGAGCAACGGATGGTCCAGCCCTTCCAGGATCGTGCCGCCGAGATCAGCCTGCTTGTGCAAGATGAACTCGAAGTCGCCCGTAAGCGAGGTCTCGATGGCGGTGCCGCCCAGTTCGCTGTCGCCCTGCGCCGCGTGGGGATCGCCGACCGACAGGAGGGCGCCGGGCACGGCGACCGGGTAGTACATGCGGGCGCCCTTGCCGATGCGCCAGTCGTCGATGTTTCCCCCGGTGTGGCCCGGCGGGATCGAGCTGACGAAGTCCGCCTCGGACGGGGCCAGGCCCATGGTGCCGAAATGCAGCCGTGCCGGCACGCGGACGTTCCGGAGGATGTTCTCGCGCCGCCGCACCGAGGTCTGGTCCACGCGCACCCCGGGGTAGTCGATCGTGCCGTGCACGATGCCGTCCGGATCGGTCTGCGGCGTCCAGACATAGTTGTGCACCGCGCGGGCGAAGGGCTCGCCCGTCGTGTCGAGCTCGAAGATCGTCACCACCTCGCGCGGTTTCGGCTCCTCGATCAGGTCATGGTACTGGAAACCCCACGAAGCCGCAGCGTTCGAGCCGAAGCAGCGCCCGGCGTGACAGGCGTGGCAACTCGGCCGCGGCCGCACGTCCAAGATGCGCACTTCCAGCACGTCGGCCGGCTCGGCGCCCTCGATGGCGACCGGGCCGGTCAGCAGGTGCACGCCCAGGCCCTCGCCGGAGCCGCGCAGAAAGGGGCCTTCGGTCGGCCCGGCGCCGCGGCGGACCACCGCCTTGTGCTCCCGTGTCCAATGAAACACGCTTTCCGCCCCCGGATCGCCGGCAATCATGCGGTCGTAGTCGTCGCCAGCATGATGCGTCAGCGTCTCGATCGTAGCCCGGTCGCCGGAGCGCACGGTCAGCGCCGGGGCGACGGCCTTGCTGAAGTACCCCCAATGCACGGTGGCCGGCGAGACCGGCAGATGGTGATGCTTCATGCGTGCCCCCATCAGGTTGCGATTTCCGCAACCTCCTCCTGTTCGACCATGCGCAGGAAGCGCCGCGTGCGCTCATGCTTCGGGTTGTCGATCACCGCCTCGGGCGGGCCTTGCTCGACCACTCGGCCCTCGTCCATGAAGATGACCCGGTCCGCGACCTCGCGGGCGAAGCGGATCTCGTGCGTCACGACCACCATGGTCATCCCCGCCTCGGCCAGGCGCCGCATCACCGCCAGCACCTCGCCGACCAGTTCGGGGTCGAGCGCCGAGGTCGGCTCGTCGAACAGCATCAGCCTCGGCTGGATCGCCAGCGCGCGGACAATCGCCACGCGCTGCTGCTGCCCGCCGGACAGGCGGTGCGGCAGGTGGTGCACGTGCCGGGCCAGGCCCACGGCGGCGAGCAGGCGCAACGCCGTCGCCTCCGCCTCCGCGGGCGGCACGCCGTGCACGCGGACCGGCGCTTCGGTGACGTTCTGCAGCGCGGTGAGATGGGCGAACAGGTTGAAGTGCTGGAACACCATGCCGATCCGCGCCTCCGCCCGGGCGCGCGCCAGGTCGCGCACTGGGCGCGGCGGCCCACCGTTGGGCGGCCGATAGCCGACCGGGCGTCCGCCGACCGTGACCTCGCCCCAGTCCAGCGCCTCCAAATGGTTGATCATGCGGAGCAAAGTACTCTTGCCGGACCCGCTGGGACCCAGGACCACCACGACCTCGCCCTGGGCGACTGAGAAATCGACGCCGGACAGCACCTCCCGCCCAGCATAAGCCTTCTGCACGTTGCGCCCGACCACGAAGGGCTGCCCCCGCAGCGCCGGGTCCGTGGCGCCGATCAGGCTGCCGATCCAGGCCGCGTCGGACGTTCGCGCCACGCCGGGGGCTGGGTCTGGAACGGCCGCACGGGTGGGCACCGGGCGGCGAAAGCCCAGCAGCCGTTGCCAGGCGGAGGGCCCGGCCTCGGCCCGCTCGATGTCGAACCGCCGTTCCAGCACTGACTGCAGGGCGGTGATCGCGCTGGTCAGCGCCAGGTAGATGGCGCCAGTGGCGATGAACACCTGGAAGAACTTGAAGTTCTGCCCGACGATCTGCTGCGCCCGGAACGTCAGTTCGTTGACGAAGATGACGGACGCGATCGAGGTCAGCTTCAGCATGCTGATCGTGTCGTTGATCAGCCCCGGCAGGATGGCGCGCATCGCCTGCGGCAGGATGACGCGGCGAAGCGTGAGGCCGGGCGACATGCCGAACGAGGCCGCCGCGACGGACTGCGTGCCGCTGACCGAGATGATGCCGCCGCGGATGATCTCCGCGCTGAACGCCGCCTCGTTCAAGGCGAAGCCGATCAGCGCCGTGCTGAAGCTGTCGAGCCGCAAGCCGATAAAGGGCAGCGCGTCGAAAATGAACACGAGCTGCAGCAGTTGCGGGGTGCCGCGGGTGACGAAGATGTAGAACCCGGCGGCGGCACGGGCCACGCGCACGCGCGACAACCGCATCAAGGCAAGTCCCAGGCCCAAAACCAGGCCGCAGGCCATGGCCGCGGCGGTGATCTCGACGGCCAGCAGCGCACCGTTCCACAAGAAGCCCGAGGTGGCGTAGTTGGCGAAGTCGGCCAGCCAGTCCTGCACCCCCTCGGCCGCAGGCGCCGCGCGGGCCGCCGCCGTGCCCAGCACGAGCATGGCGGCGGCCAAGCGGACGATGCGCGACAGGGGCGCTACTCCGTCTTGACGGCGGCCGAGATTTCCATCTCTGCATCGATCTTGTACTTGGCGAAGATCGCTTTCTGCTTGCCCTCGGCCTGCATCACTTGAAGCCCGTCATGGATGGCGCGCAGCAGGTCGGCGTTGCCCTTCTTGACGGCCGCGCCGATGTTGAAGCCCGTCATGATCTTGTAGGCCCGTTCAAAGCCCTTCGGGTTGTCGGCGGCCAACTGGTCCACCAGCGCCAGGTCGGTCATCATGATGTCGGCCCGGCCCGACTGCACAAGCCGGATGCCCGACGCCACGTCGGGATAGGTCATGACGGTCATTGCCGGCTTGTTCTCTGCCTTGCAGGCCGCGTCCTGCTTCTTGGCCGCGACCTCCTCGACCGTGCCGAGGCCGACCGCATAGGTTGCCCCGCAGGAAGCCTCCATGCCGGTGATCTTCTTGGGGTTGCCCGCCTGCGTCAGCGCGCCGGTCGCGGCCTGCATGTACATCACGTAGTCCAACTGCTTGGCCCGCTCCGGCGTGTAGTACAGGTTGTCCCAGAACACATCGACCTGGCCGCCGGCGGTCGCCGGCATCAAGCCGGACCAGCCGCCCAGGAACATCTCGTGCTTGATGCCGGCGCAATCCAGCACGGCCGCCGCCAGGTCCACGTCGGAGCCGCCCACCTTGTTGAAGTCGGCGCCGTCGCGCATGGCATAAGGCGGGGTCTGCGGGTCGGCACCGATCTTGACCGTCTTGCCGACCAGGCTCGGATACTTCTCCGCCAGCTTCCCCGGCTCGCACGCCGGCGCGGCCCAGGCCACCGAGGCGGAACCTGCCAGGCCGGCGACCAATGCTGCCGTTGCCACGGTCCGGAACATCATACGCGGTCTCCTGGATGGGTTGCCTGCAGGCACGCCCGGCAAATCTCGCAATCGCCATGCCACGCTTTTGGCCGACGCCGCGGTCCTGCTTCCATCGAATGCCTGAAAGCTGCTTGCATGCTGTGCAACTCTCGTGCGTATTTGCGCCCATGACAGGCAGCCTGCCCTGAATGCCCGCTTCCCAGGCAGGCGAGGGCAGAGCTTGCGGACAGCACTGGACGGTTTCGCATGATGCATCTCGGGTGGTTTGTCGGCCGCGGCTATTCGGTGCACGGCTGGCACCAGGACTGGTGGGGCAACGAGGCGCTCGATTGGGACGGAGTCCTGACCCCATACCCCAGCGTGACCTGCGCGCCCGCATCGGCGCGGCCCGCTCGGACGAGATCGCGGCATGGGCGGCCCTGACGGGTGGGCCGACATCGCCGAACTGGATCAGGTTGCC
>CALMVT010000222.1 GCA_937873175.1 uncultured Acetobacteraceae bacterium | reverse complement strand
TCATGGCCCCGTCCTCTCACAGGTTGGAGCCCCCGGGAAACCCGGGGCGGTTCAGCAACCGCCGGCTTGCCTGATCGCACGCTTGATGCGCGATGCGGGGATGGTCGGCGGCAAGGTTTGGACTCACGACCTTGCCTTGCCAAAACTGTCGGAGATGGTGCGGGCGGTCGGAATCGAACCGACACTCCTTGCGGAACCGGATTTTGAGTCCGGCGCGTCTACCAGTTCCACCACGCCCGCAACGCGCTATCCATGCCAGAGCCGGACGGATGCGGCAAGCCACATGCCGCGAATTGCCGTTTGCATCACGCACGCAGCGGGGTTATAGGGGCGTCCCGCGTCATCCCGGATAGCTCAGCTGGTAGAGCAAGCGACTGTTAATCGCTCGGTCGTTGGTTCGAGTCCAACTCCGGGAGCCAGCGCGGGGTTCAAGAAGCATCAGCAACGCCGGCGCAGGCTGGGTGCCGGTCAAGCGGCGCCCGTCGCGCCAAGTATGCCCGCCAACCGCCGAACGCGGTGATGTCGGGCGTGCCAGCGACGCCTTGGGCTTCTGCCAAGAAGCCGAGGCAATCGCCGTCTTCCAGCAGCACGGTGCCGAAGCCGAGCGGCGCGGGCACGCAGGCTAGCAACGCGCCGATCCCGCGGGTTGGCAGCGCCCAAACCTCGCCCGTGATCCGTCCCTCGCCGCCGCGCACCAAGCCCGGGCGGTTGCCCATGGCGTGCAGGCGAAACAGCGGCTGCGTTTTGGCCGCGCGCAGGAACCGGCCGCCCAGGTCGGTAAGCTGGTGATTGAGCGGCAAGCCGGCCATGTGCCCGCCCACGCAGAACAGCGCGGTCTCGTCAGACCCGACCGGCGCCGGGTCGGCGGCCGGGGGCAAGGGCCGGCTGGTCGCGCCGACCGTGCCCGCCGCCGCGCGGTGCAGCCGGTCGGCGATGGCGGCGATCCGGCCTTCTGACCACGCCGGGCCGATCACGGTGACGCCCGCCGGCAGGCCGTCCGGGGTCAGGCCGACCGGCACGGCGACCGCGGCCAGGTCGCACAAGTTGACGAAGTTGGTGTAGGCGCCGAGCCGGCTGTTGGGGCCGATGGGGTCGGCGGCAAGCTCGGCCAGGGTTGGGCAGAACGGCGCGGTGGGCAGCAGCAGGGCGTCGTAGCGGCGGAACAACCGCGCCGAAAAGCCGCGCACCTCTGCCAGCCGATGGAACGCATGGAAAGCGTCCACCGTGCGCCGATGCAGTCCGCCCTCCAGGATGCCGCGCGTTGTGGGGTGCAGGATGTCCGGCCGGCGCTCGACGACCTCGCGCAGCGCGGCCGTGCGCTCCGCAACCCATGGGCCATCATACAGCAGGCGGGCGATCTCCAAGAACGGGCCGATGTCCACGGTTTCCGCGCCGAACGACGCCGCGGCCTCCCGCACGGACGCGGCCACGGGCGGGTCGCAGGCCGACAGGTCATCGGCCACCGCGACCCGGACAACGCCTGGGAACCCGGCGCGGCGCAGGTGGTCGAACGGCGCCGGGCGCGAGTATGGGTCGGCGTCGTCGTGGCCGGCCATCACCCGCGCGACCGACAGCGCCTCGTCCGCGGTTGCAGCGAACACGGACACCGTGTCCAGCGACCGGCAGGCCGGCACGAGGCCCCGGGCGGAGATGCTGCCAACCGTGGGCTTGAGGCCGACGACGTTGCCGAACGCCGCCGGAACGCGCCCCGACCCGGCGGTGTCCGTGCCCAAGGCAAATGGGACGATGCCCGCCGCCACCGCAACCGCAGATCCGGAAGACGACCCGCCCGGCACGCGCCCCGGGTCAAAAGCGTTGCGCGGCACGCCGTAGGGGCTGCGCACACCCACGAGCCCGGTCGCGAACTGGTCGAGGTTGGTTTTGCCGAGCAGCACGGCGCCGGCGTCGAGCAGGCGCTGCACGGCGGGCGCGGTGTCCGTGGGAACGTAGGCGTAGCCGGGGCAGCCGGCCGTCGTGGGCAGGCCGGCCACGTCCAGGTTGTCCTTGACCGCGAAGGGCATTCCCCACAGCGGGCGGTCCCGCCGCCCTTCTTCCGTCAAGGCGCGGGCGCGCTCGGTCACCACCGCGTCCGGCAGCCGCGTGATCCACAGCGCCGGGTCCGCATAGGCCCGGTCCGCGGCGAGCGCCGCCTCCGCCATCGCGAGCGGGGTCATGCGGTCAGCACGGTGCAGCGGCCGGGTTGCGTGTGGACCTCCATGGGCATGGATGGGGCCGGCTCCATGGTTGGCGGCGTGCGGACGCGCCGCTGCAAGTCGGCGCAGTGAACACCGTGATGGCCCTGCCGTCAAAATGGAGGGTTGCTGCCGCACGTCCGGATTGCCCTGCGGCGCAACCGCAACGGATGTGCAAGCATAGGCGCGTTGGGCCCTGTCGCGTCCCGCACGACCCTTTTCGCCCCGGTGTCGGTTGCGGCCGTGGACCGCTGTGCCCAACGCTGTGACCGTCCCCGGTGGCTACGCTGCCGTCAGTGGTGGTGTTGCCCCTCCCCGCCCATTGCGGTGATCGGCGCGGCGGCGATGGCTTTGACAGCCGCGGCGAAGGCGCTGGGGTCGTCCCACGCCGCGGCATCCGGCCCGGCCTTGAAGGCGCGCGTCCGCCCGTTGGCGTCCACCAGCATCCGGGACCCGGCGAGCTTGTCCGGGGACTGGCCCGTGACGGCGGCCAGGGCGTCCCAGGCTGCCGGGTCGGCACTGGCGCATGCGGAACGGTCCGGCTCCTCCCGCGTCAGCACGATGGGGAACGCGCTGGCGCCGGCGGGCTTGGGCAGCGGCGTGCCCGGCTGCTCAGCAACAAGCAACAGCACGCGGCCCCGGAGGTCGTCGGTGGTGGTGGAGGCCCGTCCCGGACACGTCAGGCTGAAGCCGGGGAGCATAGTCGGCTGCAGCCATGTGCCGGCGCTTTGAAGGGCCAAGCCGGCATTGCGGGCACGGACCGCGTCGATCAGCGCCCACCGTTGCTCGTCGGACAGCACGCCCGCGAAGCCCGGCATCGCCTGCGTGCCGTCCGGCGCTTCCATGCCGTGGGCGCAATGGCCGGACAGCGGCGCGTGGAACGCTTCGCACAGCACCGCCGCGCGCAGGAACCCGGTGATCCCCCGCAACGGAACGCATCCGCCTGCATCACATCCACCACCCCAGCCGCCAGCATGATCCGCACGTCGTCGAGGGTGAAGGCATACTCGCCAGCAGCAACCTCCATCGGCGCGGGAACATGGCCGCGCACGGCACACAGGCCCGGGAGGTCATCGGACGAGACCGGCTCCACAAACCAGGTCACGCCCTGCGCGGCGCACAGCCGGGCAAAGGCGATGGCCTGCTTAACCGTCAGCGCGCCGTTGGCATCCACGAACAGTTCGGTGCCGTCGCCGATCGCGCGCCGGGCCGCGTCCACGCGGTGCGGGTCCTGTTCCGGGTGGGTGCCGACCTTCACCTTCACCGCGCGGCAGCCGTCACGCTGAACCTAGCCCTGCAACTGGTCCCGCATCTGCCCGTCCGAGTAGGTGGTGAACCCGCCGCTGCCATAGATCGGCACCGCCTCACGCGCCCGGCCCAGCAGCGTCGCGAGCGGCAAGCCAAGCAGCTTGGCCTAGAGGTCCCACAACGCCGCGTCCACGGCGGACACCGCGGTTGCCGCGATGCCGGACCGTCCCATGTTGCGCACTGCCCGCTGCATGGCCGCCCAGCACGCGGGGGTATCGGTCGCGTCCCGGCCTCGCACCGCCTCTGCCAGCGTGCCGGCCGCCAGCCCGGTGGCGGCGGCATGGCTGTAAGTGTAGCCCAGCCCCGTCTTGCCGCCAGCTTCGGCCTCCACGACCACGATCGTCGTGGAGGTCCAGGCAAAGGTGCCGTCCGCTTCCGGCGCGTCGGTCGGGATGCGGTAAGCCTCGGCCCGGACGGCGCCGAGCGCGGCTTCAGGCGCCACGGGCCGCTACGATTTGCCGCCGGGCAGCACGGAGGCCAGCACCTCCTTGGCGGTGTTCAGCAGCACGCTGCCCTCTTCCGGGTCGCCCTTCAGCAGGTTGGAGGTGAATGCGCGGGCCTGCGCCAGCGTGATGTGCGGCGGCAGCGGCGGCACGTTGGGGTCGGTGCGGAATTCCAGCACCACGGGCCGGTCGGCGGCCAGCGCTTCGTCCCAGGCCGGGCCGACGCGGTCGGGATCGTCCACGTAGATGCCCTTCAACCCGATCAGCTCGGCGAACTTGTGGTAGGGCACGTCGGGCAGTTGCTGCGTCGCCTCGAACTTCGGGTCGCCGTTCATCACCCGCTGTTCCCAGGTCACCTGGTTCAGGTCCTGGTTGTTCATCACCATGCAGATCCAGGTCGGGTTCGACCACCCCTTCCAGTACTTCTGCACGGTGATCAGTTCCGCCATGTTGTTCATCTGCATGGCGCCGTCGCCGACCATGGCGATCACCGGGCGATCGGGATGGGCGATCTTGGCGGCGATGGCGTAGGGCACGGCCGCGCCCATGGACGCCAGCCCGCCGGACAAGGACGCCATCACGCCGCGCCGCATCTTGATGTCGCGGGCATACCAGTTGGCGCAGGAGCCGCTGTCGCTGGTCAGGATCGCCCGGTCTGGCAGGCGCGGCGACAGCTCGAAGAATGGGCGCTGCGGGTTGACCGGGCTGGCTGAGTGCATGGCGCGGTCCCTGATGGTTTCCTGCCAATCCTCGTTCCAGCCGGCGATGCGCTCGCGCCAGGCATTGTCGGCGCGGGACTGCAGCATCGGCAGCAGCAGGCGCAAGGTTTCGGCGGCGTCGCCGACCAGCGGCACCTCCATGGGGTAGCGCAGGCTGAGCATGTCCGCCTTGATGTCGATCTGCACGCCGCGGGCGCTGCCTTCTTTCGGCAGGAACTCCGAATACGGGAAGCCCGATCCCACCATCAGCAGCGTGTCGCACTCGGTCATCAGGTTCCAGCTCGGCTTGGTGCCCAAAAGGCCGATGCTGCCCGTGACCCAGGGCGGGTCGTCCGGCAGCGCCGCCTTGCCGAGCAGCGCCTTGGCGCAGCCGGCGCCCAGCCGGTTGGCGACCGCGATCACCTCGTCGGCCGCGCCCAGCGTGCCGGCGCCCACCAGCATGGCGACCTTCTTGCCCGCGTTCAGCACCTCCGCCGCGCGCCGCAGGTCGGCTTCATAGGGCACCACCTTGGGCGCGGTGTAGCCGACGCCTGAGTGGGTCGCGCCGTGCTTGCGGGGTGGCTCCTCGTAGGGTTCCTCCTGCAGGTCGTTCGGGATCACCAGGGCGGTCACCCGGCGCTCGCTCTTGGCGACGCGCACGGCGCGGTCCATCAGGTGGCGCACCTGCGCCGGCACGCTGGCCTGCTGCGCAAAGGCGCCGGCTACGTCCTTGGACATGCTGACCAGGTCCAGCTCCTGCTGGTAATGCGCGCCGACCGCCGTGCGCGCCTGCTGGCCCACGATGGCCAGCACCGGAATGTGGTCCAGCCGCGCGTCGTACAGCCCGGTGATTAGGTGCGACGCGCCGGGGCTGGAGGTGGCGAGGCACACGCCCAACTCGCCGGTGAACTTGGCGTAGGCGGACGCCATGAACGCCGCCATCCCCTCGTGGCGGACCTGGACGAAGTCGATCTTGTCGGTGCCGAAGCGGTTCAGCGCGCCCAGCAAACCGTTGATGCCGTCGCCGGGATAGCCGAACACGCGGCGCACGCCCCATTGGTGCAGACGGTTCCAGAAAAGTCGCTGACGGTCGTGCTCATCTCGCTCCACCTGCTGTCCAAACGGCGCATGGCCGGGGGTCCGCACCGACACCGCGAGGACGCGGCCAGGTTAGACGGGGATCAATCACGTCGGGGCGGCACGGCACGCCGCGCATGACGGCCGCCTGTCGCAACGCCAAGACGCCCGGCGTCACGCACATTTTCGGCAGATCGGAATTTTTCGATGCAGGAAACGCGGCCGACGTGCCGCCGCCCGCTCAGCCGTCTTCGGGCGAAAGATCGTCCAAAGCGAACGCAATCCCGGCGTAAACCTCCGCGAGCGGCAGATTGACCCCGATCTCCGGCATGGCCAGCACGGCGTCCCCGGTCAGCACGTGGGCCGCCCAGTCGTCGCCCGCGCGCGCGAACACGGTGGCGGCACGGCGCGTCTGCTCCAGCATGACGTAGCGCCGGATCGACGGGGTGAGCCGGTATTCCTCGCTCTTCTCAACGCAGTCCGTGACCGCCGCGTCGGCCGAGAGCTTTTCGAACGCCACGACCGGTTCAGGGACTACGTCCGTGCCCCGCGGCACCGGCGAGCAAGTAACCGTTGCGTCCGGATAGCGGACGCGACCGGCGACCAGGACCTTCAGATCACCCCGAAAGGGACGGCACGGCCTGCCCTGCAGGCGACGTCAAAGAGCTTCCACGAGGTTGGTCGCGATTTCTGAATGCTCGACCGTGCCGCCCGTCATCGCGACGGCCCGGGCGCAATCGAACTCGTAGCGCAACTCCTGCCTGCGCTCCCAGGCCAGGAACTCGTCAAGCGTCATGGGCCGGCGAAGGGCGACGTTCATGGCGCGCAACCTGGCACGGGGTCAGCGGCGCCGCCCAGCATGGGCTGGCGGCATCCCAGCGCACCGGCACAGGACGCGGCATCGTGCGAATTCTGTCCGCGCTCGGCCGCTGCGCCCCTCTGGCCGGCTGGCCCAGGTGACGCCCGGCATCCCGCCAAACAGATTGTTGTCCTACTTTCTTGAACCATGCGCCGCGTGAATGGGCGAATGACGGCCTTGGGGCGGCTTTTGCCCTAATCGCGATTGCGCACTCAAGTAAATCCGTTATTGCACCTGTGTCATTACATCAATGGCTGCGAAGAAATCCCCGCAGGAGCAACATTGCTTATGTCTAACAAGATGCCACTTGGAGTATATGCCGGCTCGCCGAACGGGAATGATCCCTCAGCAGAGGCGGCATTCGACCGTACGATGAACAACGTTAGTTCAGCGATTGGGCAAACGCCGCAATTCATCGACACGTTTGCCGATTTCTCGGGAAGCTGGTCCAATATGGTTACGAGTGCGTCATGGAACGCGTGGTCGCAAAGCAAGTCCCCCACGGCGCAGAACCTCACCCCGGTGGTTGCAGTCGGGCTTGGCACCAAGAGCGACAACGGTTCGGGCACGTTGCAGGCGATTGCCAACGGCGCACATGACGACACGTATCGCGGGATCGCCGAAGCGTACCGCGATGCCGGCTACAAGACCATCGACATGCGCATCGGCTGGGAGATGAACGGCAACTTCATGCCGTGGTCGATGGGCAACACGACGGAAAGCGTCAACCAATGGAAGGCCGCGTTCGCGCATGTGGCCGACGTGGTGCACGGCGTATCCGGCATGAAGGTGAATGTCGTTTGGAACCCGAACGTCTCAAACAACAACCAAATCGATGTCAAGTCAGCCTACCCAGGCGATGACAAGGTCGACATCATCGGGCTCGATATCTACAGCCCGACCTACAAGTACGACTCAAGCATCAGTAACTCACAATATTATAACAATCCCAGCGCCAGCCAATACCATCCGAATGGTGAGGACCCGGCCCAATGGGGCCTTGCCCAAACCATCGCCCTGGCGTCAGCGCACGGCAAGCCGGTCGGGATCGGCGAAACCGGCATCGGCGTCGGCGACAACACCGACCTGCCCGCAACGATTGCGGCCGACTTCTCGGCATCGGGCGCTCCGCAGTTGGCCTTTGTCAACGTTTGGGACGTAACGACCGGCGAAGGCGATTGGCATTTCACCGATGGGCACAACCAGAACGCCGCCAAGGCATGGGCATCGGCGTTTGGCAGCGGAACGAGTAACGCGCCCGCTCCGGCCAGCGCGCCAGCCAGCACCCCGGCCAGCACGGAAAGCACGGCAAGCACGGGCACGAGCGCCAGCGCGCCCATCACCACGGACACCTTGAGCACCTACAACGGTTCGGTGGTCTTCCTCAACCCGAACGGAAACCGGGCCGAAGCCGCCTGGGGCCCGATGGACGTGGCCGGGGATGCCGGGCCGGACCTTTACGTCGTGCATCCCGGGGACTCGCAGTTGACCGTGGAGAATTTCTCCGTCGGCAAGGGCGATGTGCTGAACATCTCGCCGAGCTTGCAAAGCGGGTTCACGCAAACGCAGGCGGGCGGCGGCACCGTGCTGAGCTTCAACGACTCCAGCAACACGGGCAACGTGTTCCTGAAGGACGTCGGCTCGGTTGACACGTCCAAGATCAACTGGAGCTGACAGGCGGGCGGCAGCGGCTTGCTGCCGCCCCGGCTGACGGAGGCGGGTCGGCCCGGGTGGGTGCGGTCACGGCGGGCAAGGTGTGCCTTGAACAGCACGCCCCCGTGATTCGGGGTTGCAGTGCATCAAAGTTATTTGCCCTTAGCAAGAACCCTACTAAGTTCACACCCAGCCCTCCCAGCCAACGGTTGAAAACAAAATGACGGCCACGCCGAAGTTTCCGCTTGGAACCTATGTGTTCAATCCAAGCGAGACAGACCCCGAATCAGAAGCTTGGTTCGAAAACAAATTCAATACGTTTACGCAATCCATGGGCACCAAGCCGCTGTACTCGGATGCGTTCGTGAACTACTATGCCGACTGGTCGCAATGGGTGCCCACCATGGACGGAACGGCGCGGTCCTGGGCTGCGTCACCAGTGCTGCGCGGCGTGACGCCCGTGACGAACATGCCAATGGCGACCACCTCGGACTGGAACAATCAGGACCAGGTGTTCAAGGACATCATCGCCGGCAAGCATGACGACGTTTTCGTCGGCCTGGTCAACTCCTGGAAGAAGGTCGGCTACGTCGCGATCGACGTCCGCATCGGGCCTGAGATGAACGGCACGTTTGAGCCGTGGTACATGGGCAACGACCCAGCCACCGTCGCGGACTGGACCGAAGCCTTCCGGCACATCGCAACCCTCATCCGTACGGTGCCCGGCATCTCCGTGCGAACGGTTTGGAACCCCGCCAACCTCAACTGGACGGGTCAGCCAACCTCCTCCGCCTACCCCGGCGACAAGTACGTCGATGTGATCGGGGCTGACACCTACAGCCCGGTGTTTCCGCCCACGCTGTATGACTGGCACAAGAACGACGGGAGCTACGCTGCCAGCCTGCCGGAATGGTTCGCCGACCCGGTGAACCGGGAGCATTATTGGGCCAATCCCAACGCCACGGAGTGGAATCCGAACGGCTACGACCCGTCGCAATGGGGCATGAAGCAGGTGCTGGCGTTTGCCGCACGGCACAACAAGCCGATCGGCATCGCCGAAGCCGGCGCGGGTGGCGACGGGCTTAAGACCGGCCCCGTGGACGACCCGGACTTCCCGAGATGGCTGTATAGCGTGCTCAGCCTGCCCGGGGCGCCCAAGGTCGATTACGTCAACATCTGGGACATCAACCCCGGCGACGGCGATTGGGAGTTCACCAACGGCAAGAAGCCCCTGGAAGCCGCGGCATGGCGGCAATACTTCGGCGTGCCGCCAGCGGCGGGCGGAAGCCACCCCGTCGCGACGCCGCCCGTGGTGGGCGCCGGACCGGACACGCTTGTGCTCACGATGGCGGAGGATGCCTACGAGGGCGACGCGCAGTTCACCGTCAGCATGGACGGCGTCCAGCTCGGCGGCGTTCTCACCACGGAAGCGTGGAACAGCCTGGGACAGGGTCAGGTGTTCAGCTTCAATGGCACCTGGGGCGCTGCCGGGCCGCACGTCGTCACGGTGTCCTTTCTCAATGACGCCTGGGGCGGCACGTCGTCGCTCGACCGCAACCTGTATGTCAAGGCCGTCGCGTTCGACGGAACGACGCAGCAGGCTGACGTGGTGCAGAATACCGCGGGGTCCCAGACCTTCGGGGTCGGCACCGCCGCGACCTCGGTCGCCTTTTCGGATAACGCCGGCACGCGTTTCCTGACGGCGCTGAAGCCGGGCGCCACGGCCGAGTTCGGCGGCAGCACGGGCCTCAAGGCCAGCATCCATCAATGGAGCAAGGACGGCACCGTCACGGGCATCGGCGCAGACAGCTTCGACGCCGTGCAGTCCGCGACCCTGACCGACGGCTCCGGCGGCTCCTTTGTGCTTAACAACTTCGGTGAAACCAACGTGAGCCTGAGCGGCGCTTCAACGGCCGTGGGGACCGCCAGCACGCTCGGGATCAGCAACGCGACGCACGGCTCGCTCTCGTTTGGGTCGGGCAACTACAACGCGGCGGTCAACGTGCGCCCGGCCCTTCCCGACGCGGCGGACAACACCTTCCGCGTCAACATGGGCACCGGGACCGACATCCTCGCGCTTGAGGGCGATCCGGGCCGCACCGCCGCGGTTGTCAACGCGGGTTCGGGAACAACCGCGATGAGTTTCATCAACGTCCTGAACGCCACCGTAACCGGCGGATCGGGCGCGGCGACCGTGCTGTTCGGCACCGGCACCGGCACGGGGACCATCACGGCCGGCAGCGGCATCATGGACGTGACGGGCGGGGCCGGGGCAGACGCCTACGTCGTGCATGCCGGGATCGGCCTCATGATCATTGAGAACTTCTCCCCCGCCAAAGGCGACACCCTGCAGATCGACAAGGCGCTACAGGCGTCCCTGGTGGAGCAGCAGCAGGCGTCCGGGGTGATGCTCTCGTTCGGCGATGCCGCCCACGGCGTGCTGCTGAAAGGCGTGACGACGCCGGCGCCGACCAGCATCGCCTGGGTTTAGACCCAAACCGTCCCGACTGGAGTCGCGACCAGGGTTTGTGAAGCGGGTTTAGCACGTGATTCCAAGGCGTCCGACGAGGGTCGGAGGCGGTGATGGCGTGGCAGCGTGGACAGGCTGGGCAGGAATTGCGGGACCGGGTGCCAGCCTGCCCGGACCTGGCCTTGGTTGAGGCTGCCACCCGGTTCGACGTCAGCCCGTCCTATGTGTTCAAGCTGCGTGCCCGGTTGCGCCACCAGGGCGACGCGGCACCTGGGCCGCAGCACACCATATGCTGCTGCGGCTGACGCCGCTGGCAGATGCCGTGCGCGCAGGTCGCAGCCGAGGCAGCGACATCGTGGAGCGAAGTGCGCGAGAACGTAAGCTGCGCTACCTGCGGGCAGTGCGGCGCTTGCACGGTGCTGGTGGATGCCCGTAAGCCCGCAACTTCGCAACATGACAAGCCTGGGCGGCAATGTCCTGCAACATAACAGGATCCCGGTGAACGCCGTGTTCCACGCGAAGGGCATGGCCGTCAGTGACCTGCCGATCTGGGTCGAGAAGCTGCTGGAGACCTCAGCCGTGCCGGTCTGACAGCGCGGGCTGTTTTGCCGGGAGGCGGCGTACGGCCTCGATCGCGGCATCGGGTTCGAGGCGCTGCTTCAGCGACAGGTCGGCACGGCCCATGGCGATCCGGCCGTCCCGCGCAACCACGAAGGTGGAGGACAGGGGCAAGCGCCACGTGCCCGTCCCGTTGATGCGGGGCAGGTCGTGCCCGAGCCGGAGGTAAAGCGGCCGGGCGACCTCAGGCAGTTCCACCACCAGGCCGTAGCGGTCCGCCACAGCGCTGCCGGGGTCGGACAGCAGGGAACAAGCCAGCAGGTCGCGCTCCGCGACCAAGCCGCAGACATCGACGCGCTGCGGCGACACCACCAGAAGGTCGCCGCCGGCGTCGTGCAGCCGCGGCAGGGCGTCCTGCCAGGCGCGGAGCGACAAGGTGCAGAACGGGCACCAGCCGCCGCGGATGAACAGCAGCACGACCGGGCCAAGTGCCAGTCGGTCAGCCAGGCTGACGGCGACGCCGTGCTGATCCGTGAGCGAGAATTCCGGCGCGGCATCGCCGGGCTGCAACAGAGCCTGGTCCGCGCCCGCCGCGGCCATCTGCGTTTCCGCTTGGCGCAAGGTGTCCAGGTCCGCCGGGGCCATACGGCTCTGCATGCCTTGGTAGAACTGTTGAAGCTGCCCGCATAGGGATGGCTGCCCCCCGTTCATCGCTCGCCTCCGACGTGTTCGTTGCCGCAGAGATGGTATATGCAGAGTTGTTTGATAAGTCGCCAAACCCGGTAACATTCATGCCCGAGATTTTGAAGCGGGGAATTTGAAGCGATGGATTTGCTTGCCGGCCTACGCACCTTCGTTCGGGTCGCTGAATCCGGGTCGTTTTCCGCGGTGGCACGGGAGATGGGCGCGACGCAGCCCGCCGTGTCCCGCCAGATCAGCGCGTTGGAGCAGCACCTGGACGCCCGACTGATCCAACGCACCACGCGCAGCCTGACACTGACGGAGGACGGGCGCGACCTTTTGGACCATGCGCGCCGGGTGCTGGATTGCGTGGAGGAAGCGGAAACCGCGATCGGCCGCCGCCAGGGCGCGCCGAGCGGTCTGATCCGCATTGCCGTCCCGGCGATGTTCGGCCGGCTCTACGTCGCGCCGCGCATGCGCCGGTTGCTGGACCGCTACCCCGAGCTGTCCGTCGAGCTGCACATGTCGGACAGCATCACCGACATGATCGCGGCGGGGATCGACCTTGCCATACGCGGCGGCACCGTGCACGAGGCAAGCCTGGTGGCCCGGCGCATCGGCTCTTCGGCCCGGGCCGTCGTGGCCTCTGCCGAGTACTTGGAGCGCAACGGGACGCCGGCGCACCCGTCCGACCTGGCGCGGCACTCCTGCATCGCCTTTCTGCAAGGCGCCACGCCCAACGAATGGCGGTTCGACGGGCCGGGCGGCGCCGTGGCGGTTGGGATCACCGGCCGGTTCCGAACCGACAGCACGGAGGCCATCCGGGAAGCCGTGGCGGCTGGCCTCGGCTTAGCGCTGGGGCCCGCCTGGGTGTTCGGTGACGACCTGACGACCGGCCGGGTGCAGCCCGTCCTGCAGCGATACCAGGCGGAGCGGGTGGCGATCCACGCGGTTTACCCGTCCCGCCGCAACCTGGCGCCGCGGACGCGGGCCGTCATCGACTTCTTGTTGGACGAGTTCCGGCTCGACCCGGCGATCTCAACGTATGGCGAAACCTGAGCGGCCCATACTTTCCGGCATGAATGTTGTGAGCAGGTGCAGCATTCTGGTTAAGCGGCGTGCCCCCCAAGTCCCGGGCGTTGGCGGCGTCTCGTCCGAGACCCGCCACACAGGATTGAAGGCCCGCCTATCCCGACGGACCTCCTGTTTTTCAGGAGAGACTAAGACCATGAAAACCATTTTGCTTGCCGCCGCTGCTATGACCGCGCTGGCCCTGCCTGCTTTCGCCGCCGAGGGCAACGGCGAGCCGTTCCCGATGCGCGGCAACGGCACCACCGCCACCATCGCGCTGCAGCGCCCGGATACCGGCTCGAACGCCTTCCCGAGCGTCGTCGCCCGGCCAGGTTCGGCGATGAACCTTTACGCGGCTGGCACCGTGCCCGGCACCGGATCGGAGCAGACAGCCCAGACCGCGAACTCGCTGCCGCGCGGCTTCGAGCGGGGCCTGCCGGTTTACGCGGACCGGAAGCCGACCCTTACCAATATCGTGGTCGGCAACAGCATCTATCTCCCGCGCGGTTAACTAGGCTGGGGGGCCTGGCGTTCCGGGCGGCCCCGCCCCCCTACCCTCCCGGCGGTCGGCCGCTACACCACCAGGCCATAGGCTTGAAGCCCAGTGAAACCCGTGGACGAAGCCTGGCCGGCGCCGGCCGCCGCAACGAGATAGCGTTTGGCGAACGACTCAACGAAATCCTTGTTCTTGAACTGCTTGACATCGACCTTGCTGTTGATCGCCTTTTCCTGCGCGTCCAGCGATTGGTAAGCGATCTCCTGCGGGATGCCGAGCGCCGTGGTCACGACCCGGCGCAGCACCGGGTCTCCCAGGATATCATCCGCGTTCTTCACCTTTGTCGCGGTTTCGCGGAACGTCAGCGCGTCCGACAATCCGGGCGTCGCGTCGTCGAGCGACTTGCGCCAACTGATCTCGGCATAGGCGCCGGCCACGGTGTCGAGCACCTTGGGATCCTTCAGGACCGTAAGCCCCTTGTTGGCGAAATCGTAGGTCGCCGCCGCGGACCTCCAGGCTTTGTTGGACAGCACGTTGGCCAGCGACTTCGGATCGCTGGTCTTGGACATCAGGGCCTTGGTCACCAGGCCGGTGGAGCCGATCTGGTCGCCCAGGCCGTTGGCGGTCAGCAGGACCTTTTGGACGGCCGGGTTGGCGAGCAGGGACTTCACGTCTTTGGCACCCGCGACCGCCTTGCGGAAGGCGGCCACGTCGCGCTGCACCTCCGGCTTCTTCGCTTCGGCCGCGACCTGCTTCGCCTGGTTCTTCTCCGCCTGCGTCAGCGCGAGGATGGGGTTGCCGCCCGACACACTGCCCGACGACGACGAACCGTACAACAGGCTGAGGTTGACGCCGCTGATCGTGCCGCTCACGGCCGGCTGGACAGCCCGGCGGTGATCTCCTCGTTCACCGTGATCAGGAATGCGAAATCAGGCTTCGCTTGGCGCATTTCCCGCTGCACCGCCTGCCCGACCGAGATGACCGAGGCCCGCAGCGCTTCCGGCAGCCCGTTCGCGGAGTCGCGCAACAGGTCACCGACCATCATCCACAGCCGGGTGTTGTCGGCGAACGCCCTGACCTGGTCCATCGGCGTGCCGTCCTGGGCCGCACGGAGCGCCCCGGTCACGCGGCGGAACACGTCGGCCTCCTGCTCCCGCGGGCCGCGGTGGGCGGAAGCGGCGCGGTAAGCGCGGGCGGCTTGGAACTGCTGCATGGCGGCGATACCTATTGAAGGGTGGTCTGCGGCTTGGCGCTGTCGCGGCCGAGCACGCCGTCCTCGTGGCGGATGATCCGCCGCGCGAGCTTCAGGGCGGCGTAGCACTCGTCCGCCTCGACGGCGGCCAGCATGCGGTCCAGGACCTCGCGCGCCAATACGGACGTGGTCGCGGCGCGGAAGTCGGCGATGGTGGCGCGCGCCTGCGCCAGGCCCTGGGCGCGCTCCTCATCCGTGCCGATGTAGGCGAGCTGCAAGGCGAAGTAGATGCGGCGCGCCGGGGTGTCCGCGTGCTCCGGGGCCATGATCTGCTTGCCGAACAGGAATCTGGCGCGGGTGGTCAGCTCGATCCGGCTGCGGGTGCGGAAACGGAACGACGCCCCGTTCACGATGATCGCCTCGCCGGCGTGCAGTTCAAGGACTAGGTTCGTCATGCGGGCTTCCCGAGTGGTTTAAGGGCCTAAATCAAGGCAGAAACGGCGGCAGGCGTTTTGCCCGCCGCCGGATAGCTTAGCGGAACAGGCTGACCAGGCTTTGGGGCGCCTGGTTGGCAAGCGACAGCGCCTGGGTGCCGAGTTGCTGCTTGATCTGCAGCGATTGCAGCTTGGCCGACTCTTTCGACAGGTCGGTGTCGATCAAGGCGCCCAGCCCGGCGTTCAGGCTGTCGATCTTGGCGCTGTTGAACGAGATCGTCGCGTCCAGCCGGTTTGCGTCGGCGCCGGTCTGGTTCAACTTGTCCGAAACGCCCTTCTGCGCCGCGCTGAACGCCGTGCCGCTCAGCGCCGTCGCCGCCGTGGTCTGGGCGGCGGTGCCGGAGAACGTGTCCGCCCCGCCCGACCGGCTGAACGTCAAGCCGATCAGGCCCGCCAGCGTGCTGGCCAGGCCGCTGTTGTCAGCACCCGAGATGGTCAGCGAATTGCCGTCCTCGCTGCTCACCACGCTCTTGCTGCTGCCGGCGGTGCCGCCGGTTTTGCCCAGCAAGGTCTGGCCGTTGTAGGTCGAGCCGTCCACCGTGTCCGCAACCTGGCTGACCAGCGACTTGTAGGACGCGACGTACTGGTCGCGCTGGTCCTGCGGCAAGCTGGCGTCGCCGATCTTGACCAGCATCGCTTTGGCCGTGTTCACGCTGTCGGAGATCTTGCCCAGCGCGCTGACCGCCGTGCCGACCAGCCCCTTGGCGTTGCCAAGCTGCTCGTTCGCGCTGGTCAGCGCGCCCACGTCCGAGCGCACCCGCTGCGCCACCGCAAACGCGCCGCCGTCGTCCGTCGCATCCGCCACGCGCAAGCCCGTGGAGATGCGCTTCTGGGACGCCTGGAGCTCCGTGTTGGTGTGGTTCAGCGAGGACAGCGCAACCTGCGCGCCGATGTTCGTGTTGACTGAGTTCAAAGACATTGTTTTTCATCCTGACGGTCCGCACGCGATCCAATCGGCGCGGCCCGCTTTCGTTCACAACCCCGGGTTTTGCCGGAGTGCGTGCAATTTCGCCGAAATTGCTTAACGAAAAGCGAACGGG
The DNA here is from genome assembly GCA_937873175.1 of uncultured Acetobacteraceae bacterium. Lineage (GTDB taxonomy): Bacteria > Pseudomonadota > Alphaproteobacteria > Acetobacterales > Acetobacteraceae > CAHJXG01. The sequence goes on along the minus strand of CALMVT010000222.1, from coordinate 4,136 downwards.
AACGAAAAAAGCGCCGGGGCGCGTCAGGCGATCCAGCGATACAGCCAGGTTTCCGCAAGCGGCCCCTGCTCGTCGCGCAGCGCGCAGCGCAGGTCCGCCGCCGGGGCGCCGGCCGGATCGAACACGAGGCTGATCCGCCACCCCCCGGTTTCCGGGTTGGGACCGGAGTAGCCCACGTCCACCTGCCCGGCGCTGCTGCCGAGCTCGACCCGCACCGGGGCGTCGGCCGCGAGTGCCTTCACGGTGCCGCCCGTGAAATCCAGCACGAACACCCGCGTGCCCGGTGCCGTCCCCGCGCCCGTGCGCATCTCCGCCACCCGCGCCAAGCGCGGGTCGCCCGGCGCGTCGGCGCCCCAATGCAGGCGATAGGTGAACCCGTACTCCCCGCCGGCGCGCAGCGCGTCCCGCCCGCGCCAGAAGGCGACGATGTTGTCGTTGTACTCGCTGTTCGTTGGGATCTCGACCAGGTCCACGGCGCCCACGCCCCAGTTGCCGATCGGCTCGACCCACAGGCTCGGGCGTCGGCCGTATGGCACTTGGAGGTCGCCGTAGTCGCGGAACTCCCGCTTGCGCTGCAGCAGCCCGAAGCCGCGCGGGTTGGCGTCGAGAAAGGCGCTGAACTGCACGGCGGCCGGGTTCAGCAAGGGCCGCCATAGGCGCTCGTCGCGGCCGGTGAGGGCTGCCAGGCCGTCGCTGTCGTGCACGGCGGTGCGCCAATCGTCCGGACGCTGGGCGTCGGGCCGGGCATGGTCGCGGGGACTGAACTCATACATGCTGGTCAGCGGCGCGATGCCGGCCTCCGCGATGTCGCGGCGCGGGAACAGCACGCTTTCCACGTCCATGACCGTGGTTTCGCCGGGGCGCACGGTGAAGCGGAACGCGCCCGCAGCACTGGGGCTGTCGAGCAATGCGTGGATCGCCAGCGTGCCCACGCCGGGCTGCGGGCGTTCCAGCCAGAAGGCGCGGAAGCGCGGGAACTCCTCCGGCCGCGGCGTCCCCGTGCCGATGGCCAGGCCGCGGGCCGACAGGCCGTAATCCTGGCCGCGGCCCACGGCGCGAAAGTAGCTCGCGCCGAGGAACACGCAGAACTCGTCGAACTGGCCGGGCTGGTTGATCGCAGCGTGCGCCCGGAAGCCGGCAAAGCCCAGGCGGTCCGGCACGCGCACCGCCGGGTCGGCGTAGTCGAACAGGTCGGGGTCATAGGGAACGGGCGCAGCCTGGCCGTCCCGCACCTCGTAGATGTCCACGGCCGGGCGATACAGGAATCCACGCGGGAAGAACTGCACCTGGAACGGCAGGTCCTGCCCGCGCCACAGCGCCCGCTCCGGCTTGAAGCGGATGCCGCGGTATTGCTCGTAGCTCATCGACCCGGCGGCGGCGGGCAGCGCTGTGTCCGGCTCCCGATACGGCTGTTTCGCCAAATCCTGCGCGGCGCGGCGCACGACGGAGCCGGTGAACGGCGCCCCAGCTGGCAGCACCGCCCCGGCGGCCAGCGCCGCGCTTCCCGCCATCGCCCGGCGGCGCGTGATGTTCCCCAAGTGGTAAACTCCGTCCGCAATGGGCCGCGACCCTGCTTGTTGCGATGCCCGATTGTCAATCGGGGCGCTGCACAGCCGCGCCGGAACCCCATATTCCAGGAATGCAGCCGACCGTCCGCGTGATCGACCTTGAAACTACGGGTTCCCGCCCGCCCGATGACGGCGTGGTGGAGATCGGCTGGCAGGACGTGGCGGACGCCGGGTCGGACGGTTGGCGGCTCACGCCGAAGCGGGGCGCGCGTTACGTCAACCCGGAGCGCCCGATCCCGTCCCGCACCGCCGCCGTGCACCACATCATCGATGCCGACGTGGCCGGCAGCCCGCCCTGGCCCGTCGTGTCGCCGCCGATCCTGGCCGCACCCGGCCTCCTGGCGCTGGCGGCGCACCGCATCGAATTCGAGCGGCGCTGGTGCACCGATCCGCTGACCGGCGGGCTGCCGTGGATCTGCACCTACAAGTGCGCGCTGCGCTTGTGGCCGGAGTTGCCGTCGCACTCGAACCAGGGAATGCGGTATGAGCGGATGCCGGCCGGGCTGGACCGCGCGCTGGGCTTGCCGGCGCACCGGGCCGGGCCGGATGCCTACGTGACGGCGCACCATTTGCGCGACATGCTGAACGAGGCCGGGCTGGACCAGCTCATCGCCTGGTCGCGGGAGCCGGCGCTGTTGGTCCGGGTGCCGTTCGGCCCGCACCGCGGCCGGCGCTGGACGGATCTCGACGACGCGGCGCTCGATGCCATCCTGGAGCGCAACAGCGACCGCGACGTGCGCTTCACCGCCCGGCACGAGCGCGACCGCCGCCACCATGCCCCGCAGGTGCCGGCGTCCCAATCGGTGCTGCTGTAACGCTACCCGGCTTTCCGTGGGCTGGGCTATGCTGGCCCGGGACCACGCAGGGAGCGGACCATGTTTCGGGCCACCGTCGGCGGCGAGCGGCACTCGTTCCCGAGCCTCGCCGCTTTGCTGGCGGAAGCGACCCCGCTACGCAGCGGTGACCAGCTTGCGAGCCTTGCGGCAGATAGCCAGGCCCGCCGGGTCGCGGCGCAATGGGCGCTGGCCGACTTGCCGCTTACGGAGTTCCTGACTACCGCCATCGTGCCATACGAGGCCGACGAGGTTACGCGGCTGATCCAGGACACCCACGACGACGACGCGTTTGCGCCCGTCCGGCACCTGACGGTCGGCGGGTTCCGCGAATGGCTGCTGTCGGACGCCGCGACAACGGAAGCGCTGGCCGCCTTGGCGCCGGGCCTGACGCCCGAAATGGTCGCCGCCACGAGCAAGCTGTGCCGCCTGCAGGATCTGATGGTGGCGGCGAGCCGGGCGCAGGTGGTGACGCGGTTCCGCGGCACGATCGGCCTTCCTGGTCGGCTGTCCACCCGCTTGCAGCCGAACCACCCCGCCGACGACCCGCGCGGCATCGCGGCCAGCGTGCTGGACGGCCTGCTGCTCGGCTCCGGCGACGCCTGCATCGGCGTGAACCCGGCCACCGACAGCCCCGAGCGCACCCACGCGCTGCTGTCTTTGCTCGACGAGATCCGCCAGGCGCTGGCGATCCCGACGCAGAGCTGCGTGCTGGCGCATGTAACGACCACAATGGAGCTGATGCGCCGCGGCTCGCCGGTGGACCTGGTATTCCAGTCCGTCGCCGGCACGGAGGCCGCGAACGCCGGCTTCGGCATCACGCTGGCGCTGCTGGACGAGGCGCACGCGGCGATTTCCGAGCGGCACCCCGGCCTGAACGCCATGTACTTCGAGACCGGGCAAGGCAGCGCCCTGTCCTCCGGCGCGCATCACGGTGTGGACCAGCAGACGCTGGAAGCCCGGGCCTACGCCGTCGCACGCCGCTACCATCCGCTGCTGGTCAACACCGTGGTGGGCTTCATCGGGCCGGAATACCTGTTCGACGGCAAGCAGATCACCCGGGCGGGCTTGGAAGACCATTTCTGCGGCAAGCTGCTGGGCCTGCCGATGGGGGCGGACGTTTGCTACACCAACCATGCCGAGGCCGATCAGGACGACGCCGATGCCCTGCTGGCGCTGCTGGCCGTGGCCGGCATCAACTTCGTCATGGGCGTGCCCGGCGCCGACGACATCATGCTCGGCTACCAAAGCACCTCCTTCCACGACGCCTTGGCCATGCGCGAACTGCTGGGTCGCCGCCCGGCGCCGGAGTTCGAGGCGTGGCTAGGGGAGCAGGGCCTCTTGGATGGGTCCGGCCGCGTGCGCCCGCCGGGCGGGCCGGCGCGGCTGTCGCAGCGGTTCCAATCCTTGCTGGCCGCGGCGTGACCGATCCGGCCTGGACACCGCTACGCGCGCTCACCGCCGCTCGGATCGGCCTTGGCCGCAGCGGGGCGTCGCTCGGCACTGCACCGCTCCTGGAGTTCCGCCTGGCCCACGCCCGGGCGCGCGATGCGGTGCACCACAACCTGGGCGCGGTGCCGGCGTTGGAAACGCTGGGCCTCCCGGTCGTGGCGGTGCGCAGCCGGGCCGCCGACCGACGCACCTTTCTGCTGCGCCCGGACTTGGGCCGCGCCTTGGACGACGTCGCCGGCCCGGCGCTCGCGCCGCATGCCGGGGCGCATGGCCTGGCGGTGGT
>CALMVT010000221.1 GCA_937873175.1 uncultured Acetobacteraceae bacterium | reverse complement strand
GCCTCGTCCTCGGCCTGCCGGCGGCCTTGCCGGGCCGCGTCGATCTGCCGGTCCAGCTCCGCCGCCTGTGCCGCCTGCGCCGCCTGCGCCGTGCGCAGGCCGGGCAACGCCGCGGCCACCTGCGCGGACAGCGCAGCCACCGCATCCTGCTCGGCCCGCAGCGCCGCCGCGTCCGCTTCCAGCCGCTGCGCCAGCCCACGCATCACCACGAGGCCACGCAGCCCGTCCTCCGGCGCCGCCGGGGCGGCCAGCATCGTTTCGGCAGGAAACAGCGCGAGGCGCTCGATCAATGGCAGCAGGGGTGCCAAAGCCGCCGCCCGGTCGGCCAAGCGCTGCTCGGCAGCGCGACGGCGCGCGGCCAGGGTTTCGACCTCCGCGGCGAGGCGGGCCACCGCGGCCTCGTTTGTCCGCATCCGCGCCGCCGCGGCGACCCGCTGCCCGGCCAGGCGGCGTCCCTCCGCTTCCGCTTCGCGGGCGCGCTCGGCGGCTTCACGACCCAAGGCTGCCTGGGCGGCTTGGGCGCGTTCGGCATCCCGCACCGATCCCGCGGGCGCCGCGCCGCACGGCGCGCCGCAGGCCGCGAGGCCGATCAGCAGCCGGCTAAGCCGATGGGCGGGCCGCATCGCCGGCCGGCGATGCGCCGACTTCGCGTTCCAGCTCGCGCGCCCCGTTCAGCCGATCCTCCAGCAGCGAGCGCCCGGTCATCTCCGCCGGCTGCGGCAGGCGCAGCAGGGCCAAAAGGGTGGGTGCCAGATCGGCAAGGCGTCCATCCTCCAACCCGCAGTCAAATCCGGCCAGCATGACCGGCACCGGGTTGGTGGTGTGCGCGGTGTGCGGGCCGCCGGTCGCCGGGTCGCGCATCAGCTCGCAGTTGCCGTGGTCGGCGGCGACCAGCAGCGCGCCGCCCGTCGCCGCCACCGCGTCCGCGATGCGGCCCAGCCCGGCGTCCACCGCCTCCACCGCGCGGATCGCCGCAGGCAGGTTGCCGGTGTGGCCCACCATGTCGGCGTTGGCGAAGTTGAGCACGATCAGGTCGTAGGTGCCGGACTGAATGGCCGCCACCGCCTTGTCGGTCAACTCGGGCGCCGACATCTCCGGCTGCAGGTCGTAGGTCGCGACCTTGGGGGAGGGCACCATGATGCGGTCCTCGCCGGGGTAGGCGACCTCCTGCCCGCCGTTCAGGAAGTAGGTGACATGCGGGTATTTCTCGGTTTCCGCCATGCGGAGCTGCCGCAGCCCGGCCTTTGACACGACCTCGCCCAACAGGTTGCCCATGGGCTGCGAATGGAACAGCACCCCGATGTATGGCGCCAGCGCGTCGCTGTAGCGGGTCATGCCAAGGGTGGCGGCGAACTTGAAGAACCGGGGCCGGGCGAAGCCGGCGAAGCCCGGGTCGAGCAGCGCCCCCAGCAGTTCCCGCACCCGGTCGGCGCGGAAGTTGAAGCACAGCACGGCGTCGCCGTCCCGCATGCCGTCATAGCCGCCGATGGCGGCGGGCACCACGAACTCGTCGGTGACGGACTTGCCGTAGGCGTCGTCCATGGCGCTGGCGGCGTCGGCGAAGCTCGCGCCGCGCCCTTCCGTCATGGTGAGATAGGCCTTTTCCACCCGGTCCCAGCGGTGATCGCGGTCCATGGCGTAGTAGCGGCCGCTCACGGTGACGATGCGGGCGCCGTCCGGCAGGGCGGCCTGCAGGCGGGCAATGCACTCCGCCCCCGAGCGGGGCGCGGTGTCCCGCCCGTCGGTGATGGCGTGGATGCGCACCGGCACCCGGGCGGCGGTCAGGATGCGCGCGAGCGCAACCGCGTGGTCCTGGTGCGCGTGCACCCCGCCGGGCGACACCAGGCCCATCAGGTGGCACACGCCGCCCGATTGCCGCACCGTCTCGATCAAGGCCAGCAGCTCCGGCCGTTGCGCCAGACGGTTCTCCGCAATCGCCAGGCCGATGCGCGGCAGCTCCTGCATCACCACGCGCCCGGCGCCGATGTTCAGGTGGCCGACCTCCGAGTTGCCCATCTGGCCCACGGGCAACCCGACATCCAGGCCGGAGGTGCTGAGAAAGGCATGCGGCCCTTGGCTCAGCCGATCGAAGGTGGGGGTGTCCGCCTGCTCCACCGCGTTGTCTGCCATGTCGGCCCGCCATCCCCAGCCGTCCAGGATCACCAGCATCACGGGTCGGGGGTGGTCGGGCATGGCATGCTCCTGCTGCGGACACGCCGATATGACGAAACTGCCGGGCCGCGGCAAGTCATGGCCTGGAAGCGCGATGGTAAGGGTGGCCGGACAGGATGGATTGGGCGCGGAACAATTGCTCAACCAGCAGGACGCGGACCAGCAGATGCGGCCAGGTCATCGGCCCCAGCGACAGCACATGGTCCGCGCGGGCGAGCACGGCGGCGTCCAGCCCTTCCGCGCCGCCGATCAGAAAGCACGGCGGGCGGGGCTGGCTGAGCCAACGCTCCAGCAGCCGGGCCAGGCCGTCGCTGCCGGGCGCAGGCGGGCCGAGGTCGAGCGCCACGGCCAGCGCGGGGGCGGGAAGGGCTGCGAGCAAAGCTTCGCCCTCCCGCCGCCGGGCTTCGGCGGGCGCGCCGCGGCCCTCGGCGACCTCGCTGACGGCGAGCCGCGGGCGCAGCCGGGCGTTGTAGCGGTTGAACAGCTCGGCTTCCGGCCCCGGGCGCAGCCGGCCCACGGCGATCAAGCGCACCGAACGACCATGCCCGGCGGAACCCGGCCCGGGGTCGCGGCGCTTAGCAGGTCATGGCCGTTTCGCATCGATTTCTCGCCTGCCTCTTGTTCATGCTGCCGATGGCGGCGGCGGCGGCGGCCGAGCGTCCCGGGCCGGCGGGCCTGCCGGTGGTGATGACGGCGCAGCCCGGCACGGCGCTGGAGCGGACCGCCCGCAGCCTGGTCGCCCAAGACCTCGCCGCGGCGCGGCGGGCCGGGGACCGGCCACTGCTGGTGCTCGGTTCCGTGCGGCTCGGCGCAGCCAGCGAGCGGCCGGCGCTGTTCGTGCAACTGCAATCACCGCGGCAGTGCGGCTCAAGCGGGTGCAGCACCTCCGCCTTTGCCTGGATCAAGGGGCGCTGGACCAAGGTGCTGGACGACGCCAGCGGGCGGATCGTGCTGCTGCCGACCAAGCACGGCGGCATGTCGGACCTGGCGGCGAACGCCGAGCGCTTTGTTTGGAACGGCACCGCCTATGCCAGCACGCGCCCGGCGCCCGCCGTTGACCTGCGCCCGCACGCGCCGCGGCCGCGCCACCACTGAGGGCGTCACGACGCGACAAACGCATACCGCGTGCTACGACGCGGCGGGCACGTCCGCGTGCTCGTCGAGGTCCGGCCCCCACATCTTTTCCAGCGCATACAGGGCGCGCGCGTCCGGCTTGAACAGGTGCACCACGATGTCGCCGGCGTCGATCAGCACCCAGTCCGACCCGCCGCTGCCCTCTGTCTGCACGCGCTTCACGCCGATCTCGCTGAGCTTCGCTTCCAGGTGCAGCGCCATGGCGCTGATCTGGCGGTCGGCGAGGCCGGTGGCGATCACCATGCGGTCGGTGAAGGCGGCGCGGCCGGCGAGGTCCAGCGTCACCACCTCCTCCGCCTTGTCGCTTTCCAGGCTTTCGACGATGACGGCCTGCATGCGGTCCAGCCGGTCCCGTTGGCCGGCGGCGGGCGCGGCTGCGGCCGGCTTGCGCACGCGCGGCCCGGCGGCGGCGGCCTTTTTGCGCGGGGTGCCGGGGGCTTTGGCGGCCTCCGCCAGCGTGGCCGTGGGCTTCGGCGGGCGGCGCTTGGCGGGCGGCTTGGCGCCGGGGTCGGCGGGTTTCCTGGCTATGGCCGTGGTCCTTTGACGATGGGCTGTTCCCTCGGCCCGTCGGCATCTCCGCGCCGTCCGGGCTTGTGCGCGACGGTGTGCGGCACCGGAGGCCCTTGCGGCAAGGGAAAACCGCCGTTCGCGCGGAGCGCTGTGGCCGAGAGCGCGTTCTGCCGCGCCGGCAGAAACGTCCAGGCCGGCGCGCGGCGGCGCGCAAGGGCCGGCGCGGCGCGGGCCGGCAGC
>CALMVT010000220.1 GCA_937873175.1 uncultured Acetobacteraceae bacterium | reverse complement strand
TCCTTGTTCTGCAGCAGCGCCGCAGCACCGGCATAGGCGGTGACGCCCACGTCCTCGAAGATGAACGCGCCGAGCAGGAAGCTCACCTCGTCGGCGAACGGGTTGAACTGCGTGTTGGTGTCTGGCACAAGCCCCGCCGCGAAGGCCAGGGCGTTGAAGCTGTTCAGCAGGTCGATGTTCGGCTGCGCCACCGCGGCATTGCCGAGCACGCGCCGCAGGAAGCGGACGTGGTTGACCTCGTCGATGGTGATCTTCTGCGCGTAGGCGGCGATGGAGGCTGTCTTGAACGGCACGGCCGAGCCGCCGAGCACGAAGCCCGCATTGCCCACGCCGTTGGGATCGCTGATGTCGGACGGGTCCAGGCCGCGGCCCAGAAAGGCGCGGATGTAGTACTGGGCTTCGACATACTCCAGGTTCAGCGCGAAGTTCAGGATATCTGCGTCGGTGATGCCCTGCGCCTCGGCCGGCAGGCTGGAAAGCGTGACCCCGGCGGTGGCCGCCGCGCCCACGGCCATGACGGCGGCGGCGGTGCGGCCGAACTGGTTGATCAGCGCGCGGCGGTTGACGCCGTCCTGCACCGGCTCGGTCGAGGCAATTGGATTGTCCATAGAAAACGTCTCCCACGTTGCGCGCGGCGATCCACGTGCCGCCTGCGCAATACCGGCAAGATCGTTTCGTGGATGCATAAACACAAAACATTTCAGTGTTAAAACGGAATTGTGTTCGGACCGCGGCGCGCGTCGTGTCGTAGCGGCAACGGTGAACGCCAGGCGAAGGTGGGGACGGTTTCCGGCCTGCTGCTTTCTGGACCATCCCTCGTTCGGGCCGGTCATGGCGCGCGCCGACGCCTTCGCGCCGCTTCCCATCCCCGCCCCGGACGCCGTAAAGGAACGGCATGCCCGGGCCGGCGCCCGGGCGACCCGTTCAAGGAGCGCGCATGGCCGGACCATTCCGCAGCACCGTTTGCCCCCATGACTGTCCCAGCACCTGCGCGCTGGAGGTGGAAGTGTTGGACCGCGCCCGCATCGGCGCGGTGCGCGGCGCCGCGGACAACACGTACACCGCCGGGGTGATCTGCGCGAAGGTCGCGCGCTATGCCGAGCGGGTGCACCACCCGGGCCGCCTGCTCCGCCCGCTGATCCGAACGGGTGCGAAAGGCGAGGGCGCGTTCCGTGAGGCGGGCTGGAAAGAGGCGCTGGACCGCGTCGCCGGGGCGCTCATTGGCGCCGCGGCGCGGCACGGGCCGGAAGCGGTGTGGCCCTACTACTTCGCCGGCACCATGGGCCTGGTGCAGCGGGACGGCATCAACCGGCTGCGCCACGTCATGCGCTACTCGCGGCAGCACAACACCATCTGCTCAACGGCCAGCGAGAGCGGGTGGATCGCCGGCGTCGGCCGCTACGGCGGGCCGGACCCGCGGGAGATGGCGGACTCCGACCTGATCGTCATGTGGGGCGGAAACCCCGTGTCCACCCAGGTGAACGTGATGACCCACGTGACCCGCGCCCGGAAGAGCAGGGGAGCGAAGTTCGTCGTCGTCGATCCTTACCGCACGCCCAGCGCCGCCGCGGCCGACATTCATTTGGCGCCGCGCCCCGGCACCGACGGCGCGCTGGCCTGCGCGACCATGCACGTCATGTTCCGCGACGGCGCCGCCGACCGGGAGTACATGGCCGAGTATGCCGATTGCCCGGACCGCCTGGAAGCGCACCTGCGGGACCGCGGCCCGGAGTGGGCGGCCGGGATCACCGGGCTGACGGTCGCCGAGATCGAGGCGTTCGCGGCGCTGTACGGCCGCACCGACCGGGCGTTCCTGCGCATCGGCTACGGCTTTTCCCGCAGCCGCAACGGCAGCGCCAACCTCCATGCCGTCACCTGCCTGCCGACCGTGGGCGGCAAGTGGCGGCACCGCGGCGGCGGCGCGTTCTGGAACCACCGCGGCAACGGCATCTATCATTGGGACAAGACGCTGATCGAGGGCCTGGACGCCCGCGACCCCGGCACCCGACAAATGGACATGAGCCGGATCGGCGCGGTGCTGGCCGGCGACCCGGCCGAACTCCGCGGCGGGCCGCCGGTGCAGGCCCTGTTCATCCAAAACACCAACCCCGTGGTGGTGGCGCCCGACAGCAACCAAGTGCGCCGGGGCTTCCTCCGCGAAGACCTGTTCGTTTGCGTGCACGAGCAGTTCATGACGGAAACCGCGGCGCTGGCCGACGTGGTGCTGCCGGCCACCATGTTCCTGGAGCACGACGACCTTTACGCCGCCGGGGGCCACACGCACCTGCAAGTCGGGCCGAAGCTGATCGACCCGCCGGGCGAATGCCGGTCAAACCACGAGGTGCTGCAAGGCTTGGCTCGGCGGCTGGGCGCGTCGCACCCGGGATTCGACATGACGGCGATGGAGCTGGCGGACGCGACGCTGCGCGCGTCCGGCTGGCCCGGCGCCGCCGAGGTGGTCGCCCGGCGCTGGATCGACGCCGATGAGGGCTTCGAGCGCAGCCACTTCCTGACCGGGTTCGGCTTCCCGGACGGGCGGTTCCGCTTCGCGCCGGATTGGGCCGCGGTCGGCCCGCACCACGCCGGCATGCCCGCCTTGCCGGACCACTGGGCCGCAACGGAGGAGGCGACGCCCGACCACCCGTTCCGCCTGGTCGCGGCGCCTGCGCGGCAGTTCCTCAACACGAGCTTCACCGAAACGCCCGGCAGTCGCAAGCGCGAGGGCCGGCCCACGGCCCTGGTCCACCCGGACGATGCGGCGCGCCTGGGGATTGCGGAGGGGGGCCGGGTGATACTCGGCAACGCCCGGGGGACGGTCACGGTGCACGCGCGCCTGGCCACCGGCGCGCAGCCCGGCGTGGTGGTGGTCGAAAGCGTGTGGCCCAACGCCGATTTCGCGGATGGCGTCGGCATCAACGCCCTGACCAGCGACGCGCCGGCCGCGCCCAACGGCGGCGCGGTGTTCCACGACACCGCCGTGTGGATGCGCGCCGAGCCGGACTTGGCCCTGGCTGCGAAATAACCTGCTCTGCTACGGTGGCGGGATGGCGGGCACACGGAGGGATGCGGCGCAATGGACGTGGATGCCGGGCAGCACGGCATGCGCGAACTTCCTGGGCATCTACTGATCGGAAGGCCCATGGAGCAAGCCGACAAAGCTGAGCACGAGCTGACGCCCGCGGGCGCGCTTGTCAGCCGCTCCTTCCTGAAACCCGAAAGCATCGTTTATGCGGCCCTGGGATTGATCCTGGTGCTGGCGTCCCTGCTGGGGATCGGCAGCGCGGGGGAGGCGCTCTGGAACGCAGCGCGGGAGTACGGCAACGCGGAGTTGCTGGTCACGACCATCGACCGCCTGCTGTTCGCGCTCATGATCGTCGAAATCCTGCATACGGTCCGTGTCTCGTTCCGGTCCGGCACCCTGGTTGGCCAGCCATTCTTGGTCGTTGGCCTGATCGCCTCGATCCGGCGCGTTCTGGTCATCACGCTCGAGAGGACGCAGGCGTCGGATCCGGGCAAGTGGACGTCGGACTCCCAGGCGATGTTGAACGCCCATATGTTGGAATTGGCCGTGCTCGGTGGCCTGGTCCTGATCCTTGTGCTTTCAATCTACATGCTTCGACGGAGTGAGCAGATCGCTGATGCGAGTGGGTCAACGTAGCGCCGACCTACCTGATCGCGTGCCGCTGCAGATCCTCCAGCGCGCAGTGCTGCAGCGCTGACGCCTCGGTTGCATGCAGGGAAACGCGGGGCGCGCAGCCGGCCAGGAACGCTTCCTGCCAGCGCGGCGCGCACAAACACCAGCGGTCGCCGGGCTTGAGGCCTGGGAAGCCGTACTCGGGCCGCGGCGTTGAAAGGTCATTGCCCCGGCGGCGGCTGAAGGCCAGGAACTCGGCCGTGACCTCGGCGCAAACGGTGTGGCTGCCCACGTCCTCCGGCCCGGTCTCGCAGCAGCCGGTGCGGGTGAAGCCGGTCATCGGGTCAAGCGAGCAGGTTTCCAATGTGCCACCCAGGACGTTGTAGCGCGGGGCGGGGCGGCGGCGGTTGGGGTCGGTGTCGTCGAGCGGCATGGGCAAACTCCCTGTAGAAGCAAAAGACATGTGGCTCCATTGGCCGGCTGTCCATTGCTCCCACGGGACGATGTTCAAGCCGGCGCCGGGACCGGGCCGGCTGCGGGCGTCAGCCTTCCTTGGGCGCGTAGGCCACGCAGTAGCCTTCCGGGCTGATCGTGCCTGCGACGATCTTGCAGGCGTTCGGCTCGACCCACTGCGCGCACATGTTGCACTTCTGGCCGTCTTTGGGCATGTTCTGATATTGCACCAGTTCCTGCGCGATTTTCTCATCCTGGGCACGAGCGGACGATGCGGCGGCCACGCCCGCGATGCCGACGACGATCGTCGCCCCGGTACGCAGCATGTCGCGGCGGGACGTCCCATTGCGGTTTTGCATCAACGGCTTCCTCCTGGTTGCAGTCCCGTCACCATGGCGGGATCAGATACGGACGTGAGACCTGTTTCGCTTCTGGCAAGCGGCCGTGTCACGCGACGCGCTTGAGGCTCAGCTCCGACCAGATGGCCGACAGCGAAGCGACAAGGTGGGCGATGTCGGCATCGGTGTGCAGCGGCGACGGCGTGATGCGCAGCCGCTCCGTGCCGCGGGGCACGGTCGGGTAGTTGATCGGCTGCAGGTAAACGCCATACTGCTCCAGCAGCCGGTCGCTGACGTGCTTGCACAGCGCGGCGTCGCCCACCATCACCGGCACGATATGGCTCGGGTTGTCCATGTGCGGCACCCCGGCCGCGTCCAGCGCCGCGCGAACCTGCGCCACCCGACGCTGCTGCCCTTCGCGCTCCGCGGAACTGGTCTTGAGGTGGCGGATGCTGGCCAGCGCGCCCGCGCACACCGCCGGCGGCAACGCCGTGGTGAAGATGAAGCCCGACGCGAAGCTGCGCACGAAATCCACCACCGCGGCGGAGCCTGCGATGTATCCGCCGACCACGCCGAAGCCTTTGGCCAGCGTGCCCTCCGTCACCGTGATGCGGTGGGCCAGGCCTTCCCGCTCCGCGACGCCGCCGCCGCGCGGGCCATACAGCCCCACCGCGTGCACCTCGTCCAGGTAGGTGATGGCGCCATGCTTTTCCGCCACGTCGCAGATCTCGGCGATGGGGGCGATGTCGCCGTCCATGGAGTAGATGCTCTCAAACACGACCATCTTCGGCCGTGCTGGGTCGAGTTGGGACAGCTTGCGGTCAAGGTCCTCCGGGTCGTTATGGGCGAAGACCATCTTCTCGGCCCGGCTGTGCCGGATGCCCTCGATCATGGATGCGTGGTTCAGCGCGTCCGACAGTACGACGCAGCCCGGCAGGCGCGCGCCGAGCGTGCTCAGCGCCGCCCAGTTCGACATATAGCCGGAATTGAACAGCAGCGCGCTTTCCGCCTGGTGAAGGTCGGCGATCTCCTCTTCCAGCATGACGTGGTAATGGTTGGTGCCGGCGATGTTGCGGGTGCCGCCGGCCCCGGCGCCGCACTTGTCCAGCGCCTCGTGCGACGCTTCCAGCACCAGGGGGTGCTGCCCCATGCCGAGGTAGTCGTTGGAGCACCACACCGTCACGTCGGACGGCGCCCGCGCGCCCAGGTGGATCGCGGTCGGGAAAGCGCCGGCCCGGCGCTGCAGGTCCGCGAACACGCGGTAGTTGCCGCCCTGCCGCAGGGTGTCAAGCTCGCGGCGGAAGAACCGATCGTAGTCCATGGGAGGACTCCAAGCTCAGAAGGTTGCGGCGGCGGTGGAACGGGGGCGCTCGGCCTTCGGCATGGCGGGCCGACGCAGGGTCAGCACCCAGTTCCACAACTTGTCAAAAGGTATCGGCAAGATAAGGACCCAATGCTCAATCACCGCAAGGGCCAGCATGGTGATGACGAAGAACAGCCCGGCATATGTCGCGTCACTCAGTTCAGGCGCGGCGGCACGCTGAAGCAGGACAACCACGCCGACTGTGCCCAGGGTCACAGACACCGGGAACAGCGCGTTCATCGGGCGGCGGCGCAGGTAGCTTCCGAGGTAGGTGAGATGGGGCGGGATGAACTGCTCGCCCAGGTTCAGCACGCCCAGGAAGAAGTTGAGCTTGGCGCTGGTCCGCATGGCCCACAGCACGTAGAAGGTCCAGGCGCCCACCTGGTTCACGCCGCCCCAGGTCGCATAAGCGATGACCGCGACGGTCGCGATGATGGCAAGCTCATGGTAAAGGCAGGCATTCACGCCGTGCAGGAACCGCTGCCATTCGCTGACGCCTGCCGGGCTGCCGACCCGGCGCGGGCCGGTGACGTAGCCCATGAAGAAGCCCATCTCCTGCCACCCCCAGGCCAGCACGGCCCAGGTGAAGGCGGCGTAGGCGCCCCAGACGGAACCGTCCGAGGCCGTCGCGCCGAGCTGCCACAGCGCCACGCCGAACAGGACCGTGCCCCCCGACATGCTCCACCGAAAGGTGCGGGGGTGCAGGTTGTCCAGCCAGATGATCAGCCCGGTGCTGAACCACCACACGAACAGCGCGTAGAACGCCGGGCCGGCGCAGGAGGGCATGGCGGACGGCGCTACCAGGCGGGGGCGAGCCGGACCCGCTCCGGCATCGCGTTGCTCTTGGGGGGGATCAGGTAGAGCCGCGCAAAAGCCGCCGCCGCCGCCGCGGTGAGTGCCGCGTTCTCCACCCGCCCCCAAAGCCCGCCGCGCCGTTTCGCCGCGCCCTTGGCGACGGTGATGGCGCGCAGCTGTTCCAATCCCTTGGCAAATGCCGGGTGGTCGAGGTCGAGCGAGATCGGGAACACCTGCTTGGAAATCTCGGTGGTGATGCGGAACACCCGGAAATCGTAGTCGGTGGGATCGACGCCGAGCGCCGCGTGGAACACCGGGCGGGCATGGTCGCGCACATACATCGTGGCAAACACCGCGAGCAGGAAAAACCTGATCCACAGCTTGTTCAGGCCGGTCAGCACCTTGGGGTCGGCGCGCATCAGCAAGGCGAACGCCTCGCCGTGGCGGAACTCGTCGGCGCACCATTGCTCGAACCAGCCGAAGATCGGGTGGAACATCCGCTCGGGGTGGCGCTCCAGGTGGCGGAAGATGGTGATGTAGCGGGCGTAGCCGATCTTCTCCGACAGGTAGGTGGCGTAGAACACGAACTTGGGCCGGAAGTAGGTGTATTTCTTGACTTTGGTGAGGAAGCTGAGGTCCACGCCCACGCCGAAATCCTTAAGCGTGTCGTTGATGAACCCGGCGTGCCGCGCCTCGTCCCGCGTCATGAAGTTGAACAGCTCGTGGATGTCGCCCTGCCTGATGCGCTTCTTGATCTCGGCGTACAGCACGCAGCCTGAGAACTCGGCAGTAACGGAGCTGACCAGGAATTCCAGGAACTCCTCCCGCAGGTCGGGCGGCAGGGTCGAAAGGTCGATGTCGAACTTCTCGTTGCGGATGAAGTGGCCCTTGTTGGTGTCGGCGCGCAGTTCCGCGATGAGCTGGTCCCATTCCGTGCGCACGCCGCTCACGTCGATGCGCTCCATGGCGGCGAAGTCGGTGGTGTAGAAACGCGGGCTGAGCACCGTGTCCTGCTGCGCCTGGCGCGTGGTCTCGTTGGGTGCAGGGGCAGGGGGTGCGGCAGCCCGCGTGGCGGTTTGGGTGGCCATGGCTCAGCTCTCCTTCGGCAAGAAGCCGACTTCGTAGAGTTCCGTCAGTTCAAACATGGCGGTGAACTCCGTCCACCACCGCGTTAGCACTCCCGCCCGGGTCACGGTTGCCGGGCAGCGGCAGGTCACGGCGTCGCCGAAATCGATACCGGACGGCACGCCATGCACCTGCACGCTGTCGCCGGGCCGGATGTCGATGCCGTCCGGAACGGCGTGGGCATGGAAGGACAGCGGCGTCTGCTCGATGTCCACGTCGCACTCAACCTCGACGACCTCGCCGCCCAGCAGCCATCCCCTGCTCATCGCGTTTCCCCGTGCGCCGTCAGGAGCTGGGCGAACACCACCGTGTTGGTGGAGCCGAACGCCTGCAGCTCGATGTGCCGCGCGGTTGCCGGGTCGTCGAGCGTCAGGCGCCCATCGCTCCAGGCCGACAAGCGGAACGGGTCCTGCGGGCCGATGCCATCGCTTTTCCGGGTGCGCGCCATGCCGCGCATCGTGCTGCGGAGAAAGCCGTTTTCCCCAGTGAACACGGCAACCGTTGACCCGTCCCGCGCGTCCGTTACGATCACCGACCCGTCCGCGCCGTCGGCGAACTGCAGGTCGCGGACGGCCACGAGCGACCCCGTCGTCTGCACCGCGCCGATGTGGGTCATGCGTCCGGTCGCGGCCACGGCAAGCGACAAGCCCACCGCGGCGAAGATGCCGAGCCGCGTGGCGCGCGGGAACGGGGACGGTGTGGTCAAGGCAAGCCTCCCTTTCAGCCCATTCTTCTTAGGCGGCCACCGGCTCCTTCGACCCGGCGGCCACATGGCCTGGCTGCGCGTCCGACACCGCCGGCACCGGCATGTCGGCCGATGCCGCCAATGCCCGTGCCAGCAACTGCCCGACCCGCCCGGCGTCCGGAACGGCTCGGAGCATCGGCTCCGGCCGCGCCAGGCGCCACGGCCGAGCGTGCGGCCAGAGTACCAGGTAAGCTACCTTGTCCCCAGCATTGAGCAAGAGCGATATGTCGCCAAACCCGTTCGCGCGCCCTTTCAACGATGCCGCCTCGATCTTCGCGAAGGGCAGGTTGATCGTCATCGGCAAGGTAAGGCCCAGTTGGATCACGACCCGGCGGTTGGTGATGCTGTAAACCGTGACCCGGCCAACCGCCCAGGCGTAGGCGGCCAGGAAGCCGATCGGCACCAGCGCCAAGCCCGCCAGCTTCGCCGCCCATGCGACTCCGGCCAGCGGCGTATCGCTCAGCGCCGCCGAGCCGAAGCCATACGCCACGATCACGCCGAAATAGATCGCGAGGCCCCGGAGGTGGAAGGCGCGGCGGGCCAGCACCCGCCAATCCGGCGCGCCCTGCCACAGCAGCCGCTCCCCGTCCGGCAGCCGCTCCGGCAGGCCGCGCGGCAGGCGTCCCACGGCGCTCACAGCACCGGCCCCAGCCGGTTCGGCTTCGCATACATCAGGCCGCCGGCGTAGTAGCCCACGAGCTTCTCCTCCTCCAGCAGCGTGACCGTTTCGGCGTTCTGCAGCCGCGGCACGTCATGGAACTGCGCGCCCAGGATGGCATTGACCTTGATCTGCCGGGTCTTGCTGTTGATCTTGGCGTAGGTTTGCGGAAGCAGGACACGGTCGCCGCTGCCCTCCAGCTCGACCTCGAAGTAGCGGATCACCACCTCCGAGCGGTCGATCCAGTTGTCCACGATCCGGCCGGCGTAAACCCAGTCGGCCCCGAACACCTGCATGCCGCGCGGGTCCGGGTCCTCGGTTGCCACCCAGAATTCCGGTGCGGCGCGGAGCGGCACGATTTTCGGCAGGGCGTCGTCAAAGGTGTGGTCCGGCACGTCCGGCCGGTTCTGGGCGTAGGCGCCGGGGCCGATCCCGCCCAGCATCGGGTCGCCGGTCGGCTGCCGCGCCGCGCCTTCCCAATTGGCAGTCGGCACGGCGTTCACTTTCTCCGCCGGCTCCTCCCGTGGCGACAAGCGCGTGTTGCCATCGGCCAAAACGAAAGTCTTGGGCGGCGGCACGCCGGGCCAACCCTCCGCGCGGAAGCCGTTGCGATCAGGGACCATCGGGTAGCCTTCCCGCTTGTTCTCGCGCAGCAGGTGGTAGACCAACCCGGCGAAGAACAACCAGAACGCGTAAAGCGCCAGTTGGGCGACGTCGATGTAGCCAGTCAGTGCGCCGATTTGCATGGAGGGCCTCAGCGGTCAAAGGGTTGAGCGAGGAACATGGGCTTAGGCGTAGGCGACCGGCTTGCTGGAACGGTCCAGGCGGACCAGCGGGCCGATGGCGATGAGGGTCACGAACAGCAAGGCGATCTCGATGGCGTAAACCGCGACGTAGCCTGTGGCCGGGTGGACCAGCGTGATGCCCAGCGCGCCCCGGTCCGCAAGCAGCGAGACACCGTCGCGCACCAAGCCGCTGAGCGCCACGGCGCCGCCCGCGGCCGACGCCTGCACCGCGCCCCAGATGCCGAGCGTCAGCCCGACCTGCCCGCGCGGCGCCGTCGCCATCGCCGCCGTCAGCGTGCAGTGCGCGAACAGCCCGGCGCCGAATCCGATGCCCGCAACGCCCC
>CALMVT010000219.1:27744-46677 GCA_937873175.1 uncultured Acetobacteraceae bacterium | reverse complement strand
GCGCTGGCGGGCCTGGGCCTGATTGCCGAGGATCTGCTGCCCCGCATCGCCGCCGCCGTCGTGGAGGCCACCGCGCTGTGACGCGCGCGCCCCCTGGCGCGGGCGGGCGGCCGTGCTAATTACGTGCGGCAGGGAGCCGTCCTTATGAGCGACATCACCGCGCCGACCGGCCTGTTCGACCGTGCGATCCGCCGGATCACGACGGTGTGGCGCGACATGGCGGATCGCGTGTCCACCGACGAGGACCAGGGCATCGCCAGCCAGATGCGCGCCTGCCTCGATGCGCGCGGCGGTGAGGTCAGCGCCCGCAACCGCGCGGCGAAGCTGGCCCAAGCCTACCTGATCCTGGACGCCGAGGGGCGCAAGGGTTTCCTGCGCGACCTCGCCTCCTTTGACAGCGACCCGGAAGCGGTGGACCGGGCCTACGAGGCGATGCGGTCTGCCACCGACCCCGCCGGGCGTGCGACCGCCAAGGTCCGGCTGCGCCGCGCGCTGGAGCCGCCGCGCGTCCGGCTGCTCACGCAGTTCACCACCATTCCGGACGGCATGAAGTTCCTGGTGGACCTGCGCGCCACGCTGCTGGAGCTGACCCGCGACGACCCGTATCTGGCGGCGCTGGAAAGCGACATGCGCGGCCTGTTGGCCAGTTGGTTCGACGTGGGTTTCCTGGAGCTGCAGCGCATCGACTGGAACAGCCCGGCCGTGCTGCTGGAGCGCCTGGTCGGCTACGAGGCAGTGCACGAAATCCGGTCCTGGAGCGACCTGAAGAACCGCTTGGACAGCGACCGCCGCTGCTACGCCCTGTTCCACCACCGGATGCCGAGCGAGCCGCTGATCTTCGTAGAGGTGGCGCTGGTGCGCGGCCTGGCCGACAGCGTGCAGCGCCTGCTCGACAAGAAGGCGCCGCTGCTGGACCCCAAGGAGGCCGACACGGCGATCTTCTATTCCATCAGCAACTGCCAGCGCGGCCTGGCCGGCATCAGCTTCGGCAACTTCCTGATCAAGCGCGTCGTGGAGCTGCTGGGGGCCGAGTTCCGCAACCTCAAGACGTTTGCGACCCTGTCGCCGATCCCCGGCTTCGGGAAGTGGCTCGGCGTCAAGCTGGCCGAGGGCGACCCGGCGCTGCTGAGCGAGGACGAAGCCACCAGCCTGCGCGCCGCAACGCCCAAAGGCACGTCCGACAAAGAGACCGGGACGCAGGCGCTCGACGCTATCCTCAAGCAGCGGGGCTGGTTCCGCGACCCGGCTTTGCAAAAGGCGGCCGAGCCGGTGCTGGTCCGCTTGGCGGCCCGCTATCTGATGGTGGAAGCCCGGGGCAGCCGGGCGCTCGACCCGGTGGCGCATTTCCACCTGTCGAACGGCGCCCGGGTGGAACGGATCATCATGGGCGCCGACACCGGCGGCAAGGGCGTGCGGGAAAGCGCCACGCTGATGGTGAACTACCTTTACGACCCGGCGAAGATCGAGGAATACCACGAGGACTACGCCGGCGACGGCAAGCGCAACGCCAGCACCGCGGTCCGCCGCCTGGCCCGAGGCTGGGCGTAAAAGGGCTGGGCGTAAGAACGCCGGGCGTGAAAGGGAACTGGGAATGAACGCGCCAAATCCGATCATCCGGGAAGCGTCCCCGCGCATCGCCGGGCTGCGGGAAATCGAGAAGAAGCTCTTGTGGCTGTCGGCGTGGATGGTGCACCACGCCAACCATATCCGCCCCAACCGCGACGGCCTCAAGGTCGGCGGGCACCAGGCGAGCTGTGCCTCCTGCATCAGCATCCTGACGGCGCTGTATTTCGAGGTGCTGCGCCCGCAGGATCGGGTCGCCGTGAAGCCGCACGCCGGCCCGGTGTTCCACGCCATCAACCTGCTGCTGGGCCGCGAGCGGGCGGAGCGGCTGTCCACGCTGCGCCAGATGGGCGGCATCCAAAGCTACCCGAGCCGCACCAAGGACGGTCCGGAGGTCGATTTCTCCACCGGGTCGGTCGGTCTGGGCGTGGCGCTGACCAGCTTCGCCTCCTTGATGCAGGATTACGTGCAACTGCATGGGCTGGATGGCGGCCTGCCGCCGGGCCGGCACGTGGCCATCGCCGGCGACGCGGAGCTGGACGAGGGCAACATCTACGAGGCGCTGCTGGAAGGCTGGAAGCACGACGTCCGCAACGTTTGGTGGGTGATCGACTACAACCGGCAAAGCCTCGACAGCGTGGTGCCCGACCGGCTGTTCGGCCGGATCGAGGGGCTGTTCCGCGACATGGGCTGGAACGTCGTCACCCTGAAGTACGGCCGCCTGCTGCAGGCCGCCTTTGCGCGGGAAGGCGGCGAGGCGCTGCGCCGCTGGATCGATGATTGCCCGAACAGCCTGTATTCCGCGCTCACCTTCCAGGGCGGCGCGGCCTGGCGGCAGGCGCTGCTGGCGGAGCTGGGCCGCGAACCCGGCGTGCGCGCCATCCTCGATCCCATGTCGGACGACGAACTCGCCGAGTTGATGACCAACCTCGGCGGCCACGACGTGGACACGTTGATCGAGCAGTTCCGCCTAGCGGACGCGGCGGGCGACCAGCCGACGTGCTTCATCGCCTACACGATCAAGGGCATGGGCCTGCCGTTCGCCGGGCACAAGGACAACCATTCCGGCCTGATGTCCCGCGACCAGATGGCGTTATTCCAGCAGGCCATGCGGATTCGACCCGGCCATGAATGGGATGTGGCGGAGGGTTTGGACCTGTCGCCAGCGGAACTCCGCGCCGTGATCGACGCGGCGCCGTTCGCCAAGCTGCTGACGCCAGCCGGGCGCAGCCTGTCCACGCCCGTGATCGCCGTGCCGGCGGCGCTGCCGGTGTCGGGCGGGCCGGGACGCCGGGCCAGCACGCAATCGGGGTTCGGCGACATCCTGGCGGAGATCGGGCGGCCGCAGGGCGACTTCTCCGAGCTGGCCCGGCACATCGTCACCACCAGCCCGGATGTCACGGTTTCGACCAACCTCGGCCCTTGGGTGAACCGCCGCGGGGTGTTCGACCGGCACACCCGCAACGACGTGTTCCGCGACGCGAAGCTCGCCAGCGCGCAGCGCTGGGGCATGGCGCCGACCGGCCAGCACGTCGAGCTGGGCATTGCCGAGCAGAACCTGTTCCTCATGCTGGCGGCGGCCGGCTTGCAGCACAGCCTGACGGGGGCGCGGCTGCTGCCCATCGGCACGGTGTACGACCCGTTCGTGAACCGCGGCCTCGATGCGCTGATCTATGCCTGCTACCAGGACGCGCGCTTCCTCCTGGTCAGCACGCCGTCCGGCATCACGCTGGCGCCGGAGGGCGGGCAGCACCAAAGCATCAAC
Organism: uncultured Acetobacteraceae bacterium; assembly: GCA_937873175.1. Taxonomy (GTDB): domain Bacteria; phylum Pseudomonadota; class Alphaproteobacteria; order Acetobacterales; family Acetobacteraceae; genus CAHJXG01. The sequence continues at coordinate 43,349 of CALMVT010000219.1, read as the reverse complement.
ACGCCGCTGATCGGCATGGCCGCCGACCGGCTCGCTTCCTTCGAGCCGGCCCATGTGGACGAGCTTGCGATCCTGCTGCGCCACGCCCTCGTGCACATGCAGGCGGCGGACGGCTCGGCGGTGTGGCTGCGGCTGTCCACCCGGCAGTTGGAGCAGCCGGCCCGGAGCCTCGATCCCGACGCGGTGATCGCCGGCGCGCATTGGGTCGTGGCGCCGGAGCCGGAGGCGCGCATCGCGCTGGCCTACCAAGGCGCCGTGGCGCCGGAAGCGGAAGCCGCGTTTGCCGAGCTTCGGGAGGAGGTGCCCGGCGCCGGGCTGCTGGCGGTCACCAGCCCGGACCGCCTGCACGCCGGCTGGCTCGATGCGGCCCGCACCCGCCGCACCGGCCAGCCCGCGCAAGCGCACATCGAGCGGGTCCTGGCCCCGCTCGCCCGCGGCGGCGCCTTGGTGACGGTGCTGGACGGCCACCCGGCCGCGCACTCCTGGATGGGCGGGGTGCTCGGCCACCGCGTAGTGCCGCTGGGTCCCGACCATTTCGGCCAAAGCGGCGACTTGCCGGATCTTTACCGCGAGTACGGCCTGGACGCCGACGCGATCCTGGACGCTTGCGCACAGGCTTTGCTCGGCTGAGCCTCGGCCCCGCTGCCTTGTCCCGCACGGTTGGGTGCGCTACACGCGCCGCCTGATGTCCGCATGCGGGCGTGGTGAAATGGTAGACACGCCAGACTTAGGATCTGGTGGCGCAAGCCGTGGGGGTTCAAGTCCCTTCGCCCGCACCACGGCGCGGATGACACGGGTGGCTAGGTAAAAGGACCGGGTGCAGATGCAGGTGACCGAAACGCTTTCCGAGGGCTTGAAGCGCGGCTACTCCGTAGTCGTGCCGATGGCCGACGTGGAAAGCAAGCGCACGGCGCGGCTGGCCGAGATCGGCAAAACCGTGCGCCTGCCGGGCTTCCGCCCCGGCAAGGTGCCGATGACCGTCGTGCGCCAGCGCTACGGCTCCGCCATCAACTCCGAGGTGTTGGAGGAAAGCGTCAACTCGGCGACGCAGCAGGTGCTGTCCGACCGCGGGCTGCGCGCCGCCACGCAGCCGAAGGTCGATGTGACCTCGCCGGGCGACAAGCAGGACCTGCAATTCAACGTTGAGGTCGAGCTGCTGCCGGAGGTGCCGATGCCGGACTTCGGCGCCATTGCGCTGACCCGGCTGCGCGCCGAGCCGACGCCCGAGGCCATCGACAAGACGCTGAACGAGATCGCCTCCCGCCAGCGCGAGTTGGAGCCGGTCACGGAGGACCGAGGCGCGCGCACCGGCGACACGCTGACGGTGGATTACGTGGGCAAGGTGGACGGCGTTGAGTTCCCGGGCGGCACCGGCACCGCGATGCCGGTTGAGCTGGGCGGCAGCGGTTTCATCCCCGGGTTCTCCGAAGGCATGGAGGGGATGCGGCCCGGCGAGGAACGGCAGATTCAGGTGACGTTCCCCGAAGAGTATGGCAACAAGGAATTGGCCGGGAAGCACGCCACCTTCGACCTGAAAGCGGGTGCCCTTCAACAGGCGAAGCCCTTGGCGATCGATGACGCCCTGGCGGAAAAGCTGGGGTTCGAGAACCTGGAGGACCTGCGCAAGCTGATCGCCCAGCAGATGCAGCGGGAGTACGACCAGGTGAGCCGCATGCGCATCAAGCGCGACCTGCTGGACAGCTTGGCCAAAGGCGCAGACTTCATGGTGCCCCCAAGCATGGTGGAGGGCGAGTTCGCTTCCATCTGGCAGCGGGTCGAGAACGACCTGAAGCAGGGCAAGGGCGACGATGAGGACAAGGGCAAGGACGAGGACACGCTGAAGGCCGAGTACCGCGCCATCGCGGAGCGCCGGGTGCGCTTGGGATTGCTGCTGTCCGAGATCGGCCGGGTCAACGGCGTGCAGGTCGGGCAGGACGAGATGCTACGGGCCATGCGGACGGAAGCCAGCCGCTACCAGGGGCAGGAAGCCCAGGTGATGGAGTTCTTCCGCAAGAACCCGCAGGCGGCGGACGGGCTGCGCGGCCCGATTTTTGAGGACAAGGTGGTGGACTTCATTCTGGATCTGGCCAAGGTCGAGGACAAGACCGTGACGCCGGAAGAGCTGGCGGCGGAGCCTGAGGCGGCAGTCTCCGAGCCGGGGGCACCCGAGGCTGCGGAGCCTGGGCCGGTTGCGGCGTAGCGCGGCACCCCGGCAACTGGCCGGGGCCGCCTGGAACCGGCAGATTTGCAGACCATGTAGGGCAGGGCCGCCAGCCATCCACGGCGGCGGCAAGAGGGGGTAAGGATAGAATGAGGGATCGCGATCCGGTCGAGATCTACAACAGCTCGCTGGTCCCGATGGTGGTCGAGCAGACCGCCCGCGGCGAGCGCGCGTTCGACATCTATTCGCGCCTGCTCAAGGAGCGGATCATCTTCATGACCGGCCCGGTGTTCGACCAGGTGGCCGCGGTGATGTGCGCGCAGTTGCTTTTTCTAGAGAGCGACAACCCGAGCAAGGACATCAGCGTCTATATCAACAGCCCCGGCGGCGTCGTGTCGGCGGGCCTCGCGATCTACGACACCATGCAGTATATCCGCAGCCCCGTCAGCACGTTGTGCATCGGCCAGGCTGCGAGCATGGGCAGTCTGCTGCTCTGCGCCGGCGCCAAGGGCAAGCGGTATGCCACGCCGAACTCCCGCGTCATGGTGCACCAGCCGAGCGGCGGCGCGCAGGGGCAGGCGGCGGACATCGAGATCCAGGCCCGCGAAATCCTGACGCTGCGCAAGCGGTTGAACGAGATCTACGTGCGCCACACCGGCCAAACGCTGGAGTCCATCCAGGACAAGCTGGAGCGCGACACCTACATGTCGGCCGAGGAAGCCCGCGATTTCGGCCTGGTCGATCAGGTCGTGGAGAACCGCCCGGCGCCCACGGAGTCTGTGAAGCTTTAGGCCTGCATCCCGGGCCGTTGCAAAGCCGGCGGCTGCGGCACACATAGGCGGATGTCAAGTGATCGTTGATCGTGCATCGGCGATCCGCTATCCGACTCATGTCCGGCGTGACCGGACGGTCCGCATACGGTTGCGCCTTGTCCGTTGGGCGCAGCCGAGTCTAGTGTTTTTAGGTTTGTCCCTGCGGGCGGCGGGGCAGGAGTGTCCATGAGCAAGTCCGGCGATTCAAAGAACACCCTCTACTGCTCATTCTGCGGCAAGTCCCAGCATGAGGTCCGCAAGCTGATCGCGGGTCCGACGGTGTTCATCTGCGACGAGTGCGTGGAACTCTGCATGGACATTATCCGTGAGGAGCACAAGACACATCTCGTCAAATCGCGCGACGGCGTGCCGACTCCAAAGGAGATCTGCAAGGTCCTTGATGACTACGTGATCGGCCAGAGCCATGCCAAGAAGGTGTTGAGCGTCGCCGTCCACAACCATTACAAGCGCCTGGCGCACGGCGCCAAGAACAACGACGTTGAGATCGCCAAGAGCAACATCCTGCTGGTGGGTCCGACCGGCTCGGGCAAGACCCTGCTGGCTCAGACGCTGGCCCGCATCCTTGATGTGCCGTTCACCATGGCGGACGCGACCACGCTGACGGAGGCTGGCTATGTTGGCGAGGACGTCGAGAACATCATTCTGAAGCTGCTGCAGGCCGCCGACTACAACGTGGAGCGGGCGCAGCGGGGCATCGTGTATATCGACGAGGTCGATAAAATCAGCCGCAAGTCGGACAACCCGAGCATCACCCGTGACGTGAGCGGGGAAGGCGTGCAGCAGGCCCTGTTGAAGATCATGGAGGGCACTGTCGCATCCGTGCCGCCGCAGGGCGGGCGCAAGCATCCGCAGCAGGAGTTCCTGCAGGTCGACACCACCAACATCCTGTTCATCTGCGGCGGCGCGTTCTCCGGCCTGGAGAAGATCATCGGCGCCCGCGGCAAGGGATCGGGAATCGGCTACGGCGCGGAGGTGCGGGCGCCCGATGAGCGCCGCACCGGGGCGATCCTGCGCGAAGTGGAGCCGGAAGATCTGCTGAAGTTCGGGTTGATCCCCGAGTTCATCGGACGCCTGCCGGTGGTTGCGACGCTGGAGGATCTGGACGAGGCCGCCCTGATCGAGATCCTGACCAAGCCGAAGAACGCCCTGTCCAAGCAGTATGCCCGGTTGTTCGAGATGGAGGGCGTTAAGCTTTCTTTCACCGAGGACGCGCTACGATCCGTCGCGACCCGCGCCATCGCCCGCAAGACGGGCGCCCGCGGCCTGCGGTCGATCATGGAGGCGATCCTGCTGAGCACGATGTTTGATCTGCCGGGGCTCGACGGCGTTGAAGAGGTGGTCGTCAACCGGGAAGTGGCCGAAAGCCGGTCCGCCCCGTTGTTTACCTACGGCAAGGAACGGGCTGAGGGCGGCGCCTAACGCTTTATTCCTTTCGTTCCGTTGGCGGCTGAGGTCTGGTTGCCAATATGTAGGCGGTCGTGCCGCCTGCCCCGAAGGCGAGTTCACCAAGGCGGTTCTGCGTGCCGAATCGGGCGCAAACGCGCCTGGCTGTCCCATAGGAGGTCCCATGTCTGAGTCCGATCGGCCTGAGAAGTCGCGACCGGCCCCAAGGTCCCGTCAAAGCGCCGAGAAGCCGGCGGCCGAGTCTGCGGGGAGGCGGGATGTGTCCGCGGAGGCGATGGCGGTGCTGCCGCTGCGGGACATCGTCGTGTTCCCGCACATGATCGTGCCGCTGTTCGTCGGCCGCGAGAAGTCGGTGCGCGCGTTGGAAGCGGTGATGAAGGACGATAAGCAGATCCTGCTGGTGGCCCAGAAGAACGCGGCGCAGGACGACCCCGAACCCGGCGACATCTATCGGGTCGGCACGGTGTCCACGATCCTGCAGCTCCTGAAGCTGCCGGACGGCACGGTGAAGGTGCTGGTCGAGGGTGGGCGCCGCGCCCGCATCACCGGGTTCAAGGAGACCGACTCGTACTTCGAGGCGTTCACCGAGGCGATGCCGGACGAGGAAGGGGAGGCCAAGGAGCTCGATGCGCTGGGCCGCACCGTGGTCGGCCAGTTCGAGCAGTATATCAAGCTGAACAAGAAGATCGCGCCCGAAGTCCTGGTTTCGCTGAACCAGATCGAGGAGCCGAGCCGGCTTGCCGACACCATCTCCTCGCACCTCAACCTGAAGATCGCCGAGAAGCAGGAACTGCTTGAAGCGGCGCGGGTGGGCGAGCGGCTGGAGCGGGTGTTCGCCCACATGGAGAGCGAGATCGGCGTGCTCCAGGTGGAGAAGCGCATCCGCAACCGCGTCAAGCGGCAGATGGAGAAGACGCAGCGCGAGTACTACCTGAACGAGCAGCTCAAGGCGATCCAGAAGGAGTTGGGCGAGGGCGAGGACGGCAAGGACGAGACCGCCGAGCTTGAGGACCGAATCAAGAAGACGAAGTTCACTAAGGAAGCCCGCGAGAAGGCGACGGGCGAGCTGAAGAAGCTGCGCACCATGAGCCCGATGAGCGCCGAGGCCACGGTGGTGCGCAACTACCTGGATTGGATGCTGTCGATCCCGTGGAAGAAGCGCAGCAAGGTGAGCAACGACGTGCTGGAAGCCGAGCGCATCCTGGACGCCGACCATTATGGGCTGGACAAGGTCAAGGAGCGCATCCTCGAATACCTTGCGGTGCAATCGCGCAGCTCGAAGATCCGGGGGCCGATCCTGTGCCTCGTGGGGCCGCCCGGCGTCGGCAAGACCAGCTTGGGCAAAAGCATCGCCAAGGCCACCGCGCGCAACTTCGTCCGCATGTCGCTGGGCGGCGTGCGGGACGAGGCGGAGGTGCGCGGCCATCGCCGGACTTACATCGGCTCCATGCCCGGCAAGGTCGTGCAGGGAATGAAGAAGGCCAAGACCAGCAACCCGCTGTTCCTGCTGGACGAGATCGACAAGCTTGGCGCGGATTGGCGCGGCGACCCGTCCTCGGCTCTGCTGGAGGTCTTGGACCCCGAGCAGAATGCGACCTTCGCCGACCATTACCTTGAGGTCGATTACGACCTGTCGGACGTGATGTTCGTCACCACGGCCAACAGCCTCAAGATGCCGCAGCCGCTGCTGGACCGCATGGAGATCATCCGCATCGCCGGCTACACGGAGGATGAGAAGGTCGAGATCGCCAAGCGCCACTTGGTCGCCAAGCAGGCCGAGGCCAACGGGCTCAAGGCCGAGGAGTGGACGCTGAGCGAGGACGCGATCCGCGACCTGGTGCGCTACTACACGCGCGAGGCCGGGGTGCGCAGCCTGGAGCGGGAGATCGCCAACGTGGCCCGCAAGGCCGTCAAGGAGATCGTCACCAAGAAGGTGAAGCGCATCGCCATCACGCGCAAGAACCTGGAGAAGTACGCCGGGGTGCGGCGCTTCCGTTTCGGCGAGACGGAGGACGAGGACATGGTCGGCGTCGTGACCGGCCTGGCCTGGACGGAGGTCGGCGGCGAGATCCTGACCATCGAGAGCGTGATGCTGCCGGGCAAGGGCGCGGTGAAGCACACGGGCAAGCTGGGCGACGTGATGCAGGAAAGCGTGTCGGCGGCGCTCAGCTACGTGCGTAGCCGCAGCATCAGCTTCGGCATCAAGCCGACGATCTTCGAGAAGCGGGACATCCATGTCCACGTCCCGGAGGGCGCCACGCCGAAGGATGGGCCGTCCGCCGGCATCGCCATGGCGACCAGCATCATCAGCATCATGACTGGCATCCCGGTGCGCCGCGACGTGGCGATGACCGGGGAGATCACCCTCCGGGGCCGGGTGCTGCCGATCGGCGGGTTGAAGGAGAAGCTGCTGGCGGCGCTGCGGGCCGGGATCACCACCGTGTTCATCCCGAAAGAGAACGAGAAGGACCTGGTGGACATCCCGGAAAGCGTGAAGAAGCATCTGAAGATCCTTCCCGTCGCCCACGTGGACGAGGTGATCGAGCAGGCGCTGGTCCGGAAGCCCGAGGCGATCGAATGGGAAGAGCCGGCGGAGGCCGTGGTGCCGCCGGCGGCACAGCCAGTGGCGTCGCTGCCGCATTGACGGGGATGGCCTGCCCCGATGAGAAGGTTTGGGGCAGGCTTCGTGAGGCCGGGACGGGCGGTTAGCTCAGCGGTAGAGCGTCTCGTTTACACCGAGAGGGTCGGCGGTTCGAAACCGTCACCGCCCATGCCTGGGAGATTGGTCGGCGCGAAGTTGCGCGCCCGGCACCCTGACAGGACCAATAAGCCGCGCAATGGCTTGACGCGGCGATGCATGCGCCGTAGATCGTGCGCCCTGCCGCTGCGGGAGTAGCTCAGTTGGTTAGAGCGCCGGCCTGTCACGCCGGAGGTCGCGGGTTCGAGCCCCGTCTCTCGCGCCAGCAGCGGTTTGTCTATCAGCAGGCGAGTTGGGCTGGGCCACGCTGCCTGCCCCGCACAGCGGCCCTGCTGGCCGCAGCGTAGACTTTTGGATTGCTGCACGTCTCGCGCCCGAGGCATTTCTGGTTCCGTCATCGCGATCTGGGTTTGGCGTGGCTTTACAGGGCCGCTGCATTTCGTGTGACCAAAACGCATTGAGGCAAACTGACACGGGGCGGTCGATTGCCGGTTAAGGCCCGGTTGACGGGCATCGGCGGCGCTGGCGGCGGAAGCACCTTGCCGTTAGTATCCGGTTGCGGCGCACCCTGCGCTGCCAGCCCCGAGGTTCCCGCATGCCGCTGCTTGCCGAATATTTCCCGATCCTGATATTCCTCGCCATTGGCGGCGTCATCGCCATGGCCATGGTGGGCAGCTCACTGCTGGTGGCGCAGCAGAAGCCCTATGCCGAGAAGCTTTCGCCATATGAATGCGGCTTCGAACCATTCGACGATGCGCGCCGCAAGTTCGATGTTCGCTTCTACCTCGTGGCAATTCTGTTCATCATCTTCGACCTTGAGGTCGCGTTTCTGTTTCCCTGGGCCGTAAGCCTTTCGGATATTGGGATTTTCGGGTTCCTGTCGATGCTCGGCTTCCTTGCAGTCCTGACGGTCGGCTTTATCTATGAGTGGTGTAAAGGCGCGTTGGAATGGGAGTAGTCCCGCTATGAGTGCGACGACGATTGGTGGCGTGCAGCCGGGCTTGGACGGCCTCGCCTGGAACCGGGAAGCCCTGGCGCCTGGCCCGGAACAGGACGCGGTGATCAAGGGCATCACGGGCGAGGTGGCCGACAAGGGCTTCGTGGTGGCCAACCTCGACAAGGTCGTGAACTGGGCGCGCACCGGCAGCCTTTGGCCGATGACGTTCGGCTTGGCATGCTGCGCGGTGGAGATGATCCATGCCTACATGCCGCGCTACGACCTGGACCGCTTCGGCATCATCCCCAGGGCCAGCCCGCGCCAGTCTGATGTGATGATCGTGGCCGGGACGCTGACCAACAAGATGGCCCCGGCGCTGCGCAAGGTCTACGACCAGATGCCGGAGCCGCGCTGGGTGATCAGCATGGGAAGCTGCGCCAACGGCGGCGGGTATTACCATTACAGCTACGCGGTGGTGCGCGGCTGCGACCGCATCGTGCCGGTGGATGTTTACGTGCCGGGCTGCCCGCCCACGGCGGAGGCCTTGGTTTACGGGATCATGCAGTTGCAGAAGAAGATCCGCCGGACCGGGACCGTTCTGCGTGGCTGAGGAGACCGTGTTGCCCGAGGTGGCATCGGCGCTCACCGGCCTGGCGCAGCAGGCCAGCGCCCTGCCCGGCGTCGTGCGCGGCGGCCTGGAAGGGGGCGAGGTGGTGCTGCACGTCGGCCGGGCCGACTTGCTGGCGGTGCTGACGGTGCTGCGGGATGATCCCCGGTTCTCCTGCGAGCAGCTCATGGAGCTGTGCGGGGTGGACTGGCCGGAGCGTCCGGAGCGGTTCGACGTGGTTTACATGCTGCTTTCGGTGTCGCTGAACCATCGCGTGCGCGTGGTGGTGCCGACCACCGCCGAAACGCCGGTGCCCAGCGTGCACAGGCTTTGGCCAGTGGCGACGTGGTTCGAGCGCGAGGCTTGGGACCTGTTCGGCATCACCTTCGCCGACCAAACGGACCTACGCCGCATCCTGACCGATTACGGCTTCAGCGGCCACCCGCTGCGCAAGGACTTCCCGCTGACCGGCTACGTCGAGGTCCGCTACGACGAGGACCAGAAGCGCGTGGTGAACGAGCCGGTGACGCTGACCCAGGATTTTCGGAACTTCGATTTCGTCTCGCCCTGGGAGGGCATGGTGACCCTGCCCGGCGACGAGAAGGCCCATACCGACCGCCAAAAGGCCGCGGCCGCGAACACGGCTGCCATGAAGGACAGCAAGTGATGCCAGACGACGTCCGCACCCACGGGTTCGACGGCACCCACCCGACCACGCCGGGCGAGGAAAAGATCAGCACGACCAAGGTGGTCGAGGTCGATAACCACACCATCAACTTCGGCCCGCAGCACCCGGCGGCGCACGGCGTGCTGCGCCTGATCCTGGAAATGGACGGGGAAGTGGTGGAGCGCGCAGACCCGCACGTGGGTCTCCTGCACCGCGGTACTGAAAAGCTGATCGAGTATAAGACTTACCTTCAGGCGCTGCCGTATTTCGACCGCCTGGACTACGTCAGCCCGATGTGCATGGAACATACCTGGGTGCTTGCGCAGGAGAAGCTGCTCGGCATCACGGTGCCGGAGCGCGGCCGTTGGATCCGCACGATGTACGCGGAGATCACCCGCGTGCTGAACCATTTGCTGAACGTCACGACCTACGCCCTCGATGTGGGCGCGATCACGCCGAGCCTGTGGGGCTTCGAGGAGCGCGAGAAGCTGCTGCACTTCTACGAAGCGGTGTCCGGCGCCCGCTACCACGCCAACTATTTCCGCGTGGGCGGCGTGGCCCGCGATTTGCCGGGCGACCTTGCCAATGAGATCGCCGCCTGGGCCGACACGTTCCCGAAGTTCATCGACGAGCTGGAGCAGTTGCTGACCAGCAACCGCATCTGGAAGCAGCGCACCGTTGATATCGGCATCATGACGCCGGAAGACGCGCTCGCTTGGGGGTTCAGCGGTCCCTGCATCCGCGCAAGCGGCGTGCCGTGGGATCTGCGCAAGTCGCAGCCCTACGACATGTACGAGCACGTCGAGTTCGACATCCCCGTGGCGCGCAACGGCGACTGCTACGACCGTTACCTGGTCCGCATGGCCGAGATGCGGCAGAGCGTTTACATCATCCAGCAATGCCTGGAGCGGATGCAGCCCGGCCAGGTCAAGATCGAGGACCGCAAGTTCACGGCCCCGCGCCGCAAGGAGATGAAGCGCTCGATGGAGGCGCTGATTCACCACTTCAAGCTCTACACGGAGGGGTATCACATTCCCGCCGGGGCCACCTACACCGCGACGGAAAGCCCCAAGGGCGAGTTCGGGGTGTACCTGGTCGCGGACGGCAGCAACCGCCCGTATCGCTGCAAGATCCGCCCGACCGGCTTTTCCCATTTGCAGGCCATCGAGCACATGTCCAAGGGCCACATGCTGGCCGACGCGGTGGCCATCATCGGCTCCATCGACGTCGTGTTCGGCGAGATCGACCGGTAGCCATGTCGGAGCATCTCGGGGGGCCGCACGGGTCCCAGGTCGGCCTCGGGACGGCAGAGAACATCGGCGACGGGTCGAGCGGGGAAGGGGCGGCGCAGCCGGCCCACTTCGCCTTTGACGAGGCGAGTGAGGCGGAGATCGCGTCCATCCTGACCAAGTACCCGCCCAGCCGGAAGGCGAGCGGCGTGTTGCCGCTGCTTTATGTCGTGCAGGGGCAGATGCGGCGGCAGACCGGCAGCGCCTGGGTGCCGCGCGTGGCCATGGACGTGGTGGCGGCCCGGCTGGAAGTGCCGCCGATCCGCGTTTACGAGGTCGCGACCTTCTACCTGATGTTCAACACCAACCCGATTGGGCGCCACCACCTGCAGGTGTGCGGCACCACCCCGTGCTGGCTGCGCGGCTCGGAGGAGGTCACCCGGGCTTGCCGGGACGAGACGGGCATCAAGGGGTGGCGGCAGACGAGCGACGACGGAATGTTCACGATGTCGGAAGTCGAATGCCTTGGCGCCTGCGTGAACGCCCCGATCTTGCAGGTGGACGACGATTACTACGAGGACCTTGACTACGACCGCACGGTTGCGCTGCTGCAAGCGCTGCGCCGGGGCGAGAAGCCGCAGCCGGGGTCCGTCATCGGGCGGATCACCTCGGCGCCCGAGGGCGGGCCGACGACATTGAACACGATACCCATTGCTGGGGAGTAACGCCCATGCTCGCCGACCAGGACCGGATCTTCACTAACCTTTACGGCCAGCACGACTGGACGCTGGAAGGGGCGCGCGCCCGTGGCGATTGGGACGGTACGGCCGCGATCATCGCCCGCGGGCGCGACGCGATCATCGAGGAGATGAAGGCGTCGGGCCTGCGCGGGCGCGGCGGCGCCGGGTTCCCGACCGGCATGAAGTGGTCGTTCATGCCAAAGCAGGCCCCACCGGACGGGCGGCCCTCCTACCTCGTCATCAACGCCGACGAGAGCGAGCCCGGCACCTGCAAGGACCGCGACATCCTGCGCCATGATCCGCACAAGCTGATCGAGGGCTGCCTGATCGCGTCCTTCGCGATGGGCGCGTCGGCCTGCTACATCTATGTCCGCGGCGAGTATTACAACGAGGCCCGCAACCTGCAGGCCGCAGTGGACCAGGCTTACGAGGCCAACCTAGTCGGCAAGAACGCCGCGGGGTCGGGCTACGACTTCGAGCTGTATGTGCACCGCGGCGCCGGCGCCTACATCTGCGGCGAGGAAACGGCGCTGCTGGAAAGCCTGGAAGGCAAGAAGGGGATGCCGCGGCTCAAGCCGCCGTTCCCGGCGGCGGTGGGGCTGTATGGCTGCCCGACCACGGTGAACAACGTCGAGACCATCGCAGTGGTGCCCGCCATCCTGCGCCGGGGCGGCGCTTGGTTCTCGGCGCTCGGCCGCCCGAAGAACGCCGGCACCAAGATCTTCTGCATCAGCGGCCACGTGAACAAGCCGTGCAACGTGGAGGAGGAGCTGGGCATCCCGCTCCGCGAGCTGATCGACCGCTACGCCGGCGGGGTGCGCGGGGGATGGGACAACCTGCTCGCGGTGATTCCCGGCGGGTCCAGCGTGCCGCTGATCCCCAAGGACATCTGCGACACCGTGCTGATGGACTTCGATAGCCTGCGCGATGTGAAGTCGGGGCTGGGCACGGCGGGCGTGATCGTGATGGACAAGTCCACCGACGTGATCCGGGCCATCGACCGCTTGGCACAGTTCTACAAGCACGAAAGCTGCGGCCAGTGCACGCCGTGCCGGGAAGGCACCGGCTGGATGATGCGGGTGATGCACCGCATGGTGCAGGGCCGGGCGGAGATCGAGGAGATCGACACCCTGGAGAAGGTAACGAAGCAGGTCGAGGGGCACACGATCTGCGCGCTGGGCGACGCCGCGGCTTGGCCGATCCAAGGCCTGATCCGGCACTTCCGCCCGGTGATGGAGGAGCGCATCGCCCAATACAAGGCCGCGCGGGCGCCGCGGCCGATGCCGATGGCGGCCGAATAGCGCGCTGCCAGGTTCAAACAGGTTCAAAGAAAGACAGCGTAATGGCCAAGTTGACCGTCGATGGGACCGAGGTCGAAGTCCCGAATGGCGCATCGGTCCTGCAGGCGTGCGAAGCCGCGGGCGTCGAAATCCCGCGTTTCTGCTACCACGAGCGGCTGTCTGTCGCCGGGAATTGCCGTATGTGCCTGGTGGAAGTCGAAAAAGCGCCGAAGCCGGTGGCAAGCTGCGCATACCCCGTGGCGGACGGTATGGTGGTCAAGACCGACACCGCCGTAGTCCGCCAGGCACGCCGCGGGGTCATGGAATTCCTGCTGATCAACCACCCGCTCGACTGCCCGATCTGCGACCAGGGCGGGGAGTGCGACTTGCAGGACCAGGCGTATTCCTACGGCATGGACCATTCCCGCTTCGCCGAGAACAAGCGGGCGGTGAAGGACAAGTACCTGGGGCCGCTGGTCAAGACGTTCATGACCCGCTGCATCCACTGCACCCGCTGCATCCGGTTCAGCAGCGAGGTCGCAGGGGTCGCGGAAATGGGTGCCACTTCGCGCGGCGAGAACATGGAGGTCGGCACCTACATCGAAAAGGCGCTGACCACCGAACTGTCCGGCAACCTGATCGACATCTGCCCGGTCGGCGCGTTGCTGAACAAGCCCTACAGCTTCACCGCGCGCCCGTGGGAGCTGCGCAAGACCGATAGCGTGGACGTGCACGACGCGCTGGGGTCGAACATCCGGGTGGACGCCCGCGGTTCCGAGGTGCTGCGCATTCTGCCGCGCACCAATGAGGACGTGAACGAGGAGTGGCTGGGCGACAAGTCGCGGTTCAGCCATGACGGGCTGAAGCGCCGCCGCCTCGATAAGCCCTGGGTGCGCCAGGACGGTAAGCTGCGCCCGGCGAGCTGGCCGGAGGCGTTCGGCGCCATCGCCGCCAAGCTCAAGGACCTGCCCGGCGAGCGCATCGGCGCGGTGGCGGGCGACCTGTGCGACGCCGAGAGCATGGTGGCGCTCAAGGACCTGATGGCCTCGCTCGGCTCGCAGGACCTGGACTGCCGCCAGGATGGCGCGGCGCTGGACGGCGGGCGGCGGGATTTCTACACGTTCAACACGACGGTGGCCGGCATCGAGGATGCGGACGCCATCCTGCTAGTCGGAAGCAACCCGCGGCGCGAAGCGCCGGTGCTGAACGCCCGCATCCGCAAGCGGCTGAACCACGGCGGCTACCCCGTCGCCTATGTCGGGCAGCCCGCCGACTTGACCTACGCAGCGCGGCATCTCGGAGACGGCGTGGCCGCCATCGAGGACGCGGCAGAGATGCTGCGCGGCGCCAAGCGGCCCATGGTGATTGTCGGGCAAGGCGCGCTGCGTCGTCCGGACGGGGCCGCAATACTGGCGGCGGCCTGGGCGCTTGCCGCCTCCGTCGGCGCGCTGACGCCCGAGTGGCACGGCTTCAACGTGCTGCATACGGCCGCGGCGCGGGTGGGAGCGCTTGACCTCGGCTTCCTGCCGGGGCTGGGCGGCAAGGCGCTGCCCGCAATGCTGGGCGGCGGCGTGGACCTGCTGTGGCTGCTGGGCGCGGACGAGTTCGACATCGCCGCCATCGGCGCGAACACGTTCGTCGTGTATCAGGGTCACCACGGCGACCGCGGCGCGGCCCGCGCCGACGTGATCTTGCCCGGCGCCGCCTACACGGAAAAGGGCGGCACCTACGTGAACACGGAGGGCCGGGTGCAGCGCGGCTACGTCGCGGTGCAGCCGCCGGGCGAAGCGCGGGAAGATTGGGCCATCCTGCGCGCGTTCAGCGCCGTGCTCGGCAAGCCGCTGCCCTATGACAGCATCCAGGAGGTGCGGGACCGCTTGGCCGCGGTGAACCCGGTGTTCAAGACCCTGCAGGAACTGCCGCACCGCGGCTGCACGGACCAGGCTGGGCCGTCCGGTGACCCGGCGGGGGTAGACCGCGAGCCGCTGCTACCAGCCGTCGTCAACTACTACCAGACCAACGCCATCAACCGCGCCAGCGCCACCATGGCCGAGTGCACCCGAACCTACGTGACGCCGATGCTCCAGGCGGCGGAGTAGGACGGGTGAGCGCATTCATCGCCACCCCTTTCGGCACCTTGCTGCTGACCGTCGTGCAGACGCTGGCCATGCTGGTGCCGGTGCTGATGAGCGTCGCCTACCTCACTCTGGCTGAGCGCAAGGTGCTGGCGGCGATGCAGGCGCGCAAAGGCCCCAACGTAGTGGGGCCGTTCGGCCTGTGGCAGCCTTTTGCCGACGCGCTGAAGATGCTGACCAAGGAGACGATCATCCCGACGGGGTCGAACCGCATCCTGTTCGTGATCGCGCCCTTGCTGACCATGACGCTGGCGATGATTGCCTGGGCGGTGATCCCCGTGAACGACGGTTGGGCGGTCGCGGATATTAACGTCGGCATCCTGTACCTGTTCGCGATCAGCAGCCTCGGCGTTTACGGCATCGTCATCGCCGGGTGGGCTAGCAACTCGAAGTACGCCTTCCTCGGGGCACTGCGCTCGGCGGCGCAGATGGTGAGCTACGAGGTCAGCATGGGCTTCGTCATCGTCACCGTGCTGCTCTGCGCCGGCAGCCTGAACCTGACGCAGATCGTGCGCGCCCAGGAGCACGTGTGGTTCTTCATCCCGCTGTTCCCCATGTTCATCGTGTTCTTCATCTCGATCCTGGCCGAAACCAACCGCGCGCCGTTCGACCTGGCGGAAGGGGAGAGCGAGATCGTCGGCGGGTTCCACGTCGAGTACGGCGCGATGACCTTCGGGCTGTTCTTCCTCGGCGAGTACGCCAACATGATCCTGATGTCGGCGATGACGGCGATCCTGTTCCTCGGCGGCTGGCTCAGCCCGATCCCGTTCCCGCCCTTCACCTGGGTGCCCGGCCCGATCTGGTTCATCGCCAAGATCTGCCTCGTGCTGTTCATGTTCGTTTGGGTGCGGGCAACGTTCCCGCGCTTCCGCTATGACCAGTTGATGCGGCTCGGCTGGAAGGTGTTCCTGCCC